>NZ_JAMYMK010000027.1:0-43807 GCF_040318565.1 Mesorhizobium sp. M1142
AGCACGCCCATGAACTCACGTTGCTCAAGCCCGCAAGCGGGCTTGAGTGGCGGCATGGACTTCTAAGAAGTCCATAAAGCACGCCCATGAACTCACGTTGCTCAAGCCCGCAAGCGGGCTTGAGTGGCGGCATGGACTTCTAAGAAGTCCATAAAGCACGCCATGAACTCACGTTGCTCAAGCCCGCAAGCGGGCTTGAGTGGCGGCATGGATTTCCAGTCCAGCCCATCTACCTTCAGATACGGAAAGGGCGGCCGAGAGGTCGCCCTTTTTGTTTGCTTTGCTTAGCGGTTTGCCCGCTCAGACGGCGGCGTCAATCCGCCGAGGGTGAGATTTGGCAGGCAAAGCACCCTCAATCAGCGCCGCGACTTCATCGGCTACTGCCAGCACAGGGGCACGGTCGTGGGTGGCGCGTGCGATCACCATCAGCCCTTCCAGCGATGATTCGACCAGCAATGCGAGCGCGTGCGCGCGGCGCTCGGGCACCCCTGCCCTGACGAAGGCGGCCCTGAGCAAGCCTATCCACTGCTCGAAAGCCGAGCGGCACAATTCGGCCAGTTCCGGCACGTCTGCCGGCGAGTCCAGCACCACGGGCGCGATCGGGCAACCGAGCGTGAACTGGTTGTCTTCCAGCATGCGCGCGACCGACTGGTAGATGTGGTGGACAGCCACCGCCGGGTCCTTTTCGGCGGCGAGCGCGGCGTCCAGCCTCTGCGTGACATCGGCGACGCTGTCGCGCGTCACCTCGATGACCAATTGGTCCTTGCCGCCCGGAAAGTGAAAGTAGAGCGAGCCTCTCGGTGCGCCTGAGGCGCTCAAGATGTCGTTGAGCGACGTGCCGTGGTAGCCGCGCTGCCTCAGCAGCCGCGCCGTCGTCTCGATCATGCGGGTGCGGGTGTCGTTCGCCATGCCAACCTCTGTCAGGAGTGAACACTATAGGCCTTGCCTCGAATATAGCAATCGATCTACATAATATGTAGATCAGTCTACATATTCGAAAGAGAAGGCCGATATGCATAGTTATCGCCTTGAAGGAACCGGCGGAATCGAACGCCTGGTGAGGCGCGACGAGGCGCAGCCGGCGCCGAAGCAACACGAGATCGCCGTGCGTGTGCGCGCCGCTTCGCTCAACCGCCGCGACACGATGATCCTCAACGGCAACTATCCACTGGCGCCACGCCAGGGCGTTATCCCGCTGAGCGACGGTGCCGGCGAAGTCGTTGCCGTCGGCGATTCCGTCACCCGCTTCGCCGTCGGCGACCGCATCACCGGCAGCTATTTTGCGCGCTGGACCGACGGCCGCATCAATGCCGGGCTGATCGACCAGCTCGGTTGCACGCTGGACGGGATGCTGACCGAATACGCGGTGCTCGATGAGCAATGGGCGGTGCGGCTTCCCGATCATCTCGACTGGCATCAAGCGGCGACGCTGACCTGCGCCGGCCTGACCGCCTGGAATGCGGTGACGGCGGCCGAGATGCCGAAGCCCGGCCAATGGGTTCTTGTCATCGGTTCAGGTGGCGTCGCGCTGTTTGCGCTGCAATTCGCCAAGCTGCTCGGCTGCCGGGTCGTGGCCGTCAGTTCGCGCAGCGAGAAGCTGGACCGGATGCGGGCGCTGGGCGCCGACCTCGTCGTCTCGACAGCCGGCATGCCGGAATGGGGTGCTGCGGTGCGCGAGCAGACCGGCGGCATCGACCTCGTCGTCGAGACCGGCGGCCCGCCGACCTTCGCGCAATCGATGATCGCCTGCGCGCTTTACGGGCGCATCGTGCTTCTCACCATACAGGATGCGAAAGGCGGGACGGTGCAGATCCCCGGCCCGATCTACCAGCGCAGCCTCGCCACCATCAGCCGGCTGTTCGTCGGCAATCGCACCAACCTCGAAGCCATGCTGCGCGCCATCTCGGTGCATCGGCTTAAGCCTGTCATCGACAAGGTGTTCGCCTTCGACGAGGCCCAAAACGCCTACCGCTATTTCCAGCAAGGCGACGTCTTCGGGAAAGTGGTCGTCGACGGCGCCTGACTGGTTCACCCCCAAAATTCGATCGAGCCTCAAACTAAAAGGAGAGACGCAATGACCATTCGTGAAGCAGAAGCTCAATGGCAGGGATCGTTGAAGGAAGGTTCGGGTCGGCTGAGACTAGGTAGCGGCGTCTTCGAAGGTGCCTACTCCTTCCCGTCGCGTTTCGAGAACGGTCCCGGCACCAACCCGGAGGAATTGATTGCGGCGGCGCATGCCGGCTGCTTCTCGATGGCGCTAAGCGCCATTCTCGGCCGCGAAGGCTACACTCCCGCGCGCATCCACACGATCGCGAAAGCGCATCTCGGCGCCACCGCGGCCGGACCGACGCTGACCCGTATCGAGCTGGAGACGGAGGCAAGCGTCGCCGGGCTGGCGGCGGGGGATTTCGAGCGGCTGGCGCAGACGGCCAAGGAGAGCTGCCTCGTATCGCGGGCGCTGGCCGGCGTCGCCGTGATCACGCTCACGGCCCGCCTCATCGAAACCGCTACTGATCACCGAAGGGAAAGGAATATGCAATGACACAGGAACTCATCATCGACATCGCCGCGGCCAAACGCTCCGCCGAAACGGCCGAGATCATGCGGCGCTACAACGACGTCTTCCAGCGCCACGACCCATCGGCGCTCGACGATCTGGTGGCGGAAGACTGCGTGATCGAGAACACCACGCCGGCCCCGGACGGCGCCCGCCGCATCGGCAAGGGCGCCTGCGTCGAACTGTGGTCGGCGATCGCGACCGGACCCGGCACGCGTTTCGACATCGAAGAAACCTTCGTCGCCGGCGACCGGGCGACGATCCGCTGGCGCTACTGGATGGCCGACGGCAATTCCATCCGCGGCGTCAACCTGATGCGCGTGGCGGACGGGCAGATCGTCGACGCAATGGGCTACGTGAAGGGATAACGCTTGGCGCGACCAGCTGCATTCAGCCAAGCTGCATTCAGTGAGGCCGCGCTCAGGCCCAGCCCGGAATCCCCAAAGTTTAGGATTCCGGGCAGGGCGCGGTTACCGCACGACTTTGTGAAGCTTCACGAAGGTCTTGGGACTGCGCTGGATCGTCTGGAAGATCACGCAGTAGCGATCGGTGAGCTCGAGCAGGTCAGTCAGCCGGTCTTGCGCAACGTCGGTCTCGATGTCGAACCGCAGGCGGATCTCCTTGAAGCCGACCGGCACACCTTCGGTGACGCCGAGCGTGCCGCGAAGATCGACGTCGCCCTCGGCGGAGATTTCGGCCGACTTGATCGGTATTTCGAGAACGGCGGCCGCGGCCCTCAACGAGACGCCGGCGCATGCGACAAGGGCTTCCAGCAGCATGTCGCCGGAACAAAGCTCCTGTCCGCTGCCCCCGGCCTTCGGATGGATGCCCGCCAGCGCGAGCCCACGTCCTGTCTCGACCTTGCAAGTGACCTTGGAGTCGTCGGCACTGCCCTTGGCCTTCAGCGTAAGAAGTGCCGCGCGCGCATCCTTGCGATAAAGATCCTTGATCGGCTCCTGCGTGGCGCGAAATGTCGTGATGCCCATGCGTATTCTCCTGTCGTGAGATGTGGCTGTTGGAAATCGTGTGTCATTGCCGGGTTACTCCGGCACGCTCACGCCCGAGCCCCTGAGTTCGGCGGGGAAGTCTTTCAGCTTCGGCAATCCGTCCTTCATCGGCAGGACCGTCTCGGCGTAGTTGACGTGAACCCCCGGCGTGAACTTCACCGTCGGTATCGTGGCCGCATAGACGTCGACCAGTCCGAGCGGCGGATGATCGGTCATCAGATGGCCGCCGCACTTCGTGCAGAACTGACGGTCGCTCATGTTTGACTTCTCGAAGCCGGACAGGAACTCCTCGCCCTTGGTGACCTTGACGTTTTCCGGCTTCCACAGCGTGAAGGCGTTCACGGGAGACGCCGACCACGAACGGCAGGAACTGCAATGGCAGTAGCCCATCGCCTCGGCTGCTCCGTGCACTTCGATTTCCACGGCGCCGCAAAAACACCCGCCCTTATGTACCGTCATGACTTAGATCCTCATTTTTCTTGAGTTCGACTGCGCTCAGCAGCTGATTTGAGACAGAGCTCAGCACCGACGGGTGTAAAGCTTCCGGCAATGAACGGAATGACGGGGCGTCCGCCTTACTTGACAGCGCGTCCGGAACTCGAAAGGGATGTCGCGCCGGGTTGCCGCGCAACTTACGGGATATAGATGGAATGGCCGGGGACGCTCTGTCTGACCTCTTGAAAAAGGTGCGTCTCACCGGCGCGACATTTTTCGACATCGCGGCCCAGGACCCCTGGGCGGTCTGCTCGCCCTCCCCCGCCTCGATACTGCCGAGGATACTGCCGGGCGCGGATCACCTGATTTCCTACCACGTGCTCACGGCCGGCCGCTGCTTCGCCCGCATCATCGGCAAGGAGGCGATACCCGTGGAGGCCGGCGAAGTCGTGGTCTTCACCAGGAGCGATCCGCATATCATGTCGAGCAATCCGGCCCTGCGCGCGGATCCGCCGACCGCGGATGTGCTGGATATCGCCGCCGCCAGCCAGACACCGTTTCCCATCAACTACGTCAAGGACGGATCGCTGTCGGCCCGGCTGGTATGCGGCTATCTCGCTTGCGATGCGCTGCCCTTCAATCCGCTGCTCGAAGCGCTGCCGCCGGTCATCAAGGCCGGAGACGTGAAAGGCGACGGCGGCTGGCTCGGCCAGTTCATCAAGCTGGCGGTGTCGGAGGTCGCGGAAAAGCGTGCGGGCAGCGAGACGGTGCTCACCAAGCTCAGCGAATTGATGTTCGTCGACGTGCTGCGCCGTTATGTGGAGTCGCTGCCGCCACAACAAACCGGCTGGCTGGCGGGCCTGCGCGATCCGCATCTGAGCAAGGCGCTGGCGCTGATCCATGACCGGCCGGCGCACAATTGGACGGTGGAGGCGCTGGCGAAGGAGGCCGCGCTGTCGCGCACCGTGCTGGCCGAGCGCTTCACGAAACTCGTCGGCATGCCGCCGATGCACTATCTCGCCAAGTGGCGGATGCAGATTGCCTCGGAATTGCTCAGCGCCGGCAACACTAACGTCGCAAACATAGCGGCGGAAATCGGCTACGAGTCGGAGGCGGCGTTCAGCCGTGCCTTCAAGAAGATGATCGGCGTCCCCCCGTCGGCCTGGCGGCTGGGTGTTCGCGCTGCGCCCGGTTTCGGAGGCGGCGAGGCTTCCGAAACCGCAGGCGGGCCGGCCGATCCGCAGCGGTAAGCAATTCCAGGAAAGGTGTGAAAACGGTTTCCCGTCCGGAATTGCGTCAAAAGAGCGAGAGCTAGCGATCCGCCAGCGCCAGTTTGGCGCCGAGCATTACAAAGGCTCCGGCGAAGGTACGGCGCATCCAGGTCAGCACCTTTGGCCGCGACACGACATGGCTGCGGATTGACGCCGCGAAAACGCCGTAGCCGACAAAGACCAAGAAGGTGAGCAGCATGAAGACGCTGCTGAGTTCCAGCATCTTCGACAGCGCATGCGGTTCGGTGGTGCTGACGAATTGCGGGAGGAAGGCAAAGAAGAAGATCGACAGCTTCGGATTGAGGATGTTCATCAGAATGCCGGAGGCGATCACTTTGCCGGCGGATCGCGGCGCGACATCTTCGTCGACGCCCAGGCCGCCCCTCTCCTTCAGCGTGTTCCAGGCCATGTAGAGAAGATAGGCGACGCCAAGATATTTCAGCGTTTCGAAGGCGACGGCGCTGGTGTGCAGCAGTGCCGCGAGGCCGGTGATGGCGGCCGCCATGTGCGGGATGATGCCGAGCGTGCAGCCGACAGCGGCAATGATGCTGGCGCGCGCACCACGCGAAAGCCCGGCGCTCAGCGTATAGAGAACGCCGGTGCCGGGCGAAGCCACGACAATCAGCGACGTCAACAGGAATTCGATGCTCACGGATGGTCTCCCGGCGTTGGCCCTGCCGCCGGCAGCGCGAAAGCGGCGCGACAACTCTTCTTTGTGCGAGATATTCACTCGACGGCGTCGGGCCATATCCGATGGTTTCGCTGTTTCCTCCGCTGATTCATTTGACCCGGAATCAGATCCACACCAGCGAGCCGCTGCGGCTTGCCCTGGAACTTCTACAGGTCGAAGCGAAAGGCAATCTCGGCGGCCACGACATTGTCGCCCCACGCCTTCTCGACAGCACATTGATCTTCTTGTTGCGTGCCTGGATCGAACATCAGCCACTCGGAACAGGGGGATGGTTTGGCGCCTTGCGCGACAAAGGCATTGCGCAGGCCTTGCGCCTGATCCACGAGCGGCCGGGCAATCCCTGGACCATCGCTTCCCTTGCCAGCGGCGCGGCACAGTCCCGAGCCACCTTCGCGCGTCGCTTCGCTCAACTGGTGGGACAGCCGCCGCTGTCCTATGTGACCCGGTGGCGGATGAACCTTGCCGCCAGGGCTCTGCGCGAAACGAACCAGCACATCGGCGAGATCGGGCGCGCCGTCGGATATGAATCGGTGCCGTCGTTCTCGCAGGCATTCAAACGGTTGACCGGACGATCGCCCGGCCTCTACCGCAGCGACTTTCGATCATCCGACTGAGGAAATTTAAACTGGGGACGCCAGCGCGTGTGCTGTCATTACAGCGTCGGCAGTCCGTGAGCCCGGCGCGCCATCAGGCAGTCGTCATCGCCCGGCATGCACGCGCGGCAGACGTCGGGACGGATCTCATAGATTCCGCAGGCGGTCGACTTGCCGACCTCGCCGCGCAGTGCCGAACAGCGCGCGCCGTCGCAGCGCATGCCGGCTTCGTCGGCAGCCACGTATTTTTGCGGGATAAGGTCGAGCTGAGCGTCATCCTCGGTTGAAAAGCGCGGCCATCTTGACGAGTAGGCGCAGCAGGCGCCACAGGTCTGGCAATCGAAGGCAACCGGGTCGGCGCCCTCTTGTGGCGACGAAAAATCCTCTGCGACCGCCAAGGCAAGCAGCCTTGGCGCCGATTTCCGGCCGGCATCCTGCTGCAAGGGCGCTATTTCTTCTTCGGCTTGCGCGGCGGCGCTTCGGCCGGCGACCTGAACAGATCGGTGCCCGCTTGGGCGGCTTCGCCGGTTTTTGGCGCGGCGGCCGGCTTGGCCGGCTTCACGGCGGCAGCAGGTGCTGCCGGTTGCCCCTTGGCGGAAAACTTGATTGCCATATCAATCCTCGTCAGAGAAACGCGATGATGGCGCGTTCGGATTGCGAAGGCGGCCGATGAGCGCCGAAACGGCCGTGATGTTCATTTCTTCGGGCGACCAGTTCCTGGCCTCCTCGATGTGCCGGGGGGCCAGTTCGCGATGCGTGCTGCCGCTGTAGGCGGCGTCCTGAAAGGTCACGCGCTCGTGCGTCTTGGCGTTTTCCCGGACGTATTCGATCAGATAATTGGGGCATTCGGCGCGGCCGCGCACGCCGAGCCGCACCTGGGCATCGCCGTGGACACGCCGGCAGCGCTCGAGCTTTTCGAGCACGCGCCGGACATATTCGACCGGCTTGTCGAGTTCGCCCACGACATCGGCGATGGTCGAATCGGCGGCGATCGCCTTTTGAGGCACACGTTTGGTGGCCATCAGCGTTTGCCCGCGCGTTTCGGCGAGGCCGCGAGCGCAACCGCCGCCGCCATGTCGTCGGCTTCCTTTTCCAGGCGCAGTTCGCGCAGCCGTGCGGTCTTGGCTTCGCGGGCCTGGCTGACGGCATCCCGTTCGGAATTGATGCGGTCGAGCGACATCGACTGGGTCCGCGTCTTGCTGAAGATGGATTCGGCCTGGTCGCGAGGTTTTTTTGAAGGTTCGGTCAAGGTCTTTCTCCCGGTTCGGAGCGCGCCGCCCAAACGGTGACGAGACTGGTCTTCGGCCAGGATCCCGCACAAAGCAATACGGCAGCCGGTTTCAAATTGCTGGGAAATTCTCCTCTGACGGCCATTTGATGGCGTTTTCCGCGCTTCCGGTGCTCACGGGCCAAATGTCCGCTGCGCTCCGGTTCTCGAACCCACCATATGACTCGCCAGAGCGAATTTCGAAACAGCCTCTTAGCACGTCCGGGCCGTCGAGCAGCGCTCTTTCGGCGGTCGAAGCGCAAAAATGAAAAAGGCCAGGCACCGCCTGACCTTCCATGAGAGCGCCTGCGCATCCCGAGAGACGCGCAAAGAGACGCTCTTCTCATGCGCATGAACTGGGACTTAGCCTCCCCGCGATCATGCGCTGGAATTAGCCATTCACCGGTGCCAGTACATCCGTGGTCACCGGTGAGGCTGAATTCCGTTTTAGGCCGCCTTCAACTGGTCGGCGGACATCTTGCCCGACTTGTTGTCGCGGACCATCTCGTAGCCAAGCTTCTGGCCCTCGACGACGTCGCGCATTCCGGCGCGCTCGACGGCTGAGATGTGGACAAAAACGTCGGCAGAACCGTCGTCAGGCTGAATAAAACCAAAACCCTTGGTGGCGTTGAACCATTTAACTGTGCCTGTGCTCATAACGAACCCTTTCCATGGCAAATATTCGTTCGTCGTCATGCGGATGCACGACAACGTTTGTCTCGATTTTGATGGGGAAGTTCGTCAAAGGCGCGCCTTGGCACGCGGATAACAAAAGTCGGTCAAACAAACATCGACAAAGTTCTTATAGGACTTCTTTGCGCGCCGTGTCAAATTTTTTGATTTGCGACACTCGTGGAGACGCGCGGCGGCGACCCTCGCGCCGGCGAATCCGACAGCAAGGGCCGGACTATTGCCTGCCAAAAAACCACTTGGAGCTCTTTGTTTTTGCGCAATTCCGGACGGAAAATCGTTCACACTTGTCCTGGAATTGCTCCAGCCGGGAACCATTTTGGCGCCGGGGCATTTTTTCGGTGTCGAAAAGCCTTTCTCGAAAGAGCGATCTTGAGAAAGGCGGACGACAAACAGGACGCCCCCCGCGCAGATAAAAGGCACGAGGGGCGTTCCTGTGTGATGCGACCATCCCGCCGCTGCTCGTGCTCCTCACAGCATGCCGCGGCTGAGGCCGCCATCCACCGGCAACGCCACGCCGGTAATATAGGCGGCGTCGCTGGCCAGGAATGCGGCAACAGCGCCGAACTCGGCGGGGGTGCCATAACGCTTTGCCGGGATTTCGGCCTGACTCTCGGCGGCGATCACGGCGGCGTCGACACCCCTGTCGGCTGCGTCCATGGCGTCGAACTCTTTCGTCCGATCCGTCGCAAAACGGCCCGGCAGCAACAGGTTGACGGTGACGCCGTCCGCCGCCACTTCGCCGGCCAGCGTCTTGGCCCAGCCGGCGAGCGACGCACGCAGCGCATTCGAAGCGGTGAGGCCGCGGATCGGCTCGCGGACGGAAGTCGAAGAAACGGCGATGATGCGCCCCCAGCGCTGCGCCCGCATGCCTGGCAGGAAAGAAATGGCGATGCGCATCTGGCTCAGCACCATGCTGGTGAACTGCTTCTCCCAGACGCTCGCATCGAAGACGCTGGCCGCGAAGGGCGGCGGGCCGCCGCCATTGAGCAGGACGATGTCGATCCGCTGATGCTCGTCCTCGACGGCACGGATCAGTCGGGAGACGCTGTCGTTGTCCGAGAGGTCGGCGCTGAAGGTCGAGCAGATGTGGCCGGCGGCCTCGATCGCGCGCCGTGCCGCATCCAGGGTCGCCTCCCCTCGTCCGACCAGAATGATCTCGGCACCTTTCGTCGCGAGCGCTTCGGCAACGCCGAAACCGAGGCCCTTGCCTCCGCCAAGAACAAGCGCCTTCCGTCCCTCAAGATTTGCACTTATCAAGCCAAGCCTCCTCCTGGTTCGACTGCGTAGCCTCGGGTTAGGCCCGAGGGCATGCTTTGGGGGTGCATCAGCGGACATGCACGATAGCGTCGGCTTCGACCGGAACATTGGCCGGCAAGCCGGCCATGCCGAGCGAGCAGCGGGCGTGCTCGCCACGCCCGCCGAAAACATGGAGCAGAAATTCGGATGCTCCGTTGCCGACCTCCGAATAGGCCGAAAAGCCGGCCGCCGCATTCACATAGACGGTCAGCTTGGCGAATTTCACGACGCGGTCGAGATTGCCGTCCAGTTCCTTGTCCAGCCAATAGACGACGTTGGCCGCGCAAAGCCGGGCGGCGTTGCGCGCAGCAGCCAGATCGATCTCTGCGCCAACCCGGCCGATTGCGGCGATATCCGACCCGATCTCGGGTATCTGGCCGGAGACATAGACGATGTCGGCGACGCGAACCGTCGGCGAGAACGGCAAAGCGGGCCGCTCGAGCGACGGCCAGGCGACACCGAACTCCTCAAATCTTCTTCTGTAGGACAAGGTGGCTGCTCCTGTTTTCGTTCGCGCGAGCAGACCTTGAATTCAGATCTGGCTTTCGGATAGCCTGATAATGCTGACACAGCTATCAGGAATTCTTATGACCGGAGATATCGACGTCAGACTGCTGCGCGCCTTCGTCACCGTGGCCGATACCGGGACGGTGAGCCGGGCAGCCGATCGGCTTGCCCGCACCCAGGCGGCGGTGAGCATGCAGCTTCAGCGCCTCGAGGGCGAAGTCGGCGCGGAGCTGCTGCACCGCTCGCCGCGGGGCGTGACGCTGACCGAGGCCGGCGAGATCCTGCTCGCCTTCGCCCGCAAGGCCATCGCGATCGGCGACGATGCCAGGCGTGAGATTGAAGGCCGCAGGCTGGTCGGCCGTGTCCGGCTGGGCATCGTCGAGGATTTGGCGGTAACGCGGCTGCCGTTGATCATCGCCGACTTCCGGCGCCGGCATCCTTCCGTGGAGATCGAACTGACATCGGCCAGCAGCAGCGATCTCAGCAAGGCGTTGGGCGAAGGAAGATGCGACATCGTCATGGCCGATCCAGCGCGCTTCACAATGGCGCCGCGAGGCCATCTGTCGCGACAGCTGGTCTGGGCGGCAAGCCGCATGATCGAGATCGACGACGAGGTCGACCTGCCGCTGATCATCTTCGACGGCGCCTGCTCCTGGCAGGACAGGATGCTGGCTTCGCTCGCCGAGGCCGGGATCGGCTGGAAGATCGGCTGCCGCGTGTCGACCTTCGCGACACTAATCTCGGCGCTGAGGGCCGGGCTTGGCATCGGGCTTCTGCTGCAGGAGGGGCTGCCGCCCGATTGCCAAAGCCTCAACGGACGCTTCAACCTGCCGCCGGCGCCGACGGCGGATTTCGGCGTCTACCTCGCGACGGACCCGTCGCGGCTGGTCGAGGAATGTGGGGACTTCCTGCGGGCGGGATTCGAGGCGTAGCGAAAAGATCCGACGCCGTTCATCGTTCCTGGTCGGTCGGGCGGATGACGATCTCGTTGACGTTGACGTGCGGCGGCTGGCTCACGGCGTAGAGAATGGCCGCGGCGATGTCCTCGGCGGTCAGCGCCTCCATGGCGGCGAGCCGCTTGTCCAGATCAGCCTTGAACGCCGGATTGGTGATGTGGTCGCCGAGCTCGGTGCGCACCAGGCCGGGCTCGATGACGGTGACGCGAACCTTGTCGGCGTAGACTTCGCGGCGCAGCGATTCGGAAAAGCCGACGACACCGAACTTGGTTGCTGCGTAGCCGCTGGCCCCCGGATTGGCGACACGGCCGGCGACCGACGAGACGTTGACGATGTGACCCTTGGCGGCCCTGAGATGCGGCAGCGCCGCCTTGGTGACCCCCATCAGCGCCAGCAGGTTGAGCTCGACCATGCGGCGCCAGTCGTCGAGCACCGCTTCGGCGGCCGGCGACAGAAGCATCACGCCGGCATTGTTGACGAGGATGTCGAGGCGGCTCCATTCGTCGACAACCTTGTCGACCATGCCGGTGACATCATCGTTGCTGGTGACGTCGGCCTCGATGCGGAGCGCCGCGCCGCCGGCCTTTTCTATACGCGCGGCCAGCGCTTTGAGGCGATCGGCGCGGCGCGCCGCAATCGCCACCTTGGCCCCGGCGGCGGCCAAAGCCGCAGCGGTCGCCTCGCCAATGCCCGACGATGCGCCGGTGACCAGCGCAACCTTGCCGGCCAATGCGGAAGGAACAGATATCATTGTGAAGTCTCCAAGGCCCCAGCCCGATCTTCAGATAGGCCGCGGGCGGCGAAGTGGAAGACCAGCTTTGCTCGGCTCTATTCGTCTGGGCCGGGCTCCGGCCAAGGCTCTTTCGCCGCCTCGGCATACCAGTGGCGCATCGCCGGCATCGAAAGCACGGCGTCGACATAGGCGCGGGTATCGGTTGCCAGCGTGCCGCCATAGGTGTCGAAGCGGGTGACGACCGGCGCGTACATGGCGTCGGCCGCGGTGAAATGGCCAAACAGGAACGGGCCGCCTTTGCCGTATTTTTCGCGGCATTCGCGCCATAGCTCCTCGATGCGCGCCCGTTGTGCCTCACCTTCGGCGTCGAGCGGCTTGTGGCCTTTTGGCCGGCGCAAATTCATCGGCCAGCGGTAGCGGACCTCGCGAAAGCCGGAATGCATCTCTGTCGCCGCCGAGCGGGCCAGCGCGCGGGCGCCGATGTCGGCCGGCCAGAGCTTTTTCCCGGGAAACAGCTCGGCGAGATATTCAAGGATGGCAAGGGTTTCCCAGACGATCCGGACCTCGCCATTCGGCAGCCGATGGTTCAGCGCCGGCACCTGGCCTGTCGGCGATATCCTGGCCAGATTGGCCGCGGTCTCGGGCGTGCGCAGGCGCACAAGACCTTCCTCGAACGGGATCTCCAGATACTTCATCGCCAGCCACGGCCTCAGCGACCACGACGAAAAACATTTGTTGCCGATGAAGAGCGTGAATTCAGCCATTGTCCCTCCGGCCCCTGTCTGTTCGGGCGTCCTGGCGCACCCTATCCTGTCGGCTCCGCGGCCGGAAGCTATCCCAATCGACGGGCAGAACCCGGAACCTAAGCGATCCGCAACCGTTTCTCCAGGCGAACGGTTCAGGAGATGCGAGATGGTGAACAAGGATCAGGTTGCCGGCGTTGCCAAGCAAGCCAAGGGCTCGGTCAAGCAGACCGCCGGCAAGGCCACCGGCAACAGGCGCACCGAGGCCGAAGGCGACGTCGACAAGGCGACCGGCAAGATGCAGAAGGCTTACGGCGACGTGAAGCACAAGGTGAAGAAGGCGCTTTGACGCCGAGCCCTTCGCAAACCAGAAAAAAAGGCGGCTCGGCCGCCTTTTTTTGCGCCCTCTCCTTCCCGTCAGAAAGTCAGACTTTTGCTGTACGCATTGGTGAAGGCGACCTCGCCATGATCTCCGGCGGCTTCGCCCAGCACCACATCCATGCTGCTGCCGGTCACCGCGCCAACGCGAAGCCGCCCATGAAGGCAGCCTTCGGCTTGAACAAATCGAGCCCGTCACGGTGGTAGATCATCGGCGTCGCGTGCTGATGGCCATGGAAGATGCCGACGACATTGTAGCCCTTCAGCACGGCCAGCAGCGCCTGCCTGTCGGCTTCGCTCCACCAATGCGGTGGGCCCGTGCCGTTGTCGTCGAAGGTCTTCTCGGCGGCATCCCATCTTTCGATCGAAAAAGTATCCCAACCATAATGCTGGAACAGGATGACCGGGCGGCCGTCGCCGGCATAGGTCGCCAGGTCCTGCTTCAGCCATGGCAGGCTGCTGACTGCGCCATGGCCGGTATCGCCGGCGAAACGGTGCGTCTGGACAAGATGCAGACCGCCCCAATCCCATGAATAGCAATCGGTCTCGAGATCGTAGTTGGTCGCCGGCGCGGGCGGCTTGAAGAAAACGCCGGGGCGGTGATTGACCTCGACGTAGTCGCGCATTTCGCGGCGGTACCAGTCGACATGCGAGCGCGGGCCGTTCTGGTCGAGGTCGTGATTGCCGAGGCCGACATAGACCGGCATGTGCACGCGGTCGGGGCCAACGCCCTGCTGGTAGCGCTGGCTGAACTGGAGCAGCTGCGTGCCTTCGCTGGGCTGGGTGATCTGGCCGCCACCATCATCGGTGATGTCGCCGCCAACGACGAGGCCGAGCGGCGTGCCGATATTGCCCGTCGAATGCAGACCGGTGGCGACGCCGTTGATTTCAACCGGCCATTGCCTGTCACCGACGCCGTTGAGCGCGGCGACATTGCGCAGCAGGGCGGCGTCGGTCTTGCCCTCCTGCTCGCAGTGCGGGCTCAATCCGTTCGCCATGCGGCAGGCATGGACATCAGCGATAAACAGGAAGGTGGCGTCGATCGGCGGAATGCGCTGCCCGGTCTGGCCGAAGGCCGGGCGCGAAACGGCGCCGGCCGCGGCAACGGCCGCTGCCTTCATCAGGAAACTGCGCCGGGAGACCGGTCGGGCGGAAATGCGATGCATCATGCGCTAAAATTCAGCACGACGCGAACCGGCAGTCCAGTTGCTCGCAAAGTGTGTCGACACGTTCTCCCAGGTCTGGCATTGCTTTCGGAATTCAACTTGCGCGGGCAGAGGAGGACGCCATGAAAACTGCATCCATCGGCATGACAATGGCGATCCTGGCGATGACGAGCGCAGCGCACGCCTCCGCGTGCATCGACGCCAAATCGGCCAAGGCCGGCTTCGTTCTCGAAAGGCCTGGCATCCACAGCGAATTTCGTCCGGCGGCGGGCGGAATGGTGGCGGTTGCCAACAAATACCAGTCGCAATCGCCGCAGTCGCAGTACCTGTTCGGCGGGCTGATCGAAGTGTTTCGCGACAGCAGCACAGGGCAGATGGCGATGATCCCGTTTTCCGATCTCAGGAAGGTGTTCCCACTGAAGGCGGGGGCCAAGAGCAAGATCGTGTTTGCCCGTCTTGCACCGAACAAGCCGCCGAAGGGCACCGAGACGCTGGAGATCAACGTCAAGGGCAAGGAGACGTTCAGCCTGGGTGATTGCAAATACGCCGTGCTTGCGGTCAAGCAGACGATCAGGAGCGAGGCCGGCGCGACGCGGGACGAGTTCACCGCGCTTTACGCACCCGATCTGCAGGCAGTTGTGGCCAGGCGCTATGACGAGGGCACCAGTGCCGAAAGCGTGGTCGGCTACGAGTTGATCAAGCCGCTGCCGAATTAAGCGTTCGGCCTCCCGCCTCGGTCATAGTGAGCGACTGTGCTGCCGGCGTCAAAGGGCTCTGTGCAGTATCCTGCTACGTCGCCTCGTTCCCGTTTTGGACGACATAACTCCCTGCTCCAACCCCATCAGGCAGTCGCGCAGCACGCTTGCGTCCTGTGCGGTCTTGGCCATCGACATGGCGCCCGAATAGCTGGCGACGGCGAGCGCTGCGAAGCGCTGCGGATCAGTGCCCAGCTCCCGTCCCGCCCGCTGGTCGGCGCTGATCTTGTCGGCGATCGCCTGGCGCCAGGCCGAAAAAATGCCGGCAAGGGCAATGCGGAAATCCGGATCGGCAAGCGACAGTTCATGCGCCAGGTTGTTGAGCGGGCAACCGCGCACGAAACCTTGCCGCTCCAGCTCCGCCGCGACGGCCGCGAACACGGAGCGCACGCCCTCGCGCGCTGAGGGAGCCATCCGCACCGGTGCGATCCATGTCTCTTCGACCGCGGCGGCGACCCGCTCCTCGATCACTGCAAGCGCCAGCGCCTTCTTGGTCGCGAAATGGTGGTGCAGCGCACCACCGGTGACGCCCGCCGTCGCCATCAGGTCGCCCATGCTGGACGCATGATAGCCGCGTGCCTGAAACGCCTCCTCGGCGACGTCGAGCACTTTCTTGCGCATGCCTTCGGGGTCGTTGGTGCGTTTTTGAGCCCGCGACCTTGGGCGAGCGGATATCTCTGCTGACATCTTCACACGGTAGCAGATTGACAAAACAGGACAACCGGTCTGTTTTGTAAAACAGGATGACTGTCCTGTTTTGGAGCTCGCGCGATGAACCTGCCTTTGAACGCCCTACCTAATCCCGATCTGCTCGCCTCGCCCGTCGTCGAACTCAGGCAATACACGCTGAAACCCGGCCGGCGCGAGACGCTGATCGGCATCTTCGACAATCACCTGATCGAGGGGCAGGAAACCGCGGGAATGACCATCATCGGCCAGTTCCGCGATCTCGACCGGCCGGACATGTTCGTCTGGCTGCGCGGCTTCGACGGCATGGAAGCGCGGAAAAACGCTCTGACCGCCTTCTATGACGGACCGGTCTGGGCAGCCTGGCGCGACGCCGCCAACGCCACGATGATCGATTCCGACGACGTGCTGCTGCTGAGGCCGGCCTGGCCGGGCGCCGGCTTCGATCTCTCGGGATCGCAACGAGCAATCCAGACGGATCTCGAAGAACCAAGCACAAGCAGTGCTTTGCAGACAATTGTTGTCATCAAGATCCATCATCTGCGACCGGGCCTGGAAGCCGGCTTCGCCAGGGACTTCCAGATCGCGGCTCTTCCGGTGCTTGCCGCACTTGGCGCACAGCCGCTGGCCGTCTTCGTCACCGAACATGCCGAAAACAGCTTTCCGCGGCTGCCGGTGCGGGCCAGCGAAAACGTCTTCATCAGCGTCACGGGTTTCGCCAGCGCCGAAGCGTATGCCCGGCACGAAGCGGCCTTGGCCGCCTCCCCGGACTGGCAGGCGCTTCAGCAGACCGTACAAGGGGAATTCGCCAGGCCCGCGGAGGTTTTGCGTCTGTTACCGACGGCGCGATCGCTGCTCGGGCAGCACCCAATTTCGGTATGAACCAACATCGTCGACGCCCCCTACGTCGCCGGAGCCTCCTGGTTCATGCCTGAAAGTGTCTGGCATGGATCGCCTGGTAACGCGCCGTCCATGCGGTTGCCTGCTCCAGGTCAAAGGAAACGCGCAGCAGCCGGTGATCCTCGTTCTTGCGGCCAATAAGCTGGATGCCAATCGGCAGGCCGCCCTTCGACGGAAAAAGCGGCAGGCTGGCGGCCGGTTGCCCGGTGACATTGAAGATTTCGGTGAAGGGCGCAAAGCCGTAGGCCCGGCTCGCCCAAGCCTCGTAATCGAAGAGAGCACCATCGCCATGGATGGCGCCAAGCCGGGGCGTAAGCTCGGCCGTCGTCGGCGTCATGATCAAGGTCGAACCCATCGAACGCCATCGCCATCGCCAGCGAAGCGCTGTGCACATGGTCCTGCGCCCTGAGATAATCGGCGGCCGAGGATCGCCGAAAACTGTCGAGAGCGTGACGAGTCAGGCTTTCGATTTCGCCGGCCCCCGGCATCCGCCCGATCTCGTCGGCGCGCTCGTCAACCAGCCGCGCGACCTCCGACATCCAGAAGATGCTCCAGTCCGCTTCGGCACTGGCTTCCCGCGGGAACCGCGCCTCTGTGACCTCGTGTCCCATTTCCTCGAGGAGGATCATGGCTTCCTGGAATTTTCCCCCGATCTCGGACGCGACGGGCGTGCCATCCGGCCGGTGCGCCAGGCACGCGACGCGCAGACGCTCGCCGGGGGAAGACAGCGAGTCCAGGTAGGACGGCACCGATTTCGGCACGGAGTAAGGCGCTCCTTGTTCTGGACCGGCAGTCATGTCCAGCATGGCGGCGCTGTCCCGAACGGTGCGGGATAGGACACTGTCGGCGTAGAGCCCGGCGCCGACCTGACCTCGATAGGGGCCGACCGGCGTGAGCCCGCGCGACGGCTTCATGCCGAACACGCCGCAACAGGCAGCCGGCACCCGGATCGAGCCGCCGATGTCGGAACCGTGGGCGACCGGCACCATGCCGCTTGCCACCGCGGCGGCAGCTCCGCCGCTTGAGCCGCCCGCCGTCAGCGAAGGATCCCAGGGGTTCAAGGTGGGGCCGCGAAAGCTGGGTTCGGTGACGAAGTCGTTGGCAAATTCAGGCGTGTTTGTCTTTCCCAGCAAGATCAGACCGGCGGCCCGCCAGCGCCGGACGATCTCGCTGTCGGGCTTCGGCGCGGCATCCTTGAAGTAGAGCGACGAGTGCGTCGTCGGCCACTCCCGTACATTGACGCCGGTGTCCTTGACCAAGAAGGGAATGCCGGCGAGTGCGGCCTGCCGGTTGCAGCTTGCCGCCGCGGAAAGCGCCCGGTCCGCATCGATCAGTGTCACGGCATTGATGGCGGGATTGATGCTTTCGATCGCTTCGATAGCCGCCTCAACGACCTCGACAGCCGACAGTTCACCCGAGCGAACATGCCCGGCCAGGGCGACGGCATCCAACGCCACGTATTCGGAAAGGTGCATGACTGCTCTCAGCTCAGATTGCCGGTCGCTTCGAGGTCGGCTTCATTCCAGACCTTGAAATACCGGGCGATGGCTGCCGCAACCAATGCCGGATCCTCCCAGTGCGGGTTGTGTCCGCATCGCACCGCGCTTACAAACGCGGCGGCGGGGATTTCTTCGAGGAGCCGCCGTTGGTGCGTTTCGTCGAAGAGCAGGTCGCGCCCGCCCGCAATGACAAGCGCCGGCAGGTGCAGCGTGCGCGCCTTGTCGGTCAGATCGACGCGCCGAACCTGCTCCAGGATTGCGCACCAAAGTGCCGCCGGCATGGCTGACGCTTCCTTTGCAGCCATGGTCAGGAAGTCCGCTGGAACCTCGGCCTCGCAGGCATGCCAATATTCATAGAACGGATCGGCCGGCGATATCGGGTCTCGAAGTGCCCGCACACCAACGGTCATCGGGTGATCCTCACCGATCTGCGGCCGCAGCGTTCCGGCCATCAGCACCAGGCCACCGATCATCTCGGGGTAGCGCGCGGCTGCCTCGATCGCCACCATGCTGCCCAGGGAATGCCCGACCAGAACCGGCCGCTCGAGCCGCAATCGCTCGATCAAACTCGCCACATCTTCCGCGAAATCCGCCGGGGCGAAGCCGCGTGTCCCGGCCGGCGAGGCGCCATGCCCGCGCAGGTCTGGAATGACACGCCGGCGCCCGGCGAGATGCGGCGCCAGCAGCGAGAAGCTGCGGCTCGTGTCGGAGAAGCCGTGCACCAGCACCAGCGCGGGCTCCTGCCCGGCGATTTCGACGCAGGCCGTTTCAGTGCTGCCGATACCGACCTTGCGCTTGCGGCCGTTCCAGCCCGCCTGATCGGCCGATATCACAGGCCGAGCTGCTGCTTGACTGCGTCGAGCGCGGGCTTGCCATCGAATGTGGTGACACCGGCAAGCCAGGCGCCGAGCCTATCCGGATTCTCCTTGACTGCCTTGAGGCCGGCTTCCTCCGGCTTCATGCCGTCATTGATGAGATAGCTCATGCCGAGATTTTCGAAATCGATGTCGAAGGCGAGATTCTTCAGCAACTGCCCGACATTCGGGCATTGCTGCAGATAGCCCTTGCGCACCTGCGTCGTCACCGTCGCGGCGCCGAAGTTCGGGCCGTAGAACTTGTCGCCGCCGCTCAGATATTTGAAGTCGTACATCGTGTTCATTGGATGCGGCGCCCAGCCCTGGAAGACGATGAAGCGCTTTTCCTTGATCTCGTAGCCGACCTCGGAAAGCATGCCGGCTTCACTCGATTCGACGACCTGCCAGCCATCGAGGCCGAGCGACTTATCAGCGATGGCGTCCATCATCAGCTGGTTCGAGCCCGGCTCGATGCCGTACATCTTCCTGCCGAACTTGTCGGCGAACTTTTGCAGGTCGGCAAAATCCTTGACGCCGGCCTCCCAGACGTAAGTCGGCACGGCAAAGGTGTATTTGGCGCCGACGAGATTGACGCGCACATCGTCCACCGAGCCGTCCTTCTTGTAGGGCTCGTAGTAGGTGATCATCGCCGGATCCCAATAGCCAAGGAACACGTCCAAATCATTGTTCTTCAAGGATTCATAGATGACGTTGATGCCCAGAAGCGAGCTTGCCGGCTTGTAGCCGAGCGCATCGAGCAAGACGCTGGTGACGCCGGTGGTGAAGGCAAGGTCGTTCCATCCAGGCTCGGCCATGCGCACGACCTTGCATTGCTCGGGTTCGGCCGCAAAGGCCGGCTGGATCGCCAGCAGGACGCAGAGCGAGGCGCCTATTCCAAGGCAACGAAGCATTTCGGTTCTCCTCATTTCACCAACGACGTTGACCATTCGGTTTTTAAATTGTCCCAACGGTCAATCATTGATCTCGGCGGACAAAAATGTCAACGTCGGTTTTCGATGCATGGATCCCGCGCCGTGAAACTCAAGCGTCTCAGCGACATACGCCGCAAGGAGCTGCGGCAAGCCGCCTTTGCCGTGCTTCAGCGCGAAGGCATAGCTGGCGCCACCATAGAAAAAGTGGCGGCACAGGCCGGCGCGTCGAAGGGCATCGTGCTGCACTATTTCAATAGCAAGCGGGAGCTTTTCGAGCATGCCATGCGCGAATCGAACCTGGTGCTGCGTCATGCGGTGGTGGAGCGGTTGAGGCAGGCGCGTACGCCAATGCAACGGATAGATGCCATCATCGAAGGCAATTTCGAGCCGCATCTCTTCCAGCCGTCCCTCTGCCACGCTTGGCTTTCGCTTTGCGCGGAGGTGCCGCGCGACGAAAAGCTTGCCCGCATCCAGAAGGTGATCCATGCGCGCATGCGCTCCAACCTGCTGTCCGGCCTGCGCGGTCTGGCGCCGGCGCGCGATGCTGATGAGATCGCTTTCGGCGTCACCGCCCTGATCGACGGGCTGTGGGTGAGGCTTGGCCTGCAGCCCGGCAGCGTTACGCGTGAACAGGCCATTCATCAGGTCAAGGATTTTGTCGCTACCCGGCTGGCTGTTCGGCGCGGTGCAGCCGCTGCCGAATAGCCAGGCGCATCAGCCGAAAGTTCATATTGTAGGATAAGCCGGAGGCTTGACCACAATCGGCAACGGCGCTGCTCTCCTTACCAGACAAGACGGCAAAGCGCGGAGTGTTGGATGAGACTAGGCGGCAAACGGGCACTGGTCACCGGCGGTTCGGAGGGGATCGGGCTGGCAATCGCCGAGGCTTTCTCGCGCGAAGGCGCTGGCGTGCTGATCGTCGGCCGCGACGGCAAAAAACTCGACGTCGCCCGCGAGCAGCTCGGGAATAATGTCGAAACGCTGTCGGCCGACCTGTCGGCCAGCGCCGGCATCGACGCCGTGGTCGAGCATGCCAGGCGCGGCCCACCTCTCGATATCCTCGTCAACAACGCCGGCGTGGCATTCCTGGTGCCGTTCGAGACCGTCAGCGAGGACCAGTTCCAGCAATCGTTCGCGCTCAACGTCACGGCCGTATTCTTCCTCACCCAACGGCTGTTGCCGCATCTCGCGCAAGGCAGGGCTTCCGTGATCAACATCTCGTCCTATTTTGCGCACAAGATGATCCCGAAGCGGCCGTCCAGCCTCTATTCGCTGTCGAAGGGCGCGCTCAATTCGCTGACCAAATCGCTCGCCTTCGAGCTCGGGCCGCGCGGCATAAGGGTCAACGCCATCGCGCCCGGCACGGTCGACACAGCGATGCGGCGCAGGTCGATCGAAAACCTGCCGGAAGCCGCGCAAGCCGAGCTCAAGGCCTATGTCGAGCGCAGCTATCCGCTCGGCCGCATCGGCCGGACCAGCGACCTTGCCGGCATCGCGGTCTATCTCGCCAGCGACGAGGCGGCGTGGACCAGCGGCGGTATCTTTGCCATCGACGGCGGGTATACGGCGGGGTGAGGAGCGCGCCCTCCTCCTCGCTTATGGGAGAAGGAAAAGGCGCGGCTTCAACCGATTTGCATCTCCATCGCCCGCAATCTCCGCTTGAAGGCGTTTGTGCAACGCGATACGCCGTTTGCAAATTGCAAACCGGAGAGACTGCGTGAGCGCGCCAGAGACCAGAACCGAAACCGACACGTTCGGTCCCATCGAGGTCGCCGCGGACCGCTATTGGGGCGCGCAGGCGCAGCGTTCGCTGGCCAATTTCAAGATCGGCTGGGAGAAGCAGCCGGCCTCGATCGTGCGGGCGCTGGGCATCGTCAAGCGGGCGGCCGCCGAAGCCAATATGGAGCTGAAGCGGCTCGATCCGGCGATCGGCAAGGCCATTATCGAGGCCTCCCAGGAGGTCATCGACGGCAAGCTGAACGACCATTTCCCGCTGGTCGTCTGGCAAACCGGCTCAGGCACCCAGTCCAACATGAACGCCAATGAGGTGATTTCCAACCGCGCGATCGAGCTTTTGGGCGGCGTCATGGGGTCGAAGAAGCCGGTGCATCCCAATGACCACGTCAACATGAGCCAGTCGTCGAACGACACCTATCCGACGGCCATGCACATCGCCTGCGCAGAGCGCATCATTCACGACCTGCTGCCGGCGCTAAGGCATTTGCATGCGGCACTCGACGCCAAAACCAGGGCTTTCGCCCACATCGTCAAGATCGGCCGCACCCACACGCAGGATGCGACGCCGCTGACGCTCGGCCAGGAATTCTCCGGCTATGCGGCGCAGGTCGCCTCGTCGATCAAGCGCATCGAAATGACCCTTCCCGGCCTGCAGGAATTGGCGCAAGGCGGCACCGCGGTCGGCACCGGCCTCAACGCGCCGGTCGGTTTTGCCGAAAAGGTGGCGGCGCGCATCGCCGCGATCACCGGCATCGATTTCGTCACCGCGCCGAACAAGTTCGAGGCCCTGGCCGCCCATGATTCCATGGTGTTCTCGCACGGCGCCATCAATGCCTGCGCGGCGGCGCTGTTCAAGATTGCCAACGACATCCGCCTGCTCGGCTCCGGCCCGCGTTCGGGCCTCGGCGAATTGTCGCTGCCGGAAAACGAACCGGGCTCGTCGATCATGCCTGGCAAGGTCAATCCGACCCAATGCGAGGCGATGACACAGGTTTGCGTGCAGGTGTTCGGCAACAATGCGGCGATCAGCTTCGCCGGCAGTCAGGGCCATTTCGAGCTCAACGTCTACAATCCGCTGATGGCCTATTGTTTCCTGCAATCGGTACAACTGCTGGCCGACGCTTCGGTGTCCTTCACCGACAATTGCGTCGTCGGCATCGAGGCCCGCGAAGACAACATCAAGGCGGCGCTCGACCGTTCGCTGATGCTGGTGACGGCGCTTGCGCCGACGATCGGCTACGACAACGCCGCCAAGATCGCCAAAGCGGCACATAAGAACGGCACCACGCTGCGCGAGGAAGCGCTGGCCACCGGGCTGGTCAGCGAAGCCGACTATGAGCGGCTGGTGCGGCCGGAGGACATGACGCATCCGGGCTAGGCGGCGTGGACAAATTTGAGCGGCCTGCAAATCGCTCGTTGTGTGATTTTCATGGCTTTGGTTAGATGAGGCATGCAAGCAGCCACACGCTCCTCTTGGAAAACGCTCCCCCTCCCAGCGCAGCAAGATCGGATAGATCTTGCATTGCTGTATTCGGACGCCGAAGGCGAGAAGATCAGGCTTGGGCACGTTCCGCGGGATATGGACGATAAGTGGTTCATATTTTTTGAGAATGGCTGGCTCTAATTTCATCGTTCGTGGACAGGAGCCTGCATCTATGGCGTCCGTCTCGAGGGTTCGCCGAATGGTATTCGTGTGACTGATGCATGGGTCAGCGGGGATAAAGAGTGGTACCAATCGCCCGGCCCTGAGCACGACGCACGTTTGATCCAGCAACTCATCTCCGGCCGCCTGCTGTCGTAAGGTCGACACGCACTGCCAAGCCTTGCGCAGCGGCTATTGACGACGTCTCACTGTATTGATTCAAGGCTGCTTTTGGAGGCGGACTTGAGCAGAGGCGATCTGACAGAGGCGGAATGGCGAATTCTGAAAGGATTGCTGCCGATCAATGGTCCATACCGCCACCGCCAGATACCGGCTAAAATTTGTCCACGCCGCCTAGGGTGTTGATATGCCTGGATCACAACATCCATGTTCATCGCGAAAACGTTACCTGGGTGAACAATCCGTAACCAATCTGACGTCTTTGGTGAACAGTCGACCTGCGCTAACTAGGCGGGTATCCCAAGCCGTTTGGCCAAACCCTTCTGGAGAGTTACGCATGTCCACCAATACGTCCACCAACACTTCGTTTGCCGGTTCCGGCACCGCCGCCGGCGCCTCGGGCACGATCCTGCTCGGCCGCATCCTGCTTTCTGTCATCTTCCTGCTTTCCGGTTTCGGCAAGCTGACGGCGATTGCCGGCACCGCCGGCTATTTCGGCAGCCTTGGCCTGCCGCTGCCGATGGTGACCGCCATTGTCGTCGGCCTTATCGAACTGCTTGGCGGCCTGGCCATCCTCGTCGGCTTCCAGACCAGGATCGTCGGCTGGGTAATGGCGATCTTCACCGTCGCCACCGCGCTGGTCGCCCACACCGGCTGGGCCGATCAAATGCAGATGATCAATTTCATGAAGAACCTCGGCATTGCCGGCGGCTTCCTCGTGCTCGCCTCCTCGGGCCCAGGCGCGTATTCGATCGACGCCAAGCGCGGCTGAAGCAGTCCAGCGTTCCTGAACAAAGGGGCGCGGAATTTTCCGCGCCCCTTTTTCGTTGTCGGTTCATATCCGCTGGCTGGAACTCTGCTAGGATCGGTCGCCGATATCGGAGGAGACCATGCCTCGCAATGCGCTGCTCTTGCTTTCCCGGCTGCTGCTCGCCGCGCTGTTCGTGCCGTCCGGCTTCCATGCGCTTGCCGACATCGCGGGCACATCAGGCTATTTCGCCGGCCTCGGCCTGCCGCTGCCGACGCTGGTGGCTTGGGCGACAGGCCTGTTCGAGTTGATCGCCGGGCTGCTCATCCTCGTCGGCTTCAAGACGCCGGTCGTGGCGCTGCTGCTCGCTGCCTTCTGCATCGCGGCGGGCTTCCTCGGTCATTATGGCCAGGGCGGCGACGATCCGACGCTGACCTTCATGCATTCACAGATGCTGATGAAGGACATCGCCATAGCAGGCGGTTTCCTGGCGCTGGCAATGGCTGGTGCGGGCGCCTGGTCGGCCGACGGGCGGCTGGTTGCAGCGAGCGCCTAAGCTGCCGCCCGGTTTATTCGGTGTTCAGAAAAACGAACTTTGCGAGACGGCTCACATTGACGGGCCAGCGAAGAGGACGAAGATCCCGGCAACCAACAGCTGCAGAACCTGCCTGGATTTCACGGCGTTTTCCTTCTTTCCTGAACGGTCGCGACGCGACAGCGCGGGCGTCTATTTGACAGACATGCCAGGCCCGCCCTCGACCGCCAGCACCAGCCGGCGGTTGGTGACCCTTGCCAGCTGTGCCAGCCGGCCGGCCGGCCGCTCGCCGTAAAGATCGGCCAGCGCTGCCGGCAGCACCAGCGCCAGTACGCCATTGCCGCGGTTTTCCCATTTCAGTCGCGGCATGACGCCGGGCATTGCCGCGCTCAGCAAATAGACGACGCGCAGCAGCGCGGCCAGCACGCGGGCGCGCTCGAGATAGCGCGGTGTCGCCAGCCCGCGGATTTCCGGAGCGGCTTCATTGAACACGCCCTCGTGGCGAAACAGGCTGACAAGCGCCAGGAAGGCGCGGCCGGGATGGTCGACGCCAATAAACGAGGCGTGAGCGATGATGTTGAGCGATTGCTTGCCGCGATATTCGGGATGGGCACGCCAGCCGATATCGGCGAGCAGGCAGGCGGCGTGGCGGTAGCGCGCCTCATCCCTGGTCTCGTCGATGCCGAAGGCGGCGAATGCCTTGCCGGTCCATTCGACAAGCTCATGCGCGTGGTCGACCGAGCGCGAGCGCAGGCGGGCAAGCTCTTCCGCAGCCGAGATCAGCGGATCGGCCTTCTGCTCGGCCTTGTCGAGCAGCGAATAGAGAAAGCCCTCGCGCACGCCCAGCGCCGACACGATGATCTTCGACGGCTGCATCGCCGCCATGATCTCCTGCAGCACGATGGCGCCATAGGGCAGCAGCGAGCGGCGGTTCTTGGAGATGCCCTCGATGCCTTTGATCTTGTCGATCTCGGCTTTGGCGGCCTGCCGGAGGAAGTTCGCGGCGCTTTCGATGCCGATCTCGTAGTGGTGCATGACGCCGAGCGGGTAGTTGGTCATTTCCATGTGCAGCCGGGCCAGGTTTCGCCAGGTGCCGCCGACTGTGTAGAAGGCCCTGCCCTGCCCGCCCTTCAGCAATTTCGCCCGCGCCAGTTGCTCGCGCGTGATCCTTGCCGCCTGGGCCAGCGAGTTCTTCGCCATGTCCTGCAGGCGCAAGCCGCCCAACGGCAGCGTGATGCCGTCACCGATCGTCACACCGTCGATATCGATCAGTTCGAGGCTGCCGCCACCAAGGTCGCCGGCGATGCCGTTGGCCGGATGGAAACCGGAGATGACGCCGAGTGCTGAATAATGAGCTTCCTCGCGGCCGCTCAGCACCTGGATCTCGGTCCTGAGCACATCCTCGGCGCGGTGGATGAAGTCGGGGCCGTTGACCGCCTCACGAGCGGCGGCGGTCGCCAGCACATACATGCGCTCGGCGCCGGCCTGGTCGGAGAGCGCGCGGAAGCGGCGGAACTCTTCCATCGAACGAGTCACCGCCTCGGGATCGAGCTTTCCGGTCGAAACGATGCCGCGGCCGAGGCCCGCCAGCATCTTTTCGTTGAACAGCAAGGTCGGCGAACGCGCCAGCCCCTCATAGATCACAAGACGGATCGAGTTCGACCCGATATCGATGATGGACAGCGGTCGGCGGTCCTGGAGCCGGCCCTGGGACGCTGAAATCATCAGCCCGTCGCTGCGTTCTGTTTCTTGCGGCGTTTGAACTGCGCGATGCGCTTGGGCGCATGCGACTTCAACGCATCGCCCCGTCCGGACAGGCTCGGATTGGTCATGAAATATTCCTGCGCGTTGAACGGTTCCTCGCCCTCTTCCAGCACGACGCGCCGGGAGGTTCCATCAGCCAATACGTCGAAACTTTGCTGGTTGTCCATGATGTTGCCGAGCATGATCTGGCCGAGCACCTGCTCATGCACAGTTGGATTGGTGATCGGCACCATGGTCTCGACGCGGCGATCGAGATTCCGCGGCATCAAATCGGCCGAGGAGATATAGACGATCGCCCCGTCCGAGGGCAGGCCGTGGCCGTTGCCGAAGCAATAGATGCGGCTGTGCTCGAGGAAGCGGCCGACGATCGACTTCACCCTGATGTTCTCCGATAGGCCGGGCACCTGCGGTCTCAGGCAGCAGATGCCGCGCACGACGAGATCGATCTCGACGCCGGCGCGGCTGGCATCGTAGAGGGCATCGATGACGATCGGGTCGACCAAGGCGTTCATCTTCATCCAGATGCGGGCCGGTCTGCCCTCCAGCGCGTGGCTGATCTCATCCGAAATGTGCTGGAGGATGCGGTCGCGCAGCGTGAACGGCGAGATGGCCAGCCGCATCTGCTCGGCCGGCTCGGCATAGCCGGTGATGAAGTTGAACAACTGGGCGACATCGCGCGCGATTGTCGGGTCCGTGGTGAAGAAGGACAGATCGGTGTAGATGCGGGCGGTGACCGGGTGGTAGTTGCCGGTGCCGAGATGCACGTAATTGCGCAGCCTGCCGTCCTCGCGCCGCACGACCAGCGACATCTTTGCGTGGGTCTTCAGTTCGAGAAAGCCAAAGACGACCTGGACGCCGGCGCGCTCGAGGTCGCGCGCCCAGCGGATGTTGGCCTCCTCGTCGAAGCGCGCCTTGAGCTCGACCAGCGCCGTCACCGACTTGCCGGCTTCCGCCGCATCGACCAAAGCCCGTACGATCGGGCTGTCGTTGGAGGTGCGGTAGAGCGTCTGCTTGATCGCCACCACTTCCGGGTCGGCCATTGCCTGGCGCAGAAACTGCACCACCACGTCGAAGGATTCGTAAGGGTGGTGGACGATGATATCCTTCTCGCGGATCGCGGCAAAACAGTCGCCGCCATGCTCGCGGATGCGCTCGGGAAAGCGCGGATTGTAAGGCGTGAACTTCAGATCGTCGCGGGCGACGGCGACGATCTCCGAGATCTGGCTGAGCGCCAGCGGACCGGTGAGCACGCTGATCCGGCTGGCCGAGACGCCGAGCTCGCCGGCGACGAAATCGCGCAATTCGGCCGGCATCGACCTGTCGAACTCGATGCGGATGACCGAGCCGCGGCGTCGCCGCTTCAGCGCCGTCTCGAACAGCCGCACCAGATCCTCTGATTCTTCCTCGACCTCGATATCGCTGTCGCGGATGATGCGGAACGTGCCGGAGCCCTTGACCTCATAGCCGGGAAACAGCTTGCCGATATAGAGACTGACCGCCTCTTCGAGTGGAATGAAGCGGACATGATGCTTGCGATCCGGCAAACGGATGAAGCGCCTCAGCGCCACCGGCAGGCGCAAAAGCGCGCTCATTTCCTCGCCGTTCTTGCGGTGGCGCAATTGCAGCGCCATCGAGAAACCGAGGTTGGGAATGAACGGGAACGGATGCGCCGGGTCGATCGACAGCGGGGTCAGGACCGGAAATACCTGCTCCTGGAAATGGTCCTCGAGCCAGGTCTTCTCGTCCTTGGTCAGCGCATCGCGGGTGATGCTTTCGATGCCTTGTTTGTCGAGCAGCAGCATCAGCGCCGAAAGGCTGTTCTGCTGGTCCTCCTGCAGGCGCTCGACCTCGCGCAGCAATTGTTCGAGCTGCTGCTCGGGAGTGCGCCCATCCGGGCTCTTCAGCACGATGCCCTCGCGCACCTGGCCGGCAAGACCGGCGACGCGGACCATGAAGAACTCGTCGAGATTGGCTGCCGATATCGACAGGAAGCGAACGCGCTCGAGCAGCGGATGATTGGCGTTCAGCGATTCTTCGAGCACGCGCCGGTTGAATTGCAGCCAGGAAAACTCGCGGTTGACGAAGCGGTCGGGGTTGCCGCCTTCGCGGCTCGCCGCCTCGACGGTGATGAATTCGCTCTGCACCGGCTTCAGTTCGTTCATGGTTTCCGCTCTTCCCACACCGTTCGACGACCACAGCCTTAACCGGCTTAACTTATCCTCTGACAGGCTTTTGCGACAGTTTCATTTCATCGATCTTGCAAAGAGATGGGTTATGATCCAGATGCAATCGACAAGATCAGGAGACGACGATGGCAGGCGGTTCCATTCCCCATTTCCAGAACGATGCGGGCTATCCGGCAATCGACATCGGCGTCAAGGAATTCATGTGCACCGGCGCCAATCCGCCTTTCGACCACCCGCATGTATTTCTCGATATGGGCGACGACAATGAAAAAGTCTGCCCCTATTGCTCGACGCTCTATCGCTATTCGCCCAAGCTGAAGGCATTGGAAACGCAGCCGCCGGGCTGCCTCTATATCGACCAGGCCGCCTGATTCTTCCGCGACAAGCCTGATGCGAGAAACGCAGTCCCGGCAGGTGGTCATCGCCGGGGCGGGCGTCGCCGGACTGACCGTGGCACTGGCCTTCGCCGAGCGCGGCTATCGGACAAAACTGTTCGAACAGGCGCAGCACCTCGAGGCTGCCGGTGCCGGCATCCAGCTTTCACCCAACGCGACATGCATCCTTCGACAATTCGGCCTACTCGATCGGCTGCTGCCGACGGCGGTGCGGCCGGAGGCGGTCGTGCTGAAGGATGCCGTCACGCTGCGCGAGCTGGCGCGCGTACCGCTTGGCCAGGCGGCTGAAACGCGCTGGGGAGCACCCTATCTCGTCGCCCACCGCGCCGACCTGCAGTCAGCGCTGATGGCGCGGATAGCCGAGCGCTCCGAGGTCGAGCTTGTCACTGGTGCCCGCGTCGGCGGCGTCGCAACCGGACCGAATGGCATCACCGCAACAGTCGAGATTGCCGGCACGACCATCGAAGCCGAAGGATCGTTGCTGGTCGGAGCCGATGGCGTCTGGTCGTCGGTGCGAGAAACGCTCGCCCGCAAGGCGGCCGATTTCCGGAGAAGCCGCTTCTCGGGCGAGCTTGCCTGGCGCGCAACGGTGGCCGCGGACAGCCTCGCCGGACAAGCCTTCAGGGTGATCGGAGCGCCCGATTGCGTTACCGCATTCCTCTATCCAGGCTTCCATATGGTCGCCTATCCGGTCAGCCGTGGCGCGGTCTTCAACCTCGCGGCCTTCACCAAGGGCGAGCGCATCGCCGAGAACTGGTCGGGGCATGCCGACCCCGCCATCCTCGCCAACGCCATGCGCGGTACCGCGCCGGCGCTGGTCCGTCTGGCGAGCGAGGCCGCGCCATGGACGGCATGGCCGATCCATACCGTCGAGCAGCGGCGGTGGACGACGCCGGAGGGCATAGCGCTGATTGGCGATGCGGCGCATGCGATGACGCCGTTTGCCGCACAGGGAGCGGCGATGGCGATCGAAGACACGGTAACCCTTGCCGGTTTCGTTGCCAGCTCGCCTGCCGACCTCAGCAGCGCGCTTGTCGCCTGGGAACAGGCGCGGCGGCCGCGCGTATCCCAGGTCGCCCGCCGCGGCGCCCTCAACCGCCTCGCCTGGCATGCGGCCGGGCCGGTGGCGATGGCCCGCAACCTGTTCCTGGCGATGCGCTCACCCGAAAAACTCGCCGCTGATCTGGACTGGCTCTATGGCTGGCGGGCGGACGCTCGGCGGTCCTAAGTCATCGGAGCCTTGTCAATTGTAAAGCCGCATCGACAGGCTAAGCGAGGCCGGCAGCGGGTTCCACCAGCCGGTGCGCAGGCCGGCGGTGCGCAGTGCCGCCGCCGCCCAGGTGTTGCAGCCGACCAGCGCGTTGAAATGGCCATTGGCTTCGAAGAAACGATCGAAACGGGAGTAGGCCGCATCCTCGATCGGCATGGCCCCGTTCGGTCCCTGCTGAAAACTCGCTGCAATGAAATCGAGCAGCGCCGCAAAGCGTTCCTCACTTACGTCGAAGCCGGCGACGTCGGGATGCGGCTCGGCGATTTCGCCTGAAATGTCGACATGCATCACCGAGGCATCGACGGTCAGCGCCTTCATCACCGGCACTGCCTTCAGTTCCGACCAGGTCGGCGTCTCGAGATAGAAGGCGCGGCCGCCCCAGCCGAAGACGATGTAGCGGACCTCCGCCATGTCGGCCGGAATGCCGGCATCGACCAGGAAGTGGAAGCGCCGGCGCACATCGTCGTCGACCGGGATGGCGATGTCGGTGTGGATCGGATTTTTCAGCACCACGATGCGGTGGCTTGCGCCGATCGGATCGGCAGCGGCCGCCGGCCAGAGCGGGCGCGGCAGCAGCGTGCCCAGCGCCACCGCAAGGACTGCTGCAACGACCAGCAGGTCGAGAAAACGAGCAAGCTTCTTCATGGGGAAGGCATAGGCCAAGCAATGTTCAAGGTGAAGCCTCTCCGGAAATTGCACAGCTGACTTAGCGCTTGACGCGTGTCCTCCCGGGGAGGATATGCAGAGGCATGTCAGATCACCTCCACGCTTCGCATCCTTCCATCATAAAGCGCCTGAAGCGCGCGCAAGGCCACCTCGCGGCGGTGCTGGCGATGATCGAGGCGCATCGCCCTTGCGTTGATCTGGCGCAGCAGCTTCATGCCGTCGAACGGGCCATCAGCAGCGCCAAGCGCGAGCTGATCAATGATCACATCGAGCATTGCCTGACGGACAGCGTCGAAACCGGCGGCAACTCGCTGGCGGAACTCAAGCAGCTGGCGAAATATCTATGAATGCCATCGTAGCCCGCATTCTGGAATGGCTCGGGTTCGGCTCGCACGCCGCACATCATCACGGCGATCACGGTCCGCACGGCCACAGCCATGGCGTCATCGATGCGACAATTGCCACCACCGATCGGGGCATCTGGGCAATCAAATGGTCGTTCGTGATCCTGGCGATCACCGCAGCATTGCAGATGGTCGTGGTTGTGCTGTCGGGGAGCGTGGCATTGCTGGCCGATACGATCCATAACATCGGCGATGCGACCACGGCGATCCCGCTATGGATTGCGTTCGTGCTGGCGCGGCGCAAGCCGTCGCGGACCTTCACCTATGGCTTGGGCCGGGTCGAGGATCTGGCCGGCATCATCATCGTGCTCATCATCCTGTTCAGCGCTGTAGTCGCCGCCTACCAAGCCATCGACAGGCTGATCAATCCACAAGCGGTGACGCACCTGGGCTGGCTGGCGGCGGCGGGCATTGTCGGCTTCCTCGGCAACGAGGCGGTTGCCGTGTTCCGTATCCGCGTCGGCCGCGAAATCAACAGCGCGGCACTGATTGCCGACGGCTATCACGCCCGCACCGACGGACTTACCAGCCTTGCCGTGGTCATCGGAGCCACCGGCGTCTGGCTTGGCTTTTCCTTGGCCGACCCGATTGTCGGCCTGCTGATCACGATTGCGATCTTCGGTATCGTCTGGCAATCGGCCCGCTCGGTGCTGACCCGCGTGCTGGATGGAATCGAACCCGGTGTGATGGATGAAATCCGACATGCCGCCGAGCACGTTCCGGGCGCACGCATTGTCGATGCCAAGGCGCGCTGGATCGGTCATAGATTGCACGCCGACATCGCAATTGCCGCAGACGAAACCCTGCCGCTGTCGGAAGCGAATAACATCGCGGCGGCGCTGAAGGACGAACTGTCCCAGCATATGCCGGCCTTGGCTACGGCGAATGTGCGGTTTTCAACCGAACGTGGAGAGAACGACCATCCTCACCCTCACGAGACGTGCATGACGAAAACCACGGCCACGAGCACTGAAGGTCCCTTTTAGACGGCTACGGTCAGGTGACATCGATGACGACCATCAGCCCGCCGCCGCCCTTCTCCTCGACATTGTTGTTCGTGGTGTGATGCGGGATGTGGCAATGGATCAGCCATTTGCCCGGACGCTGCGCCTTCCAGATCACGTCGTAGCGCTGACCCGGCCCGACATTGACCGTATCGGCAAGGAAACGACCGGGGGCAGGGATCGTTTCGCCGTCGCGGGCAACGACCTCGAACGGTCCGCCATGGATATGCATCGGATGGATGAAGCCGTTGTTGGTGCCGATGAGCCGCACCTTGAGCGTCTCGCCAACCTTCATCGGGATCGTCTCGGTCGAGGGATAGGCCTTGCCGTTGATGGTGAAGAAATTCGGCATGCCGCCGTCCATCGGCATCGACGGGTAGGTCAGCCCTTCTCGCACCAGCCATTCCTGAAGCTCGATGACGTAATCCTGGTCGGCCGCGACCTCGTCGGCGGGATTGGCGGGATCGATGATCAGCGCACCGTAGAGGCCGAGCGCCTGGGTTCGGTCCGGCTTGGCATGTGGGTGATAGAAATAGGTTCCGTGCTGGGTTGCGGTGAATTCGTATGAATAGGATTGCCCGGGCTCGATCGGCGCCTGCGTGATCTCGGCCGGTCCATCCATCTGGTTCGGCAAGATCATCCCGTGCCAATGGATGGTCGTTTCCTCAGGCAGGCCGTTGGTGACGTTGATCCTGACCCGATCGCCCTGGCGAACGTGAATTCGCGGACCAGGAATCTGGCCGTTATAGGCATAGGCGTCGACCGCAACGTCCGGCAGGATCTGCCAGCGGACCACTGAAGGCCTGAGCTCGAATACCTTGACGCCTTTCTCAACTCGAAACGGCAGGTCCTGGTCACCCCTTGTCGACAGACCATAAGAGGCGGCCACGAGGCGCGGATCGGTGGCGGCCATGTCGCGCATTGCGTCGGCCGGCGTGTCGCGATCCATGATCATGCCTCGCGGCATGATCACCCCGCCGACGTCGCGTGCCGACAGCGTCAGGTTCAGCCAGTTCGCCGGCGCGATCATGCCGATGGCGAGCGCCAGCAGGGAGACGGCACCTAGGGCAGCGACCTGCGGCGTCGTGGCATCTGTCTCCATGTGATGGCCGCCGCCTTTGCCTTTGTGGGAAGCCATATCGTGGCGCTGCCCGCGATGGCCGCTGGCGTCGGCCTGCTGCATTTGCATCTGCGCATGTTGCCTCGTGGCAGGCTGCTCCCGGCCATCGATGCCGGCTGCCTGCGCGCGCTGCGTCATCAGCCCATGCTTCAGCCCCCGGGCGACCAGCCAGACATTGGCCGGGTAGGCAAGCGCAAAGCCGGCGATGACGCCGATCGACATCACGCCCCAGAACAACAGCTCCGTCGGTTCCATCGCGCGCATGTCGCGGCCCATCATCAGGAAGCTCATGACCGGTGCCATGCCGGCCATCATGAAGTTCATGGAGATGAACTCGGGCAGGAAGCTCTTGCGCACGTTCTCCCAATAGGTGCCGCCCATCATCGATTTCATGAACAGCGATTGGAAGATGAACAGGCCGAAGGCAAAGCCGGCCAGATATTCGACAATCAGGTCGATCCACATCGGCAGGCCGAGCGCCGCCGTGACGGCGGCGGCAAGAATGATGCCGGTGGCATCGCCGGCGACGCAGTGGATGGTGGAGCCGACGCCCTGCTTCCAGAGCGGCCGGGTGAAGAGTTCATGCTCGCCGGGCCGGGGCTCCTTGTCGGCGAGCACGTAGAGCAGCAAGCCGAGCGGACCCATATAGAGGGTGACCAGAATGAAGCCCCATTTCATCACCACCGGCTCGGGATTGTTGCGATATTGGTCGAAGCCGACATAAAGCGTCGAAGCCAGCGCCAGCGCGAACCAGACGACGAGGAAATAATCGATCGGTTGGATGAGCATCAGGATGAACCCGTGACCTGCCGCCGCACGCGCCCACGCGGCTCGCTATACAACTCCCAATGGCAATGAACGCAGCCAGCGCGCTTATGATCCGCGCCGGCCTTAGTTACCAGGTTGCAACGTGACCACTCGAACGACCTGAAGCACGCTTGCTATCTTCTCGCGCAACGCAAGGTCAGCGCTCGTCGAATATGCTCGGAGCCGAGCGAGACAGAGAGGCTTGATCCGCCGCTCTTGTCCCGAACCCGGCGTACAGGATCAATGCAGGATCTGCGACAGGAACAGTTTCGTGCGCTCGTGGCGCGGGTGGTCGAAGAACTCGGCCGGCGTGTTCTGCTCGACGATCTGGCCTTGGTCCATGAAGATCACCCGGTTGGCGACTTTGCGCGCAAAGCCCATCTCGTGGGTGACGCAGAGCATGGTCATGCCTTCCTCCGCCAGCCCGACCATCGTCTCCAGCACTTCCTTGATCATTTCCGGATCGAGAGCCGAGGTCGGCTCGTCGAACAGCATGATCCGCGGGTTCATGCACAGCGAGCGGGCGATCGCCACGCGCTGTTGCTGGCCGCCGGAAAGCTGGCCGGGATATTTGTTGGCCTGTTCCGGGATCTTGACGCGCTTGAGGAAATGCATGGCGATTTCCTCGGCCTGTTTGCGCGACATCTTGCGCACCCAGATCGGCGCCAGCGTGCAATTCTCCAGAATGGTCAGATGCGGGAACAGGTTGAAGTGCTGGAACACCATGCCAACCTCGCGGCGCACCTCGTCGATCTTCTTCAGATCGTTGGTCAGTTCCTTGCCGTCGACGATGATTTTGCCCTTCTGGTGTTCCTCCAGCCGGTTGATGCAGCGGATCATCGTCGATTTGCCGGAACCCGACGGGCCGCAGATGACGATCCGCTCGCCGCGCATCACCTTTAGATTGATGTCCTTCAGCACATGGAATTCGCCGTACCATTTGTGCATGGCGATGATGTCGATGGCGACATCGGTGGTGGAAATGTGCATCTTGGCGGCATTGACCTTGATCTCTTCCGCGCTGACGGCGTTTTCTATGGCCATGACAAGGTCCCCTTTTTAGCGTTTGTGGCCGGTGTCGAGACGGCGTTCCGTGTACATTGAATAGCGCGACATGCCGAAGCAGAACAGCCAGAAGATGAAAGCCGCGAACACCAGGCCGGATCTGGCCGTCTGCGGCGTCGCCCAACTGGCGTCGGAGAAGTTCTGCTTGACGATGCCGAGGAGGTCGAACATCGAGATGACGATGACCAGGCTGGTGTCCTTGAACATGCCGATGAAGGTGTTGACGATGCCGGGAATGACCAGCTTCAGCGCCTGCGGCATGACGACCAGACCTATCTTCTGCCAGTAGCTGAGGCCGAGCGAATCGGCGCCCTCATACTGGCCTTTGGGGATCGCCTGCAGGCCGCCGCGCACCACTTCGGCCATGTAGGCGGCGGCAAACAGCGACACGCCGATCAGCGCGCGCAGGAACTTGTCGAAGCTGACGCCGGCCGGCAGGAACAGCGGCAGCATCACGCTGGCAAAGAACAGCACCGTAATCAGCGGGATGCCGCGTACCGTCTCGATGAAGATCACGCACAGCAGCTTGACGATCGGCATGTTCGAGCGCCGGCCGAGCGCCAGCACGATGCCGACCGGCAGCGACACGGCTATGCCGACGAAGGACAGGCTGAGTGTCACCAGCAGTCCACCCCAGAGCGGGGTTTCGACATAGGGCAGGCCGAACATGCCGCCGACCAGCAGAACGAAGGCGACGACCGGCAGTACGAAAAAGAGAAGAATGGCGTTCAGCCCCTTGCGCGGTACGCGCGGAATGAGCAGCGGCACCAGCAGCGCCACGAACAGGATGGCCACCAGGATCGGGCGCCAACGCCCTTCCAGAGGATAGCGGCCGAACATGAACTGGCCGAACTTGGCGTTGACGAAGGCCCAGCAGGCCCCGGTCCAGCCGTCCGGCTGGATGCCGCCCTGCGCCACGGTGGCGCAGACCGTGCGGTCCGGTCCCGTCCACTGGGCGTTGATGAAAGCCCAATTGATGATTTGGGGCAGGATCATAGCGACCAGCGCGATGCCGACGATGGTGAGAATGGTGTCGCCCGTGGTGGCAATCAGATTCTTGCGGACCCAGGCGGTGAGGCCACGCTCGCTCGATGGCGCCGGTTGGGCCAGCGCCATCTCCGTCCGCACCCAGGACATGTCGTGTTCCTGCATGTCCCTACCTCTCCACCAGCGCCATCCTGGCGTTCACGACGTTCATAATCGCCGACGTGATCAGGCTGAGCGCGAGATAGACAGCCATCATGATCACCACGCCTTCAACCGCCTGCCCGGTCTGGTTCAAGACCGTGCCGGCAGTCGCTGTCAGGTCCGGATAGCCGATGGCGATGGCGAGCGAGGAATTCTTGGTCAGGTTGAGATACTGGCTAGTCAGCGGCGGAATAACGATGCGCATCGCCTGCGGCACGACGACAAGCCTGAGGATCGATCCCGAGCGCAGCCCGAGTGCCGCGGCCGCCTCGGTCTGGCCTGCGCTGACGCCCCTGATGCCGGCGCGCACGATTTCGGCGATAAAGGCGGCCGTATAGCAGGACAACGCCAGATAGAGGGACAGGAACTCGGGCCTGACCTGAAAACCACCGACGAGATTGAAGGTCGACTGCTTTGGAAATTCGAAGCTCAGCGGAAAGCCGCTCAGCGCGTAGGCCAGCAGCGGCAGGCCGACAATCAACGCTATGGATGTCCAGAACACCGGGAATGGCTGTCCCGTCGCCATCTGCCGCTGCCGCGCCTTGCGGGCCACGAACCAGGCCATGGCGATGCCGAGGAGCAGTGCGACCAGGATCAGCCAGGAGCCCTCGCCCAATATTGCGCGGGGAAAATAGAAGCCGCGCTGGTTGAGGAAGGAGCCGAACGGCAGATTGATGCTCTCGCGCGGCGGCGGCAGCACGGCGAGCACGCCGGAATACCAGAAGAAGATGACCAGCAGCGGGGGGATGTTGCGGAACACCTCGACATAAACGGTGCAGATCTTCCTGATCAGCCAGTTATGCGACAGCCGGCCGATGCCGACGATGAAACCGATGATGGTGGCGGTGATGATGCCGACGACGGCCACGATCACGGTGTTGATAAAGCCGACCAGGATGGCACGGAAATAGGTCGAATCCGATGAATAAGCGATGGCGCTTTCGCTGATGTCGAAACCGGCGCGGCCCTTGAGAAAGCCGAAGCCGGAAGCGATGTGCAGCCGCGTCAAATTGGCGATGACGTTGTGGGTAACCCACCAGACACCCGCTACCAGCAGGACGAGGACCAGCGCTTGAAAGAATATGCCGCGCACGCGCGGATCATTGATGAAGGAACCGCGGCTTGGCTCCTCGCGAAGAACTTCCTGCGATGCCATTCGACAGTCCCCTGGAAAGAGAGACCGGAAGGCAGACGATCTGCCTTCCGGATCCATTTTCGATCAGCGGATCGGCGGAGCGTACTGCAGGCCACCCTTGGTCCACAGCGCGTTGATGCCGCGGGCGATCTTCAGCGGGCTGCCGGAGCCGACATTGCGTTCGAACATCTCGCCGTAATTGCCGACGGCTTTGACGATGTTGACGACCCAGTCATTGGAGACGCCGAGATCGGTGCCGATCTTGGTGTCGGCTTCCTGGCCGAGCACGCGCTTGATCTCGGGATTGTCCGAGTTCTTCATCTCGTCAACATTGGCCTGGGTGATGCCCAGTTCCTCGGCGTTGAGCAGCGCGAAATAGGTCCACTTGACGATGTGGTACCACTGGTCGTCGCCCTGGCGCACGGCCGGCCCAAGCGGTTCCTTGGAGATGATCTCGGGCAGCACGACGTGGTCGGCCGGCGAGCTGAGCGTCAGGCGAATGCCGTAGAGACCCGACTGGTCGGTGGTGTAGACGTCGCAGCGGCCGGCGTCATAGGCGGCGTTAACCTCATCCAGCTTTTCGAAGACGACGGGGTTGTACTCCATCTTGTTCGACTTGAAATAGTCGGCAAGGTTGAGCTCGGTCGTGGTGCCGCTCTGCACACACACCGCCGCGCCCGAAAGCTGCAGTGCCGAATTCACGCCCGGAAGCTTCTTGGCGTTGATCATGAAGCCCTGACCGTCATAATAGGTGACGCCGACGAAGTTCAGGCCAAGCGCCGTGTCGCGGTTGATGGTCCAGGTGGTGTTGCGCGACAGGATGTCGACCTCGCCCGACTGCAGCGCGGTGAACCGCTCCTTGGCACTGAGCGGCGTGAACTTGACTTTGCTGCCATCGCCGAAGACGGCGGCCGCCACGGCGCGGCAGAAATCCACATCGATGCCTTTCCATTCACCCTTGTCGTCAGGCGCCGCGAAGCCAGCAAGACCCGTATTGGTGCCGCACTGGATGAAGCCTTTCGCCTTGACGTCGTCGAGCGTGCTCGCCGACGCAGCCGAAGCCGCGAATCCAAACGCGGCGGCGCCCAAAACGCCGATTGCAATGTGTTTCATGACCCACAGACCCTTTTCTGTTTTTTCCAGGCGAACCTGACTTTTTCCCGTGTGAACGCAGCTATGTAATCCCGGCCCATCACCGGAATCGCGCATCGTAACCGACGCGCTGCCTCCCATTCACGAACAACATCGAAGGCGATTATTCCTGTGAGGTCAAGGGAAATGACCAAATCCGAAAGACTTTGAAAACCAACCGCCTGAAATGCCTGAATTGCAGACAAACGCGCTCGCAAATTGGTCAGCGCGCCAATTAAGCCGGCAAAGTCCGACCGTGACTTGCCAAGCGCACCTGGCAGCCGTTCAGAGGATCTACGGCGCATTGCTGAATTGGCATATTCAAGACCTTGGCCTGGCGAGGGCGGTGCGGTTGCGCGGCCAATGCCGCCGCACTATGGCTAACGACCAACCCATGGGACGAAAAGCAATGGCAAAAGACGGCAGCGAGATGGGCGTCAACACGCGGCTCGCCCATTCCGGCAACAACCCGCATGACTATTTCGGCTTCGTCAATCCGCCGGTGGTGCATGCCTCGACCGTGCTCTATCCCAATGCGGCGGCGATGGCTTCACGCAGCCAGAGATACACCTACGGCACGCGCGGCACGCCGACCACCGATGCGCTGAACAGCGCGATCGATGCGCTGGAAGGTTCGGCAGGCACGGTCGCGGTACCGTCCGGCCTGGCGGCGGTGACGCTGCCGCTGCTCGCCTTCCTGTCGGCCGGCGATCATCTGCTGATCGTCGATTCCGTTTATCATCCGACCCGCAACTTCGCCGACACGATGCTGAAGCGGCTGGGCATCGAGGTCGAGTATTACGAACCGCGCATCGGCGCCGGCATCGCGGCGCTGATCAAGCCCAACACGAAGGTGGTGTTCACCGAATCGCCGGCCTCCAACACTTTCGAGGTGCAGGACATACCGGCCATCGCCAAGGCAGCACATGCCGCCGGCGCCATCGTCATGATGGACAACACCTGGGCGACGCCGCTCTACTTCCGCCCGCTCGACCACGGCGTCGACATCTCCATCCACGCGGCGACGAAATACCCGGCCGGCCATTCCGACGTGCTGCTCGGCACGGTGTCGGCCAATGCAGCTTGCTGGAATCAGCTTTGCGAGACGTTCAACACGATGGGCTGCTGCGCCGGACCGGACGACGTCTACCAGGTGCTGCGCGGCCTGCGCACGATGGGCGTGCGGCTGGAGCATCATCAAAAGAGCGCGCTTTCCCTCGCCGGCTGGTTGGAGGGTCAGCCCGGCGTAGCGCAGGTGCTGCATCCGGGGCTGCCCAGTCATCCCGACCACGCTATGTGGAAGCGCGATTTTTGCGGATCGAGCGGCATCTTCTCGATCGTTCTCGCGGGCGGCGGACAGAAGCAGCAGCACGCCTTCCTCGACGCGTTGAAGTTTTTCGGTCTCGGCTATTCCTGGGGCGGCTATGAGAGCCTTGCCGTGCCGGTATTCCTTGGCGACCGCACAATCGCCAAGGGCCCGTATGACGGGCCGCTGGTGCGCCTGCAGATCGGGCTCGAGGATGTCGAGGATTTGAAGGCCGACCTGGCGCGCGGGCTGGCGGCGGCCGCTGATGCCTGAGCCAGCACCTTTCCAGACTGAGTCAGAAAATCGGCGTAACAGCCTGGAAAAATTGCGATCCTGAGCGATATCACGGCGACCGATCGGTCGACTCTACAAAACAGGGGCGGCAGTGTGGTGAAGGCGGTAGAATAGCCTCTGCTGGCGCTTGAAACGGATCGAGGCTGGCCGGCGGAATCGGTCGGGAACCTTTTGTCGGCCGATGCATCCAATGTCCGATGAGAAGCCTATCAGGAGATCGGCCATGCCTGCTGCGTTGACGGCGACGCCCGCCGCTTCCGGCGATATGCTGCTTGTCGGCCGCGCGCTGGCACGTGATGGCGATGCATTCCGCACCATCATCAAGACGCACAACCAAAGGCTCTACCGCATCGCCCGCGGCGTTGTGCGGAACGACAGCGAGGCCGAGGACATCGTCCAGGAGGCGTATGTCAGCGCCTTTGCCCATCTCGAGTCCTTTCGCGGCGATGCCTCGCTCGCCACATGGCTGTCGCGTATCGTCATCAACGAAGCCCTCGGCCGCTTGCGCAAAAGGCGGCGAATGGTAGCGATGCCTGAAAACCCGCAAGCCGAAATCATCCGGTTTCCCCTCAACCCGAGCGACGATCCGGAGCGGACGATGGCGCAACGGCAGATCCTTGAGCTTGTCGAACGGGCAACCGACAGTCTTCCCGATGTCTACCGGATGGTGTTCGTGGCGCGCGTCATCAAGGGATTGAGCATCGAGGAGACCGCCGAACTGCTTGGCGTGCGACCAGAAACCATCAAGACGCGGCTGCACCGCGCCCGCGCGCTGGTGCGCAAGGCGCTGGACGACCAGATCGGCCCGGTGCTGCTCGACGCCTTTCCGTTCGCGGGCCGGCGCTGCGAACGGCTGACCAATGCCGTGATGCAGCGGCTTGGTCTTTCCGGATAGGCCGCGGCGATTTTCGCGGGAACGTTTTCCCGTGACCTGCATCCAATGAGCATCACTGAAAACGAAGCCCGATGCAGTTCCGCGTCGGGGCGAAGGAGAGCATCATGTTTATTCGATCGACCACGGCACTGGCCGCAATTTTCCTGCTTGGCGCGGCGCCCTCGTCGCAAGCTGCCGACAAACCGACCGACCCGCAGATCGCACATATCGCCTACACAGCGGGCGTGCTTGACGTCGAGGCGGCCAAGCAGGCGCTGAAGAAATCCAAGAACAAGGAAGTCGTGGATTTCGCCAAGGACATGGTGCGAGATCACGAGGCGGTCAACAAACAGGCTCTCCACCTGGTCAAGAAGCTCAAGGTCACGCCTGAGGATAATCCGACCAGCAAAGCGCTGACCAAGGCGGCGGCCGAGGAACGTGCCAAGCTTGCCAAGCTCAAGGGCGCAGCGTTCGACAAGGCCTATGTCGCCAGCGAGGTGGCCTACCACAAGCAGGTCAATGGCGCGCTCGAAACTCTGCTGATCCCGTCCGCCAGCAATGCCGAGCTGAAGAGCCTGCTGGAAACCGGCCTGAAAATATTCCAGGGCCACGAACAGCACGCCGAACACGTCGCCGGCATGCTGAAGTGAGGATCGAGCCAATGATGTCGCGGCGGCATCTGTGGGTTGCTCTGGCATTGGCCATGGGTGCCGCGCCGGCCAAGGCCGAAACCATCGAGGTGACGATCGAGAAGCTTGTGTTTTCGCCGGCGAAGATCGAGGCGAAGGTCGGCGACACGATCAGGTGGGTAAACAAGGACGTGTTCGCCCACACGGCAACCGTCAACGGCGCCTGGGAAGTGATGATCCCGCCGAAGAAGGCGGCGAGCCTGACGGTGAAGAAGGCGGAATCGGTCGATTATTTCTGCCGCTTCCATCCCAACATGAAAGGCCATCTGACGGTGACATCGCCCTGACCGGCTAATGCATGCCGCGCAAAAGTGTGCAGCGGTTTTGCGATAACGACATGATGAAAAAGAGCCTAGTGCGCGCCGCATGAGGTCGGTCGAATGCGACGCGCTTCTAGGCCGCCAGCCATGCCGTCCCGGCAAGAAGGGTGACCAGCGTCAACGGCAGGCCGACCTTGAAGAAGGCGATGAAGCCCAGCGGTTTGCCGGAGACCCGCGCGTGCTCGGCAACGATCAGATTGGCGACCGAGCCGAGCAACGTGAAATTGCCGGCCAGCGTCGAGCTCATGGCGACGACCAGCCAGGCCCGCTCGGGATTTTCCAGTCCGGGCACGAACGGCTTCAGCGCCAGCACGGCCGGGACATTGCTCATGATGTTGGACAGCACCGCGGTGAAGCCGGACAGCCGCCACACATCATTCAGCCCTAGGTCCTTTGCCGAAGCGACGATGTCGGGCGTAAGCAGCGTCTTCTCGGCTCCGGCGACGACGATGAACAGCCCGGCGAACATGAACAGCAGCGGCCCATCGATCTCGCGATAGATGCGCTCAGGTTTGATGGCGCGGGTCAGCAACAGAATCGCGCCGCCGATCAGCGCCGCCTTGGCAACCGGAACGCCGGCAAAGAAGGCGATGGCCAAACCGATACAGACGACCACCGCCTTCAGCACCTGTCCCGGCAGCATGCGGCCTCGGTAGACTTCGGGGCTGAGCTCGGCCTTGCGCGAAAATTCGGCATGGTAGACGATGCGAATGATGACGATGACGGCGACGAGGCCGAACAGGGCCACCGGCGCAAGCGCCGCCGAGAAGGCCGGATAGGAAATCCCCGACAGGGCGCCGATGACCATGTTCTGCGGATTGCCGGTGATGGTCGCGACACTGCCGCAATTGGATGCGGTCGCCGTGGCGATCAGGTAGGGAACCGGGTTGCGGTTGATGACGCGGGTGACATGGACGACGATCGGCGCCATGACCAGGCAGATAGCGTCGTTGACGAGGAATGCCGACAGGACGCCGGTCAACAGCGTCACCATCACCAGCAGCATGAACGGCGCATGCGCATGCTCGATGGCGAACCCGCCGAGCGCGCGGAAGGCGCCGGACACTTTCAGATGCGCCACGACGATCATCATGCCGAGCAGAAGCGTGATGGTGTCGAAGCTGATGGCGCGGTAGGCGTCTTCCATGTCGAGCGCGCCGATGGCGATCATCGCCGCGCCGCCGAGCAGTGCTATCCCTGCCCGGTCGAGGCGCAGCCCGGGTACCCTGCCGACAGCAACGCCGGCATAGGTCAGGACAAGGATCAGCAGCGCCGCCGCGCTCATCGCTGTCATGTGTTGGAAATCCTGTGCGACTGGCGAGTGAACCTGTCCGGAATGGACCTGTGAGCGGCCCGAGACATAGGTGACGATTTGTACCGGACACATAGGTAACACTTTTCGGTTTTTGCCGGGAGGTGTTGATGCC
>NZ_JAMYMK010000028.1:0-41653 GCF_040318565.1 Mesorhizobium sp. M1142
ACGGCATCAACACCTCCCGGCAAAAACCGAAAAGTGTTACCTATGTGTCCGGTACAAATCGTCACCTATGTCTCGGGCCGCTCACTGCTGCCATTGCCCGCCGGTGCGCAGGAAAGCTCGGCCGCGAGCTCCGGCAGCAACGGCAATTCGACGACCACCGGCTGGCTGCGCACCTTGCTTTTGTCTGTCTCGTGTCTGTCTTGCACGGCTTGATCCGGATCCACTTCTCCACGGGTCGGACTGCCCAGTCGGCAAAAGGGCGGCTGCGGCGTGACAATAGGACAGGAGAAGAGGCCGATCTCGTCCGCGTTCTACGCAGATGGTGAACGTGTGCCATAGACCAAGCGAGTGACGTTCGTTCAACCCACCGGCTGGACCGAGCGGGCCGTCGCCTGAGTAGCACTCACCGTGTCCGTCGTAACCGAGGACTTTTGTCGGATAGCGCACTGGCTTCATGCGGTCTTGACGTCGAAAATCGGCCTTCACATATTTCCCGCAGGTCGCTGCCGATTGCTGGGGCGACCATCCTCAACCACCTGAAATCGTTCAAAGATTGGAGGTTTCGATGAGCGAGAGAACATTTGAGAGTCCCGTGTTCGTGAGAGCCGCGGAAGGTCTCATTCAAGAGATCGCCTGTCTTGAGGATGCTTTCGATTTTCTCGACGAATGGCCGAAGCATCGGCGAGGCGTGATCTACGAAACGGCAACGCGCGCGTGTCACCGCGCCTACGACGGTCTCATACCGTTAAAAGTCGCGCGGGATGCGTTCGCCGGCTTTGCCCGCTCCGTGAAGATCCTCGAGGACGTCGCAACGGCGATGCCTTGGGTGGCGGCCGCAAAGTCGGGCGAGACGGGCGGCGTTGCCGCCTGACCGTTTCGGAGGGAGGAAATCATGCTTTCTCAGCCCTTCGAAAAGCCCGTTCGCGTCTGGGTCGGACTCGGGTTCCCGAGGCAGCTGAATTCGGTCGTGGATGCCTACCAGTTCGTCACCGACTGGTGCGGGAACAGCCCTGAACAAAGGGCTGCGATCCGCGCCTGTAAAGCCGCTTTGGCCGGCGAGATCGACGCGGAGACGGCGCGCGGCGTTCTCGTGCAGTTCGCCAGGAAGAAAGACATCCTGGTCGAAGACGGAATGATGCCGCCGGTCACCACTACCGGGCAGGTTCTGCAAGCTTGATCCGCGGGCGGTTTCAGAGGCGGTGGCCATCGGGCCGCCGCCCAAAAGGTGCGCCGTGCGAAAACGCGCGCGTCGATGCGCCGGCAGAGTTTGCTGGCGGTTTCTATGTGCACCGCACTCCACTGGGTTGGGCGGTGAGCAAGGTTAAGGTCACAAGCTGTCAGACGTTGCGCCTGTTTCGCTGACTAGATGGGGTAACGGACCGCCAAAAAGCCGCGAGCGGAGCGCGCCACCCAAGCGCCGTAGCAAAGTGAGCCGCCCGCTTAGCGGCCCATTACCCGCCTAGGTAAGACGTGGCGCCGCGAGCGCCGATGGAGTAATCTTGCCCCATCAGTTCTCGGGAGTAAGAGCCATGAACGCAGTTCCTCGATGGCGGCTCGCAGGCGACTGGTTCGACATCTGCAGCTGCGACATCCCTTGTCCTTGCGAATTTGCACAGCGGCCGACCGGCAATCACTGCCAGGGCGTGCTCGCCTGGCACGTGCGTGAGGGCCAATACGGCGACGTGAAGCTCGACGGCCTGACGCTGGTGGCGCTCGGAGAGTTCGAAGGCAATCTCTGGGCCGGCGAGGCAAAGGCCGTCATGGGCATGTACCTTGATGAGAAGGCCAACGAGAAGCAGCGCGAGGCGCTGCAGACCATCTTCGGCGGGCAGGCCGGCGGCTGGCCGGCGGGCTTTGCCGCCAACATTGGCGAACTGCGCGGCATGGAGTTTGTGCCGATCGCCTTCGAGGTGGCGGGCGACCTCGCCACCTGGCGGGTCGAGATCCCTGGCCGCGTCGTCGGGCGTGCGGAAGCGCTTTCGGGGCCGACTACCCCACCCGGCAAACGCGTGCAGACGATCAACCCACCGGGCTCCGAGGTCGGTCCCGGCCAGGTTGCCACCTGGGGCCGTTCCGTCGAGGTCAGCACCAAGGGCTTCGGCCTCGACTGGACGGGCACTGCCCGCTCGAGCAAGCACATACCGTTCGAGTGGACCGGCCCGAGCTAAGGCGGTGGCAGACCCACGCGCCATCGGCCGGTTCTCCTTGCCGCCGCTTGTCACAAGGCTGGGCGGCGTGCCACTCGGCCTGCTTGCTTCCATCGCGCTGCTGACGGCGGCAGCCTGGGCGGTGACGCTCTACCAAACCCTCAGCATGAACATGCCGATGGGCATTGCCGTGCGCGGCCGGATGGGAGGCGTGGAGGGTATGGCCGGCATGGCGATGGGCGGCATCGCCGCCGAGCCTTGGTCGATCGGCAACGCCGCCGTGTTTCTCGCGGTATGGACCGTGATGATGGCGGCGATGATGCTGCCTGCTGCTGCGCCGATGATCTTCATGTTCGCGTCGGCACAGTCAAGGCGCGAACGCCGCGTTGCAGTTCCGACCTGGATCTTCGTCGCCGGCTATATCCTCGTCTGGGCTGGAGCCGGCTTTCTAGTGTATGCGCTGGTCCAGCTCGGCAGCGATATCGCGATGAGCTTCGATCCGCCTCAGCGTTCGCGTTGGGCGCCGCTCGCGCTCGGCGCCACGCTCGCAGCGGCTGGGCTCTACCAGTTCACGGCGGCCAAGCACATCTGCCTCGGGCACTGCCGCTCGCCACTGGCCTTCATTGCCGAGCACTGGCGCGACGGGCGGATCGGCGCCCTTCGCATGGGGCTGCGGCACGGCCTGTACTGCCTCGGCTGCTGCTGGGCGCTGTTTGCCGTTCTGGTCGCGGCCGGTGTCATGAGCCTCGCCTGGATGCTGCTTTTGACGCTGGTCGTCTTCGTCGAGAAGCTGTTGCCGCGCGGCCGCCGCTTCGAGGCGACGGTGGGGATCGCGTTGCTCGCACTCGGCATCGCGGTGGCGAGCGGCGCGGTGGCGATGCCATGGATGGCAGGGTAGCGCCGACGGCGGCTCGGCCCGACATTAACGGCGTCGGCAAGGAAGCGGGCCGAAGGGAAAATCGTCTCTCCGTCGCGGGCGACCACCTCGAAGGGTCCGCCATGGATGTGCATGGGGTGGATGAAGCCGTTGTTGGTGCCGATGAAACGCACTTTCAGGGTCTCGCCGACCTTCACGCGGATCGTCTCTGGCGCGAGCCGCTGGAGTGGAGCTTTCTCGCCATCGGCACTTCGGCAAGTCCAGCCCGATAAGTCCTCCTGGCGACCGCTATCAGGCGCCACGTCTGCCGCCGCCAAGGCCAATCCCGTTTTACGAATCGGAGCCTGATATATCCCAGGCGCCGACACCGTTTCCCGCCATTCCCTGGAACAGATCATCCGCTTGCGCCGGTGAAAGGTTCGTGTCGGTGGCGACCCACCAGGTGAGGACCGCAAGAAATGCGCCGGCGATGAACTGGACGGCGAATTCGACGGGCACTCCACCTCCACCGACCCGCTTTCCGACAAGTTCTGCTCGGACGGCGCGCCGGATACGCTCGCGCAATTCGTCATGGATCGTGTCGCCGCTGCTCGCAAGCAGCGCGTGGTGAAGCGACCGGAACGCAAGTGCGTGTTCGAACATGGGAAGGCTAAACGCAAACAGGCGAGCACCAATCTCCTGACTTGCCGACATGCGCCCACGGCTTAGCGACCCCAGATGCGCCTCGATGGTCGCGCTGCGTAGAGCATCCTTGTCTGCGTAGTGGGTATAGAAGGTAGACCTGCCGACATTTGCTCTCTGACAAATGTCGTCGACCGTTTTGGCCGCATATGCGTGCTCCGGGATCAGGGCAATAAGCGCATCCTGCAGCAGCGCGCGCGTCCGCGCGACGCGGCGATCGATGGTGTTTGAGTCGCTCGTTCGGTCGATTTTTATGGTCATCGCCACGTTCGGCGCCTGCTTCTGGACATTCAAAGCTCTGGTGTCCGGAATCTCATGCTGGACATTGTGTCCAGTATGATACGCCAAGTCCAGAAGCTCAAATCGTATATTGGACAGGCCGCAACGGAAGGTCGCCGACATGCACTTATCTGGTCACCGCGCCGGCAACGGACGGCATTCGCGCAAGGGCGTGATCGCGATGGCCCTGCTTGCCAAACTGTCGCTCGTCGCCGGCTTCCTCTTTCTGGGCAATTTTGGCATGGGCTACATCGGCGCCGGCGCCTGGGTGGCAGCGTTCCACGGCCTTATCCTAGCGGCAATCGCGATCGTATTGCTCTGGGGCTTCCTTTCTCGCATAGGCCTCGGCGGAAAAGGCACGCACGGCGCGAGCGACAGGGGGATCGGCATCGTCCTGCACCGGGCGGCGGGCTATGACTGGCTTGCGCGCGTTCTGACCCTCGGCCGCGAGGGGCGGTTTCGCGAGCACATGCTTCGCTTGGCGAAGCTCCGGCCCGGCGAAGCGGTGCTTGATGTCGCCTGCGGGACGGGAACCCTTGCGATTGCCGCGAAGCGGCTAGTGGGTTCTGATGGAGGCGTCACGGGCGTCGATGCTTCGGCTGAAATGATCGAGAGGGCGCGCGCCAAGGCCAAAAGGTCTGGCCTCGATCTGACCTTCGTCAACGGGACGGCGCAGAAGCTTCCCTTCAAGGACGCGCAGTTCGACATTGTGATCGGTACGCTGATGCTGCATCATCTGTCGAAGCCCGTTCGATCGGCCTTCGTCCGCGAGGCAGCACGCGTCTTGAAGCCCACTGGCCGGCTGTTGCTTATCGATTTCGGCAGGCCGGTACGCAAGTCCAGATTGCCGAGACTTCATCGACATGGTCACGTGGACATGAATGGGATCGCCTCGTTGTTGACCGAGAGCGGATTCAAGGTCGGCGACATCGGCGCCGTCGGAACCAAGAACCTGAACTATGTTCGCGCGACGACGGACAAGGTCCGATCAGCGTGACCGAGGCATGCGACAGCCGCCAGACTTAAGCGTCGCCCCGAAAAGTCACGCGACATGGAGCCCGAGCCTCGAAGGGTAGCAGTCTGGCGGGTCGTGCGAACTGAGCGCCAGCCTTGCCGACTCGTGGCAGGGTCGTCGACGTGGGGCGTGACGGCAAGCCCCTGATCCGCATCGTTGCTGATCTCGGCCGAAGCCCGCCTCGGCGGCCAACGCCTCGGCGCTTCAATCGGTCAGTGTTGTAGATATTTGACGAGCGCCGCAATCGCGAGCACGAGGGCGACCAACACCAGGATCCAGATGAGGCCCATCCCGCCCATCAACCACATGCCCCCTGACCCATCCATCATGGAAATGATCCTCTGGCGCGAAGGCTGAGTTCGCCGCCCACGATTGGCGAGTGCAAGCTAAGTTAAGTCGCCGGCAACCTCCGTCAAGACAACGGTGATTCCGGTTACAGAACGGGGAAAGATGCATACTCCGGCAATTCTACATTCCCCCGCCGCAGCCGTCGGACAGGTCCCATACGTTCACAATTTGCCTGCCGTCAAAGCCGTGTTCGTGGATCAGGTATTTCGCCAGTCCGCCATACACTCTCCAGCGCCAGCACGGGCAGCAGCAGGGGCCCTTCTCCTCGGAATTGGCCATCGCGTAATCGTATGCCTTCTGCTCGTCCCCGGTGAGCTTCAGATCGTAGTAAGGCAGCATCTGCTGCGCGGTCGCCGCCGGTATGTCGTACGGGTCGCTGGGGATCATCGGGATGGCGCGATATTGGGTAAGCCCATTTACCTGCTCGCGATAGCGTTTCAATTCCATCGGGCTGCAGCACGAGCCCTTGATGCGCGCCATCGCGGGCATGGTCGCGATCGACTCGGTAAACTTGGCCGAGCAGGTGCTGTTGCCGCTCTCGCTAAGATCTTTGAACCGTTTGGTCAATTCGGGATCGTCGGCAGCGATTGCCAAATCCGGTGCGAGAAAGCCTGCAGCCGCGGCGGCGCCGAAGACGCCGAGAATGACGGTGCGTCGGTTTGGGGTCCTTGTCATTTGCCGCTCCTCGCCTGCTCGATGAGCTTCTTCAGCGTCGCAAGATCGGTGGCGCCGGGAAAAATCTGGTCGCCGGCGATAAATCCCGGCGTTCCCGTTATTCTCAGCGCCTGGGCCAGTTCCATGTTGCGGTCGATCAGCGCCTGGATGTCCGGCTGCCGCATATCGCCCTTCATGCGCTCGACGTCCAGCCCGGCCTCGGCGGCGATCTTGAGGACGGCCGCCTCGGTCACCCTTGTCTTGGACCCATAGAGCGCCTTGTGAAACGCTGTGTATTTGCCCTGCTTGTCGGCGGCGAGCGCCGCCTTGGCCGCGAACACCGAATCTGGGCCGAGGATGGGGAATTCCTTGTAGACGATCCTGAGTTGCGGATCGTCGGCCGCAGCCTGTTCCATGACCGGCGCCATCTGCCTGCAATAGGGGCAATTATAGTCGAAGAACTCGACCAGGGTAACGTTGCCCTCGGCGTTGCCGCCGACTGGACTTTGCTTGTCACGGAAGATGTCGTCCGCGCGCGCCTTGAGCACCTGCCTGGCCTGGGCTGCATCTGCTTCACGCTGGCGCTGGTCCAGGCTTTTCAGCGCCTGCACGAGAACCTCCGGATGCGCCAGGATATAGTCGTGTATCCGCTGGTCGAACTGATCCTGGGACATTTCGCCTGCAGCATTCGCCTGTATGGCTTGAAAGCCCGGATCGAGCAGGAACCATCCTGTCAGGCCGGCAAAGAGCAGGGCGCGGGCGATGCCGCTGCAATACCTGGCTGCATCTCTTGGCTTGGTGAACATGCGCGTCTCCCTTTCTTGTCGTCGAGAATGTCGGTGCCTCTCCGTCAAAAGAGGCTCTTCAATTTTGCCAGCCAGCCTTCGTCCCGTTCGTGGTGCGTGCGCTCGACATTGTTAGTGAGCGCGTTGACGAAGGTGACGAGATTGACGGGCGCGAAGTTCAGGCCGTGGAAATTCGCCCGCCAGCGGCCCTCCTTGTCGATCACATGCGTGACGATCCCGTGCATCTGGTAGCCATCATTGGTCAGGCTGAATTTGTGACCGAAGGCTTCCGCCAGATTGCGGGTCATATCCTCCGGCTGGCCCGGGGCAGTGGCCAGGAACAGCCAGTTGACAGGGTCGAGCCCATGCGCCGGTCCATAGGCATTGAGCACATCGGCTTGTCCTTTGTGGGGTCGGTGGTGATCGTCACGAAGGTGACCTGATCCTTCATCGGCGTGCTATTCACCATCTTCTGGATCTCGGCGATCTTCTCGGCATGCAGCGGGCAGACGTCCGGGCACGATGTGTAGATGAAATGGAGGACGACGACCTTGCCGATGAGGTCGGCCGGCCGCACGATGCGACCGTCGGCGGTGCGCAGCGTGAAATCGGGCGTTGGCCTGTCGATCTGCTGGAAATATTTCTCGTCGTTCTGCAGCATGGCGTCGACTTCGTCCATTGAATGCGCCCGCGCTCCATGCGTGAAGCCGGCGATCAGCGCGGTGAAGACGATCAGGGCGCACAACAGACGCATCCATTCGTTCCAAGCGGATGAAACGTCCCGAACCGTCGGCTCGTCCCGGTTTCTGGCAAGCATCAGCCTTTTCCTTTCGGGCTAGCGGCAATACGGCTGCGGATGAAATCGACCATGTCGGGAGAATCCCATTCAGCCGGCCCGATCAGCCGGCCAATCTCCTTGCCGTCGCGGTTGATAAGCACGGTCATCGGCAGGCCCACCGCGCCGAGCGTGAACATGACTTTGGCCGAGGTATCGATGTTCAGCGCAAGGTGTGTCACGCCGGTCTCGGCGAAGAATTTCTTCACGGCGTCGGGACCCTTCCGGTCCATCGACAGCGCGACGACCTCGAAATCCGGTCCGCCGAGCTTGGCCTGCAGCCGATCAAGCGTAGGCATTTCCTTGCGGCAGGGCGCGCACCATGTCGCCCAGATGTTGAGCAGAACCACCTTACCGGAGAAATCGGCGAGCGTTTTCGGCTTGCCGGTGCCGTCCTCGAAGCTGATTTCCGGCACGGCGGCGGGCGTATCGAGCAGTGTGAAGTTCTCAGATGCCCCCGCTGCCACGGAGGGCGGCGGAAACGCCAGCAGCGAGCAGACAAGGAAGATAGCCCATTTGCACTTGATCACGGTGCGCTCACTCGGTCGCATAGACGGTCGGCGCCTTGCCGTCCTTGGTGAAGGCGTAGATCGTCCAGGTCTCGGACTTCTCGCCGCCCATGCCGGGCGCGCCTGCCGGCATGCCGGCCAGCGTGATGCCGCTGATAGCTGGCCGCTCGGTCAACAGCTTCTTGACGATTTCGACTGGCACAAGGCCGTCGACGACATAGCCGTCGACCATCAGTGTATGGCAGCCCTCAAGGTCCGCCGGCACGCCGGCATCGCTGCTGATTTGAGAGAGATTGTTGACCGGCTTGATATCGACCTTGAAGCCATTGTGCTCAAGGTAGTTGGCGTAGGATTCACAGCAGCTGCATTGCGGGTTCTTGTACATGACGGCGTTGATAGTCGCGGCGAAGGCGGGCAGCGGCGTTGCGATCAGCAGGGACAGTGCGGCAAGGCGGTAGGTCAGTTTCATTGCAGTTCTCCTTGGTTGGATAAAACTTTCAGGTCACGTGGAACACTGTCATCAGGCCGGCCATCTGGTGATCGGCGACATGGCAGTGCAGCATCCAGTCACCGGGATTGTCGGCAACGAAGGCGCATTCGATCGTGTCCTTGGGGGCGAGCAGCACCGTGTCCTGCCATTGCCGGTGCGGTACCGGCAAGCCGTTGCGCGAAAGCACCGACAGGCTGAAGCCGTGAACGTGCATGGGGTGCCACCAGGCGGTTTCGTTGCGCACAGTGAGGTGGCAAGTCACGCCGCGTTTGAGCGTAAACTGCGGCGCCATGCCGGCATCGCCATCGCCGGTCATCGACATGCCGTTGATTGCCCAGGCGGCGGCGCCGTTCATGCCGGGCATCGCCATGCCCATCATACCGCCGACGCCGGCCAGCTTGCCGCCGCCCATCATGCCGCCTTGCAGGACGATCTCATGCCGTTCGGCCTTGGCCAGATCGGGGGCCGGCAGCGGATTGGCGGGCAGGCGACGCGGCGCATCGAGAAGATGGTGGCGCAGCGGCGGCGCCTTGTCATAGGCAAGCGTTGTCAGCGTGTAGACGAGGCCGTCATAGAAGTCGTCGACCACGGCGTGCCTGCTGCCGGGACCGCCCTGCATGTCGAGCATAATGTCGATGCGCATGGCCGGTGCCAGCACCAGGCGGCCGTCTTCCGGTTCATGCGGGTCGCAGGGCTGGCCGTCGACCGCGACGATCACCGGACGGTGACCCTCGAAGCGCAGCGCCACCATGCGGGCAAGGCAGGCATTGGCGAGCCGCAGTCTGACGCGCTCACCTGCCGTCACGCTCAGGTCGGCCGGCGCCGCGCCGTTGATGGTGACGGCATTGCCGACGCGGCCCGACATCGACGCATCCATCATGCTGCCGAAGCCGCCGGCGATCTGGCCGTCACTGGTGAGCCGCCAGTCCTGCAGCAGCCAGAGGAGATCGCGGTCGGCGGCGACGGGCTCACGTTCCTCAACGATCAGCGGGCCGGCGAGTCCACGGCCGATCTGTACCAGGCTGTCGGCATGCGAATGGTACCAGAAGGTGCCGGCATCTGGCGGCGTGAACTCATAGACGAAGTTCTCGCCCGGTCCGATCGGCCTCTGGGTCAGGCCCGGCACGCCGTCCATGGCGTTCGGCAAACGGATGCCATGCCAATGGACGGTCGTGTCTTCGTCTAGTCCGTTCTCGACAGTGATGCGGACCGGCTGGCCCTGCCGCAGGCGCAATGTTGGGCCGGGGGTGGTGCCGCTATAGGTCCAGACTGCGGTAGACGGACCGTCGGCGCCATCGAGCAGCGCCTGGCCCGGGCCGACCTTGATCCGGCGCTCGTCCTCGGTCGAGGCGCGTGCAGGACGCAGCGAGCAGGACACGGCAGCGCCCGCCGCCGCCGCAAAAAACCCGCGGCGCGATATCGAATGACTGAAATCGTATTTCACCCTGCTAGCCCTTGCGATCTCGATCGATGGCGAGCCACTCGGCATCGAACTGGAATGCTGTATGCGCCCGCGCGCGCAACGATGCGCAACACAGGCGATCAGGCGCCGGGAATCAGCCGCGTCACGGCTGAAACGGCGTCAAGCGCTGAGTCGGGGAGGGTATGGGTCGGGTAGGGAACTTCGTCCCTGCAGGAACGGGGCAGCTTGCGTCGATGGCTGCTGCACGTGGAGAACTGCCGTCACCGCGAGGTCTTGCGGCAGCACCGCCAGCACCGGTGCGATGCAGGTCGGCGGACAATGCATCGCGTTGCCACTGTCGCCGATGTCTTTGAGGCACGCCCTGCAGTCGCCGTTCATGGAAGCACCGGCCAAAGTGCCTGTGCTGGCACCGGTGGACATCGCCATAGCGTCCGCCATCTTGGCCGACATGACGCTGGCCTGAGCGGCAGACAGGCTGAACCCGGCGGTCAGGAAGACCGCTATTAGCATGACGAGGAGATGCTTTGGCGACAGCCGGGCCATCATCCGCCTAGGCTGGCCGCAAAATGCAGCTTTTGCAAGTCCCCGATGCTGCGACATCAAGACTTACGCGATAAGCTCCGGATTGGCTTCGGTGAATTCAGGGTGCGGAACGAATGATGGCTAGTTCCTTCATCGCGAAGGGCCCGGTCGATCAGCACGAAATAGGGCGGTGGTCCAAGCACCGTGATCTGGCCGGCCGAGGTGATGCTGATCAGCAGGCGGCACCCCGACGCGAAAAGCTGCTCGGCGACCGGCACGGCGAAGGAGGAGCCGACCGCACAGCCAAATGATGCCAAGCGTCTGGCCATCCAGTTCGAACTCGTGAAGGACGGTATGATAGCAGGCCCAGCCCGACGATGGGCGGGCGCGGCCTTCTTTGCGCAACCGGCGCACTATGTCGCCGTCCGGATCAAGGACACACACAGAAGGCATGCGTTCCGGCGACAGGCCTTTTTGCCGCCGCGCCTCGCGAAGCATGTTTCAACCTGAAACACGGACTCGGCCGAATAGTCCTTCAGCTCAAGCAGCGGTGATCGCGGAACTGGTGGCGTCATGTTGTTCGATCGAAAACTTTTGGCTGCGGGACCACTCAGGCCGCTGCCTCAATTGGAAGGCCTGCGGCCTTCCAATCGGGATACCCGTCCTCGAGCCGGTGAGCGACATACCCTCGCGCCCGCAGTGCCGCGACAGCCTCGAACGAGAGAACGCAATAACGGCCGCGGCAATAGGCAATGACCTCGCGGTTCGCGGGAAGTTCCGCCAGCCGGTTTTCAAGTTCAGCGAACGGGATGTTGAGCGCCCCCGGTAGATGTCCGAGCGCGAATTCGTCCTCCGACCGGACATCGAGAACCGTGACAAGGCCATCACGCAACCTTGAGACAAGCTCTTCACGCGACACAGCCTCCAAGGCGTCGCGAGCCTGGAAATAGTCGGTCATGACGCGGTTGACCTCGGCGACGTTCCGCTCGCCCACGCGCCCCAGAGCCTTCATTAATTCAACCACCAGAACATCTCCTGAAAGGCGATAGAGCATATGCTTGCCATGCCGCTCGGCCTCGACAAGTCGCGCGCGTCGAAGGATTTGAAGGTGGCGCGAGGCGTTGGCAAAGTTGAGGCCGGCCCGAGCCGCAAGTCCTTCGACGCTGCGTTCACCCTGTGCGAGGTGCTCCAGCAATTCCAGCCGGTGCGCATGCCCGAGCGCCTGAGCCACCTCGGCAAGGCTGGCGAAAATCGCCTGTTTTGGTCCAATGCTTGACACGACTGTTCCTCGGTGAAACATTCAGCAGAATAGTTGAATATTATCGCAGGCGAGGTAGGGAGCGCAAGCCATGATCCTCCGTCAATTCCTCCATTCCGATCCCGTCGCCGCATCCTACCTGTTCGGATGTGGTGGAAAATCGGCCGCTGCGGTGGTCGATCCGGTCGGTGACATTGCGCCTTACCTTAGGGTCGCCGAGGCGACGGGCATGCGCATCCTCTATGTGGTCGACACGCACATCCATGCCGACCACATTTCCGTCGGGCGGGCGCTCGCTGCAGCGTCCGGCGCGGAATACCTGCTCTTCGAAGGCGCGGAGGCCGGATTCCCGTTTCTGCGCGCCAAGGACGGTGACGTGCTCGAGCTCGGCAATATGACGATGGCCGTCATGCACACGCCCGGGCATACGCCGGAGCACATTTCGCTTTTGGTCACCGATCGGACACGCGCGAGCGAGCCGTGGTTCGCGCTGACAGGCCACACGCTGATGGTCGGCGATCTCGGGCGAACCGAACTGGCAACCGACGCCGAGGCCGGGGCGCGGACGCTGTTTTCCAGCGTGCGCCGTTTCAAGCAACTGCCGGATCACGTCGAGGTGCTGCCCGGCGCATATTCCGGCTCGGTCTGCGGGCGCTCGCTCAGCGGCAAGCCGACATCGACGATTGGCTTCGAGAAGCGCTTCAACAAAGCATTCCGCATTGAGGACGAGGGCACCTTCGTCGCCACGATGGTCGCCGACACACCACCCCCGCCGCCGGATGCGGCGCGCAACCGAGCCACCAATGCCGGGTTGGTCGCCGCGGCCTGACCGATGGGCGTTTCGCGGTCAGCAGGCTCGACTGTCAGACTTGGGCTTAGGGAAAACTGGCGGCAGTTTGCTCTCCTGATGCTGGTGAATGCTTTTGTCGGCGGCATGGTCGGGATCGAGCGAACGGTCGTGCCGCTCATCGGATCGGAAGAGTTCGGCATCACGTCAACGACACTTGTCGTCTCCTTCATCGTGAGCTTCGGCGTGGTCAAGGCGCTTGCCAATCTCGTCTCCGGCCAACTCGCCGATAGCTGGGGACGCAAGCGCGTTCTCGTCCTCGGCTGGCTTGTCGGCTTGCCGGTTCCGTTCATGATCATCTGGGCTCCGAGCTGGGGATGGGTGATTGCGGCCAATGCACTGCTCGGCATCAATCAGGGACTGGCCTGGTCGATGACTGTGGTCATGAAGGTCGATCTCGTCGGTCCGAAATCACGTGGCCTTGCAGTCGGCCTCAATGAATTTGCCGGCTATCTCGCCGTCGGCGTAACGGCATTCCTCACGGGCTATCTCGCTTCGCGATGCGGCCTGCGCCCGGTGCCCATCTATCTCGGGATCGGCTACGCCATCGTCGGCACCGTATTGTCGGTGCTGCTAATCCGTGACACGCGCGACCACCTCCGGTTGGAAACATCCGCTCACGCAATGCAATCCGTGCCGATCAGTTTCCGGGAGGTGTTTGCGCTGACCTCGTTCCGGAATCGCAATCTGTTCGCGGCTTCGCAAGCCGGCCTCGTCAACAACCTCAACGACGGCATGAGCTGGGGTATTTTCCCATTGTTCTTCGTGTCCTTCGGACTTGGCATCGAGCGCATCGGCATCCTGAAGGCGGTCTATCCTGCAACATGGGGAATCCTGCAGGTCGTCACCGGCCCCTTGAGCGATCGCTGGGGCCGCAAGGGCCTGATCGTCGCCGGGATGTGGACCCAGGCCGGCGGTCTGTTTCTTACCGCCGCCACGGGCCGGTTCGAATGGTGGCTCATCGGCAGTCTTCTGCTCGGCCTTGGAACGGCAATGGTCTATCCAAGTCTGATCGCTGCCGTTTCCGACGCCTCGCATCCCAGCTGGCGCGCCCGCTCGCTCAGCGTCTATCGGTTCTGGCGCGATCTCGGCTACGCGATCGGCGCGCTCTCAGCAGGTCTCATCGCCGATCGCTTCGGGCTCTCGTGGGCGATAACATCGATTGCCGCATTGACGTTTGTCTCTGGCGCAATTGTTGCCATCGCGATGCAGGAGGCCGCCAAAGGTTCGCGCCAACCTTCCCGCAGATAGTCGACCGGGGGTCGGCCTGATATCCGATGGCACTCACGGACTCGCTCACACTCATCCTACGGTACATTGGTGTTGCGCAACTGGCCATCATTGCCGGCCTGGCCGTTCGTGATCTGCGCTTCAGTCTCGTCGGCTATCTCGTTGCGGTGTTCTGCTTTGGGGTCGCCTCCAGCACCAGATTGCGAGCCTGCCGGCTCGGCAATCCTTAGCGTGTAGTATTCGATCGGAACGCCTCTCGTACCGACGCGCATCAGCTTGTTCCTCGCTAAAGGAACGCATTCAGGCAGTATGCTCGCATGGGTTGGATAAATCCATATGATGTCGACGCGAGCCAATGCGCCTGTGGGCTCACGTTGGGTTGACGGATGGGCAGGTGCCAAGTCGGACCAGCGCCTACTGTATATGCAGAAGCTTAGACAGCCACCTGGGTTACGATCTCGACCACACGTCCGGTCGGAATCTTGCAATATTCAGTCGCATCAGCCGCCGTGCGCGCCAGCCCGGTGAACAGCTTGTCCTGCCAGACTGGCATGCCGGAATTGGGCGATGTCTTGAGCGAGCGCCGCGACAGGAAGAAGGATCTCGTGATGTCGAACTTCCAGCCTCCTTGCGGCAGATCGCCAGCGCGCGGGGGATGTTGGGCTGCCCCATATAGCCGAAGGTCAGCGTCCCGAAAAACCTTGGTCAAGCAACGGGGTAGAGCCCTCCAATTTCTGGAGCAGGGAACTTGCTTCTTCACGGGAAACACCGGAGGAATGATGATCAACTGAGAATTGATTCGGAGCTTGTGCATGCGCGGGGTGCAAGCGGCTTTGGCTGCGCTGATTCTGACCGGTTCCTTCACTTCCGCCCTCGCCGACAACAGTTCTCCCTTCATCTATTTTGCAACCGAAGATCCTTTCGCTGCCGGTCAACCGACGAAGAACGACGTCTATGTTTTTGGGGGCGTCTTTGTGACCGGGTCCTTCGGGGATACTATCAACGTCTTCGGGGCCGACTATACGAACAATTACATGATTGGAGCTGCTTACGGCCGTGATTTCGCCGATGTTGGCGCCGGTTTTGTCCTTGGCGGTGTGACTGGGGCTGCCATAAGGTTTGGCGAGGACGACGATACATCCGGAGAGCTTTGGGCCGGGATGCGGCTTCGCCACCAGGGCCTTGTCATCGGCGATCTGGCGATTGCGCCAGCGCTGACGGCCGGTGTCAGTGCCGTTACAGGCGTCACCGAGATCGAGCACGCCCGCGAAATCCATTACGATGGCGATGCATCCTTCCTTGGTTTTATCGGCGCGGAGCTTTCTTTCAGACTAAGGCAAGCTCCCAACGTCGAGCTTGTCTATCAACTCCATCACAGATCCGGCGCCGGAGGCACGTTTGGAAACATGGGAGAGGGTTCCAACGCGAATACTGTCGGAGTGCGTTATCGCTTTTAGCTCACGCCTGAATGCTTCGAGTCGGGGCTGACATTCTGTGAGGGTGCGCTGGTTGCCGGCCGCACGCCACGAGAGCGGCCGAGTAGGCGCGCTGGATGGCTTGAGAGCGCGGGCGCAATCCACCATTCTTCACGGGATCCTTGATGGGCCGTACCAAGCGACACTATCGTTCGAAAGGTTCTCCCAGCGAAGCCACGCCGTTGAGCTTGAGCAGACGGCGGTTCGAAGAGATGATGCCGAGCACGATCACGGTCACGAGATAAGGCAAGCTCGATAGAAGTTGCGAGGAAACGTCCAGCCCTGTCGCCTGGGCCGCGAGGCTTGCGAGGGACACGGCGCCGAAGAGGCACGCACCGAGGAAGATACGGCTGGCAAGCCAAGTGCCGAAGACGACGAGCGCAATCGCAATCCAGCCGCGCCCTGCGATCATGCCATCGGCCCAGAGCGGAGTGTAGACCACGGATGCGTAGGCACCGGCGAAACCTGCCAACGCGCCGCCGAAGGCGACCGCGGCGAAGCGCACGGCGATCACCGGATAGCCGAGCGCACGGGCCGCCTTGGGGTTCTCGCCGACGGCGCGGACGACGAGGCCTGTTTTGGTGTAGGCGAACATCGCCCAGATGGTGACGGTCGCGGCAAGCGAAAGCCACACGACAACGTCTTGGGCGAACAAGCCGCCGATCACCGGGATATCCGAAAGCCCGGGCAATGAAAGCTTCGGAAGCCCCTTAACCGTGAGGCTCTCATAGCTCTTGCCGAACAGCGCCGAGAGGCCTTGGCCGAGGATGCCTATGGCAAGGCCTACCGCAACCTGGTTTGCGCGAAATCCCAGCGCGATGACGGCAAAGACCAGGGAAAGAGCCGCGCTGGCGAGGCCCGCGGCGAGGAAACCGAGGAGATGCCCGCCGCCTTGATAGACGATAATGAAGGCGATGACGGCGCCGAGGGCCATCAGTCCCTCCACCCCGAGATTGAGGACGCCGGCCCGCTCGGCCACCAGTTCGCCGAGCGCCGCCAGGAGAAACGGCGTAGCCGCCGCCAACATCCCGGCGATGATGAACTCGACGGCGTTCATGACGTGCTTCCGTGGGCGGCATGGCGCCATTCGAGCCGGTAGCGGACGAAGGCGATGGCGACGAGATATGCGAGCAGCAGGCTGCCCTGGAAAACCCTGACCGCAGCGACCGGCAGATTTGCCGAGACCATGGCGTTATCGCCGCCGATATAGAGGGCCGCCATGAGCAACGCGGAAAAGGTGATGCCGACCGGGTGAAGGCCACCGAGATAGGCCACGATGATGGCGGCATAGCCGTAGCCGGTCGAGATGGAGCGCTGCAGCTGGCCGAGCGGCCCGGCCACCTCGGCCGCTCCGGCGAGGCCTGCCGCGAAACCGCCGATGAGCAGGGAAAGCCAGATCGCCCGTCCTTCGTTGAAGCCGGCGTATCCGGCCGCGCGCGGCGCGAGGCCGCCGACCTGCAGCTTGAAGCCGGCGAAACTCCTCTGCATGAAGATCCAGGCCGCAAGGGAGAGCGCGCAGGCGATAAGCAGCGAGACGTTGACGCGGGTGCCGGGGATCAGGATCGGCACCATCGCGTCGGACTGGAACATCACCGATTGCGGGAAGTTGAACCCGTTTGGGTCCTTCCAGGGGCCGAGAAGCAGGTAGTTGAGCAGTTGCGCGGCAACGAGCGCCAGCATGAGCGATACGAGAATCTCGTTTGCATTGAGCTTCACGCGCCAGAAGGCGGTGAGCGACGCCCACAGAGCGCCGCCCAGCGCACCGATGACAAGCATGGAGGGCCAGATCCATTGGCCCGTTGCCTCTGGGAACCAGATGGGAATGGCCGATGCGAAGATCGCGCCGAGGATGAACTGGCCCTCGGCGCCGATGTTGAAGACCTTTGCGCGAAAGCCGATCGCAAGCCCCTGCGCGATCAGCAGTAGCGGCGCGGTCTTAAGCAGGACTTCCGAGAAAGAGGCCCAGGACAGGAAGGGCTCCAGAAGCATCGCGTGGAAAACGGCTACCGGATCGCGGCCCATAAGGAGGTAGATCCCGAGATTGAGAAGCGTCGCCAAGGCGAGCGCGACGGGCGGGGCGATCAGTTTGACGGGAAGCGAGGCATGCTCCCGGCGAACGAGAACAGGCAGGAGCGGCGCGGACAGAGCGCTCATGCAGGGACCTTTTTGGCCGTCGAATGCGCGCCGATCATGTAGCGGCCGATCTCCTCGGGTCTCGTGTCGCGCGTCACCAGCGGCGGGCTCAGCCGGCCTTGATGGATCACCTGGATCGAATCGCAGAGTTCGAACAGTTCCTCCAGTTCCTCCGAGATGACGAGGATACCCATGCCTTCGTTGCGCAGGGCAACGAGGCGCCGGCGGATGGCGGACGCGGCGCCGATGTCGACGCCCCAGGTGGGTTGCGCCACGAACAGCAATTGCGGGGACAGCATGATCTCTCGACCGACGATGAACTTTTGCAGATTGCCGCCCGAAAGCGAGCCGGCCTCCGCTTCCGAACCGGGCGTGCGCACGTCGTATTGCCGGATGCAGTCCTCGGTGAAAGCCTTCACCTGGTTCGTGTCGACGAGGCCGCGTTTCAACAGGCCGAACGGATGGGCGGTCAGAAGGCTGTTGAGGACGAGCGACATTTCCGGCACCGCGCCGCGGCCGAGCCGTTCCTCGGGAACGAAGGCGAAGCCCAGTCGGCGGCGGGCGGCCGCGTCGAGCGCGCCGACATCCTTTCCCATCATGTAGATACGGTCGGACTGTTCGCGCGGCAGCACCGTTTCGCCTGAAATCAACGCTGCCAGTTCACTTTGCCCGTTGCCCGATATGCCCGCGATCCCGAGGATCTCGCCGGCCCGGACCGTCAGGCTGACGTCGGAAAGCGGCACGGCGAAGGGATCGTCCGGCCGCCGATGGTCGAGGCCGACGATTTCGAGGCGCTTTTCACCGCCGGAATGCGCAAGCGCCGGCATGGGCTGCGGCATGTCGCGGCCGATCATCATCCGGGCGAGGTCGTGCGCGTCGTGGTCGCGCGGGTCCACGCGGCCGGTGATGCGCCCACCGCGCAGGATGGTCGCGCGGTCGCAGACCGCGCGGATCTCCTCCAGCTTGTGCGAGATGAACAGGATGGACACGCCGCGGTCGCGCAGCCGCCGCAATGTCTCGAATAGCTTGTCCACCGATTGCGGGGGCAGGACGGAGGTCGGCTCATCGAGGATCAGGAGTTGGGGTTCGGTCATCAGGCAGCGGATGATTTCCACCCGCTGCCGCTCTCCGACAGAGAGCGCGTGCACATGGGCGAGCGGATCGACTTCGAGTCCGAACTCGCGGCCGAGCATGCGGATGCGATCCGCAAGATCCGATTTGCCCCTGGGCACGACCAGCCGGATGTTCTCCACCACCGTCAGCGTCTCGAACAAGGAGAAATGCTGGAAGACCATGCCGATCCCCTTGCGCCTCGCATCCGCCGGGGAAGCGAGGACCAGGGGTTCCCCTTTCCAGGTCGCCATTCCGGCGTCCGGCTGCTCGACGCCATAGATCAGCTTCATCAGCGTCGACTTGCCCGCTCCGTTTTCCCCGAGGATCGCATGGATCGAGCACGGAGCCACATCCAGATCGATGTCTCTATTGGCATGGATTTGGCCGTAGCTCTTGGAGATGCCGCGCAGCGACAGGAGCGGGGTGGTCACGGTCACTTGGGCAGCGGCGTGGTGACACCCTTGACGTGCCAGTCCATTGCGACGATATCGGCATCGGTCATCGTTTTGCCGGCGGGGACTCCCTCGCTGCCGTCGGCCTTGGCGACCGGACCGGCAAAGGGCGAGAAGCTGCCGCCGGCGATCTTGGCTCCAACCTCTTTGATCCTGTTCATCGTGTCGGCCGGGATACCCGGGTTCCAGTCAACGACCTCTACAACCTTGTCGCCGACACCCAGGAAAGCGTTGGCGCCCTTGAACTTGCCGGCGAGGTGGGCGTCGACCGAGGCTTTGAAGAAGGGTGACCAATCCGTCGCCACGCAGCCGAGATAGGTTTTAGGCGCGTATTTCTTCATCGACGAATTGAGGTTGAAGGCAGGGACGCCGGCCTCCTCGCAGGCCGACACGACGGAGGGCGTGTCCTGCGCGTTGGAGAAGATTACGTCGCATTTCTGCGCCAGCAGCGCCTTGGCGGCTTCCTGCTCCTTGGCCGGATCGAACCAGGAGTTCACCCATACGACCGAAACCTCGACATCGGGTTTCACTGCTTGCGCGCCCAGCGTGAAGGCATTGATGGAGGTGATCAGTTCGGGAATGGCGAAGGCGGAGACCGAGCCGAGCTTGCCGGTCTTTGACAGCGCGGCGGCCGCCATGCCCATCAGGTAGGTACCTTGGAAATATTGGGCCGCGAAGGGCGAGAAGTTCGGCGCTACCTGGAAACCGGAAGCATGCAGCACGGTGACGTCGGGGTTACGGCGCGCGATCTGCAGGGCACCGTTCTGGTAGCCGAAGGAGCCGGCGATCAGGAACTTGTTCCCGTCGGCGACCACCTTGTTCATGATGCGGTCGGCATCCGGTCCTTCCTGTATATTCTCGATGATGGTGACCTTCACCTTGTCGCCGTAGGCTGCCTTCACCGGCTCGAGCCCGTCGGCGAGCGCACGGCCCCAGCCGACATCGCCGACCGGCGACGGGACCACGAGCACGATGCCCAGAGGTTCGTCGGCAGCAAGCGCGCGGCCACCCACCGCTGCGACGAGTCCGGAGGCGGCCGCGCCCTTCATCAATGTTCTGCGGGTAAGATTTGTCAGCATGTAGGTTCCCCTTGTTTTCGGTTTCTAGAATTCCACGGTCGCGAGCGCCGCCTCGGCTTCAGCGAACAGCTGCGCCTCGTCGAGCCCCGGGAACTCGCCCTTGGCCCAGACGATGCGGCCGTTGATCATGGTCATGTCGGTCGGCATCCCGATGCCCACCTTGGCAAGCAGGCTCAGCGGATCGTGCCGCGTGCCGACATAGTCCATGCGCCGCGTGTCGATGGCGAAAAGGTCGGCAGCCATGCCAGGCGTCCTGCCGATGTCGCCGCGCCCGAGCAGCGCCGCGCCCCCGGTCGTCGCATAACCGAGAAAATCGGCCGGCGGCGGAACGGGATGGTCGCGTGTCGATGCCGACAGACATTGCAGCATGTAGGCGGAATGGATGCAGTGCATCAGGTTGGAATTGTCGTTCGAGGCTGCACCGTCGCAACCTAGTCCTATGCTGAGGCCGAAGGCCGACATCGCCGGGATATCGGTGATTTCGGCGCCGACGAGATAGACCGGCTCAGGGCAATGCGAAACGCCGGTGCCGCTTGAGGCCATCTTGCGCAGCTCGTCGTGGGTTAGCTCCCAGCAATGGGCATAGAAGGCATCCGGCCCGCAGAAGCCGATCTCCGCGCAGTAATCCACCGTCCGCATGCCGTGACGGTCCTCGATGACCGGGCTTTCGCCCTCGCCGACATGGGTATGCATACGCACCCCGCGATCACGCGCTAGCGCCACCGATTCCACGAAGGTCTCGCGATAGCAGTTGACTGGCTGGCAGGGCGCGACGGCCACCTGGCGCATGCTGAAAGGACCGGCATCATGATAGGCGTCGATCAGCCGGGCGCAATCGGCGATGAACTCGTCCGTCGTCTCCAGCATGGCATCGGGGATGGTCGAGCCTTTCGATTTCGGTAGCGTGTTGCCGCCGCGTCCGGCATGGAAGCGCATACCGAGGAGTTCGGCTGCTTCGAACTGCCGGTCGACCAGCCGCTTGCCGGCCTTCCACGGAAAGCAATACTGATGGTCGAATGCGGTCGTGCAACCGTGCTTTATCAGCTCGGCCATCGCCGTGACCGAAGCGTGGTAGAAGCATTCCTCGGTCAGCCGCGAGAAAATGGGATAGATGCGGTCGAGCCATTCGATGACCGACAACTTCGTCCAGTCCAGATCGGCGCGGTTGCGCACGAAGCATTGAAAGAAGTGATGATGGGTGTTGACGAGGCCGGGATAGACGAACCAGCCGGCGGCGTCCTGCGTGACGGTCCCGACGGGCAACTCTCCCTTGTCGAGGCCTTCGCCGATGGCCCGTATCGCCGGGCCGTCGGTCAAGACATCGACATTGCGCCGGATGTCCGGACCGTTGCCCTCGTCCACGATGACCGCTGCGCAGTTCTTCAGCAAGTGGCCCGCCAAGTCACGCCTCGCCGGCTTCGAGGACGGGCTCGGGCTTCAGTTCGTGCAGCCGGTGGATACCGGGCATCTCGATGAAGCCCTCGAGACTGCGGATCGCCCGCGACCAGAGCCGGATCGCGGGATAGGGGTCGAGCGAAACGCCGCCGTCCGGCGCCAGCGCCACATAAGGAAAGCAGGCGACGTCCGCGATCGTCGGCCTGTCCGACGCGAGGAAGCGCTGGCCGCGGATATGCTGTTCGACGAGGCCGGCTTCCAGCTCCCGCAGGGCCGCTATCCCCTGCCCATGCAGGGTGGCGATATCGCCCGGACGCAGCAGCATCTCGTGCAAGCGCGCCGCCCCCAGGCTGCCGGTCAGCCGATGCGAGAAGGAAAGCCATTGCTGGACGCGTGCCGCCTGCAGAGCAGTATCGTTGCCCAGCCATTGCGGTGCGGCCTTCGCGGCAAGATAGACCAGCATGGCCGAGGATTCGGTCAGGACGAGGTCGCCATCCTCCAGGATCGGGATCGAACCCGCCGGATTGAGCGCCATGAGTTCGGGACCGCGATGCTCGGCGCCGGGATGGAAATCGACGGGGCGGATGTCAAGCTTCACCCCGGTCAGCGCCGCCATCAGGCGCGCCTTGTAGCAACTCGGGGACAGCACGTAGTCGTAGAGCTTCATTGCGCCACCAGTTGCGCGCCGTAGGTGTAGCCGTGGCGTTTCAGCCAGCGCCGGTAGGCAACCGATGTCAGGTCCGCCCTTGTGGGGATCTCCATGCCCGGATCGAGCGGCAGCAGCCTCGGGATCTGGTTTTCGAGAATCGACCGGTCCTGAAGGAAGATCGTCTGCTGGAAATGGATCAGGTCTGCCATCGATGTTTCGTCGTCGAACAACGCCATCCACGGCCAGACGTCGCACAGGTCTTCGGCAAGCGGCTGCACGAAAAGCGTGATGACGTCCCATTCATCCGGGCGCGGCGGGCAGGTCTTGTAGAGGATCGAGCAGGTCGGCGCAGGCACGCGATACATGTATTCGGTGGTTATGCCGCCTTCCGCCGACTTGGCGGCCTGCGGCTGGTAGAACTTCACCTGGGTCGCCCAAACCTCGTCTTCGTCCTCCCGTATCTCGACCTTGTAGTTCGGGACTTCCGTGTGCGGTTCGGCCCCTAATATGTCCGTATGCACGAAGGGGAAATGCGCAATGTCCAGGAAGTTCTCCACCGCGCGCAGCGGCGAGCAGCGCACGCGCACAACCCCGACATCGACGAGCCGGCGGCCGGGCTGATCAGCCTCGGGGATGGCAAAGAGCGCCTTTTTGCGGGTCGCCGAGCGACGACCAGACATGGCCGTAGCGGATGCAGACCGGCAGGGCACGCCCGTTGCTGCCCGTAACCTTCGCGTTTCCGTCTGCGCCGAGCCTCACCCCGATCGGCTCGCCCATGAGCGCCGTCTGGCGCTCATGCGTGTGTCAAGCCGGCCGGCAAGGCCGACCGGATACCATTCGTCGATCATCGCGTTGCGGGTCATTGGGCGACGCCACCGCGCAGAATATCCTCGGCCGTCCGCCGTAGCGTCTCGGCTGCCCTCGACGCAGCGATACGCTTGGCCGGACCAGTGCCTTCGTCGACCAGAACATGCATCAGCGTCCGCGCTTTCCCCTGGGGGGTCAGCAGTAGCCGTAGGGTCTGGGCATTTTGCGCGTAGTCGAGCAGGCCTCCGTCGGCCTTCGTACCGGCGGCCGCCTCCAGCGCGGCAATGCCCGCCTCTACTATCATGGAGCGAAGAGGGGCTAGGCCGTCGAACCGCGGCGGCCGAGCGGTGGGTTCGCCTACGGAAATCCATATGATTCCGCCGCTGTCCTCGACGGGCTGTGTTGCGACACCAATCGTTTCCGGCGGCGTCAGGCCCGGATGGGCCGGAATGCGCAAGCAGTTTCCGGCCTGGGCATAGCTCCAACCGTGATAAATGCAGGACAGGGCCTCGCCGCGCACGAAACCACGGGAAAGGCGCATGCCGCGATGAGGGCATCTGTCCGCAAAGGCCGCCGCGCGGCCGGACCGGCTTCGCCAAAGGGCAATCGGTCCGACCGGGGTTTGCGCCGGCATTACGGTTCCCGCTGGCAAGTCCGCGGAGAGGGCAACTGGCATCCATGAACCGGACGGATAGGGCAGCATGCATCAACCTTCGAACGACATCGACCCATCTTCCCAAATGCAGATTCGCGGTCAAGACATGACGATCAGTCCGATCACGTTTGCACAATATTTTCGCACTGGCAACAATGCCCAAAAAAGAGGCAGAGACCCGGTCCCAACCTAGCCTGATTCGTTTTCTATCGGCGTCCGACGAATGGCCTCGACCCAGACATCGATTGGTCCAAGAGAGCACCCCATCTCCATCATATCGACCAGTTCCGCAGGACCGGCAACGTCGAGTTCGATCCGGTCGGCACCGGCAACGAATATTGCCGGCGCGAGGCCGAGCTTGGCGGCATGACGCTCGATCCATGGAAGAAAGGATGCCGCTTTGACATCGCCGAGGATTGTCATGCGCTCGCGCGTAAAACGTCGATCTTGCTCGTTCATGAAGGACCTTAGCAACGAAATTGATATACAGATACGTCGTATCCAATCACGTGGCTAAGGGCGTGAAAAGGCGGGCGGATCTTTCGCCGACAAGAACGCTCGTCATCCTCGCCGACCGGTCAAGACCGGTCGCTGCCGTCCCGATGCTCCTTGGTAAGCGACAGACCTTTGACGGCCATGTCCGGTAGCCCGTCATCGAGGGATCGGTTCGGAACTGCGTCGCAAGATCGGTCATCCGGCTCCAGGACTTTCCTAAAAGCGTATTTTCGGGAAACCAAGCCAGACGGCACCTGCGGAATAGTGGCGCCGGGGTCGCGGAACCATACGGAACGATGCGGGAAGATTTCTGATTTATACGAAAGGAGTACAATTCATTGAGGTTGGCCAGGAACCACCGACGGCTGGCGGTTGGCCAACTCCTGAAGGGCTCACGCAAAGGGCTGTATCGACGGCCACAGCGTTGGTTGTTCAAAGCGCTGCAGCCGGGATTGCTCGGCGCCGGAGATGGCGCGCAGCTCTTCGTGGATGATGCGAAGCAGGCATTTGGTGTGGCCAATTTCAAAGCGTCCGGTGGGGGCGGAACGATGCGAGACAATACGGGAAACTCTCTGATTTAGGCCCACGAAAAAGCCAATAAAATCAATAGTTCGAGGACGTTCTCCAACGGTGCGCGACAGTGACCGTCCTACCAATGATGAATGGTGCCTTTAGATTGTTCATGCAGTCTCGACGAGGTTCGGAACCAGCGATCGGCAGCCTTGGCCGGACTAGCCCGATCCGCAAAGCACCGCTTCAGTCATCGCCGAGATAAATGCGTCAGATATTTTCCGGCGTGACTATTTCAAAAGGTATTGACCGCTGAAGGGTTGCCAACGGTGTCTGTGGCCCAATCACGTCGATCATTGTCTGCACTAGAAGGGCCGAGGTCGCCTCGAGTGGATGACAAAGAGCTGCAGTGACTAATCCCTCAGACAAGCCTTTTCGCGTCTCGGGCCCTATGTCACGGCAAACCAGCTTGATCCCCGCGCGCCTTTCGGCAGAGACCTCCCTCAGCGCACGGAGCACTCCGGTTATCCCACCACCCACGATCAGAATTCCCACAAGATCATCAGTCGTCTTTAGGAGCTCAGCCAGCATACGGTAAGCCTCGCTCGATTCCTCATGAGTAGGTCGACTCTCCTCCACTGTGAGTCGCGGCGCGTGTTCGCGCAAATAGGAACGGAAGCTAGCATCTGAGACGTCTTGGCATTGATACCGGTGATTGCCTATGAAAACCGCAATGCGACCGGGACCTTGGGTGGTTTGCGCAATCAAGAATGCCGCCGTACGCCCGAGCTTCCAGTTGTCCGTTCCCACGTAGGCCGCTCTTTCCGGCGCGGATTGGTCGGTAATGTAAGCAACAACGGGCTTCCCAATTTCCTTCAGTGAACGGATGGCCTGTCCTATGATAGGGTGATCTGGTGCGATCACCGCGACTGCGTCGCAGGTGTTGCCGAGCGCGATAAGGCGGCTAGAGATAGTCTCCGGCGTCAGTAGATCCACAAACTCGACGATGGCCTCGACCACCTCATCGCGACGATCGCGACAGGCTGCGATGATTTTCTTCCCGAACAGTTGGTAGAGTTCACGGGTCGATTGCTGCAACAGGAAACCCAATCGATGATGCGGCGATATTTTCTTGGCCCGGTCGTCGATCGCTCCGATCCCATAGAAGCCGATTTCTTCGGCTGCTCTTTGTACGCGTTGAACAGTCTTTGGGCGAACCGAGACAGTGCCGCTGAGGATTCTGTTCACGGTCGCTACGGATACGCCGGCGGCTTGAGCGAGGTCGCGAATCGTAGGCCGCCTCATTAATCCTCCCAATGCTGTATCATCATGATTGACACTAAATGATACGAATGCGATCTCCATACTATTTTTGTATTCCGATGATATCAAGCCTCCGATATGAATCGCCTCCGCACTAGAGCCCGAACTGATTCAAGGCCGATTGGATGGTCGGTCGGGAGGCTGTTAAGATGGATGACCTTCAGTATGGAATGCGCGACAAGCGCGGAAACTGGGTCCCGCACCGCCGCGCCGAGCCGGTGCCGATCTGGCATCGCCCGTTCAACGCCAAGAAGGTACTAGCCTGGATTCCCGAGTTTCTTTGGCCTTGGAACGCGTTCCACATGGCCACGGCAATCATCTGGGTCAACTTGCTCATCCCGAGCTGGGACAGCCTGGCAAGCTTTTCCCTGCTCAACTACCTTTGGCTTTACGGGCTGAACGCGGGGGGCATTTTTCTCTTCTACGGATTCTTTGAGCTGCGCTATTACATCCAGCGCAAGCAAGAGACGCGCTTCAAGTATAATCCGAAATTCCCCTCCGACGCGCCGTCCGACGTCTTCTGGTTTCAGAGCCAGAATATCGACAATTTCAGCCGGTCGTTTTTCATCACCATACCGCTGTGGACCGTGGTCGAAATCGTGATGCTATGGGCATACGCGAACAGCTGGGCCGTCTGGCTGCCGTGGACGACGCATTGGCTGTACCTGTCGTTCCTCGTCATCATCGCTCCGGCTGTGCACGAAGTGTATTTCTTCTTCCTGCACCGCGCGATCCACTGGCCGCCGCTCTACAAATGGGTGCACTCGGTTCACCACAACTCGATCAACCCCAGTCCGTGGTCGTCGCTGTCCATGCATCCGGTGGAAGGGTTCCTCTACCATGCCGAAGCCTGGCTGCACCTGCTGATCCCATCCAACCCTGTCTGCGCGTACTTCACACTGCATGGGGCCGGCTTCGGAGCGGTGAATGGCCATCTTGGGTTTGAGACCTTCGAACTCACGGACAAGATCAAGCTCGATAGCCATTCCTATGTCCACTACCTGCACCACAAGTATTTCGAGGTGAACTACGGCGGTGACGGTCTGGTTCCTCTCGATAAGCTTTTTGGCACTTGGCACGACGGTAGCAAAGAAGCTGACGAGGCTATGAAGGCGCGCTTCCGCAAAAAGAAAGAAAAGCTGCGCGCGCAGCAGGAAGCCCGCGGCGGCCCGGCCACTGGAATGCCGGCGGAATGACGATCAGACGCTGTCTCGACTAAGCCCGAGAGGAGCGGGTGCGGGGCAGCCAGGCTTTTGTTGAAACCCCGCGGGGCGGGTAAACCGGGAGGAAGACTATGAAGCTTTTCAAGATACTTGTGTCCACAGCAGTGCTGGCTGCGTACAGCACCAGCAGCACGCTCGCCGCCGACATCTTCGTTATCGGCGGCAAGCCGGACGATCCATTCTGGTCAATCGTCAAGCGTGGTGCCGAAGACGCCGGTAAGGTGGTCGAAGCTCAAGGTGGTAAAGTCACCTGGCTCGGGCCGCAGAACTACGACAATCTGGGTGTGGACGCGGCCGAACTGATCCGCCAAGCCATCGACCAGAAGGCCGACGCCATTGTCGGTCCGGACTGGGTGCCGGAAGCCATGGATCCGGCGTTCAAGGCGGTTGTGGACGCTGGCATTCCGCTTGTTATCTACAATGCCGGCGGTTTGCAGGCGGCTGATCGCCTCGGCGCTATGAACTATGTCGGCTCGGACGATTACAAAGGTGGCGTCGCCGGCGGCGAGTATCTCGCTAAGGCCGGCAACAAGAAAGGCGTCTGCATCAACACACTGCCGGGTGCGGCCAATATCGAGGCCTACTGTGGTGGCTTTAGGGAAGGGATGAAGAATGGCGGCGGCGAGGCCGATGTGTTGCCGTTGCCAGCTACCTCCTTCGGCTCGGCAACAGCAGTGGCGCAGGCGGTGAAGGCCTATCTGCTGCAGCATCAAGCCGTGACCGCGGTGTTCACCATCGGCAATGTCGACGCCAATTCGGCCATGAACGGTATTACCCAGGCCGGCAAGGCCGGGCAGGTTCAACTCTGCGGCATCAACTTTGACGAGACCATCCTGAACAACATCAAGGATGGAAAACAGGCCTGCGCGATCGACCAGCAGGGCTACTGGCAAGGCTACCTCGCCGTCTCAATCTTGAATGGCAAGGTAAACTACGGGCTGACTGTGCCGACGCGCGAGATCCTCACCGGTCCTGGGATCATCGACAAGAACACTGTCGAGCTGACCATTGCCGGCGTGAAGGCCGGCGCGCGATAGGTGTCCTTACGGCCGCCCCCCTTGTGAGGCGGGCGGCCAGTGCATTCTACTTCCATAGCGACCGCAATTTTTGGCGCTCGATAACTCGCGGATTACCCATGACGGCACATCCCGTGACATCCACCCCAACGCCGATGGCAAATCGCGGCCGTTCTGGACTGGCCCTGGGTCGTCTGGCGCGGCGGCCCGAGACGGGCTCGTTCCTGGGCATGGTCGCAGTCTTTCTGTTCTTCGCCATATTCGGAGGCAGTGGCTTTTTGTCAGCAGCCGGTACGGCCAGTTGGCTGAGCATCGCCTCCGAGATCGGCATCATCGCTCTGCCGATAGGGCTGCTGATGATCGCTGGTGAGCTGGACATCTCGGTCGGCGCCGTGATTCCCGCGGCCTCTCTAACGGCCGCGATCATATCCGGCTACTATGGCCTGCCTGATTGGCTCGGCATCACGGCCGCCCTTGGGCTCGGTCTTGCCATCGGCTTGATCAACGGCGTGTTCGTCACACGAACCACGATCCCGTCCTTGATAATTACAATAGGAACGATGTTCGGCACAATGGGCCTGACGCTGGGCCTTACGGTGATGATCGCCGGCAGCACCGGTGTCTCGCTGGTGCCCGACGAACTCACGAAGACGCTTCTCGGCCAATATCTCGGGGGCATGTTCCAAGTGACGATTCTCTGGTGGCTCGTCTACATCGCCGCCCTTCTGTGGCTCCTCCACATCTCGCCCGTGGGCAACTGGATCTATGCACTCGGGGGCGACAAGGAGAGCGCGCGCAACGCGGGCATCCCCACCAAGCGGCTTACCATCGGTCTATTCATGCTTTCGGGGTTTTCCGCCGCGTTCGTCGGAGTCAGCCAGGTGATGGTCTACCAGAGCGCTCAGGTTCTGGCTGGGCAGTCCTTCATCTTCAATTCGATCATGTGCGTGGTCATCGGGGGCGTTCTGCTTACCGGCGGATTTGGCTCGGTCGTAGGTATCGTGTTCGGCACGATCACCTTCTCTATCGTAAACCAGGGCATCTACTTCACGAGTATCGATCCCAACATGGGAAGCGTCATCATCGGCGCGCTTCTCCTGATCGCCGTACTCACCAACGACACCTTTCGGCAGCTGGCGCTCAGCTACTCATCGAAGAAGGTTTGAGGGACCGCCATGACTGAGGCAATCAAATCCTTGTTGCGCCGCCCGGAAGCAGGCTCGATCCTCAGCCTGATCGGGGTGGTGCTGTTCTTCGTATTTTTCGGTGGCGTGGACCTGGGTACACTCCTTGGGGCGGCGAGCTGGGTGAATTTCGCCGCCAATCTCGGCATTGTCGCCATTCCGGTCGGTCTGCTGATGATCTCGGGTGAACTCGACATCTCCATCGGCGCATTGATTCCCGCGGGCTCTATGACCACCGCCATCCTTAGCGGCTACTATGACCTGCCCATCGCGGTGGGCATGGCCGGCGCCCTGGCGGTCGGTGTGGCGGTCGGCCTTGTCAATGGTTTGCTGACGATCCGCACCTCGGTGCCTTCGTTGATCATTACGCTCGCCACCCTGGTTGCGATGCAGGGCTTGGTGCTCAGTGGGTCCGTGTTGCTAACTGGCAACGCTAGCGTTGCCGTCACCGCGCCCGAATGGGCCAAATTCCTGTTCGGACAGCTTATCGGTGGAAGCCACCAGGTCATCATCGTCTGGTGGGTAGTGTTCGCTGTCATCATTGGCTTCGTGCTGCACAAGACCCGCTTTGGCAACTGGCTGTTTGCAATGGGCGGCGATCGCGTCAGCGCCCGCAATGCAGGCATTCCGATAAACCGCATGACCATCGCACTGTTCGTGCTGTCCGCCGTCAGCGCCACATTCGTTGGCATGTGCCAGGCGATCCTGTTCAACTCGGCCCAGGTTTCCGGCGGAATGAACTTCATCTTCAACGCAATCGTGTCCGTGGTGGTCGGCGGCGTACTGCTCACGGGAGGGTTCGGCTCGGTCATCGGCATCTTCGTCGGCACCATCACGTTCGCCATTGTCAGCCAAGGCATCTACTTCACCCAGATCGACCGGAACTGGTCGAACCTGATCATCGGCGTGATGCTTTTGACGGCGGTGCTGATGAATCAGGCATTCCGGGAACTGGCTCTGTCTTACCGGCGAGGTTCGAAACAAAGCGTGCCGAGGGCACCCATACAGCACTAAGCGATGCGGCTGCAGTTGCGATCAGCGACTGCTTGGAAGAACGAAAGATGCGACAATTATGAGCGAAAAACCTGCCATTCTCGAACTGAAAAATGTCAACAAGTCTTTCGGCCCGATCGACGTGTTGCATAAGATCTCGCTGCAAATTCGCCGGGGTGAGGTCTTGTGTCTCCTCGGCGACAACGGCGCCGGAAAGTCCACTCTCATCAAGGTGTTGGCAGGCGTCCACAAGCCGACCAGCGGCGAGATCCTGATGGACGGAAAGGCGGTCAGCTTCGACCGTCCGAGCGCTGCGCAGGAGCGGGGCATTGCCACCGTGCACCAGTTCGGCGGAACGTTCCCCTTAATGAGCATCGGCCGCTCCTTCTTCGTTGGATTGGAGCCGACAAAGGGTTGGGGTCCGTTCAAGATCTACGACCGCAAGCGCGCCAACGAGATCGCGGTGAAAGCGGTGCGGGATTTCGGCATCACGCGTATCGACGACGGTGACCGGCTTGTTGGTGGCCTGTCAGGCGGGGAACGCCAGTCTTTGGCCATTGCCCGCGCCGTGCATTTCGGCGCTCGCGTTCTGATCCTCGATGAGCCGACGGCAGCGCTCGGCGTCAAGCAGGCAGCTCACGTGCTGCGCATCGTCAATGAAGCCAAGCGGCGCGGTCTCGCGGTCATCTTCATCACCCACCAGGTGATGCACGCGATGGCGGTGGGAGACCATTTCGCCGTCCTCATTCGCGGTGCGATCGCCGCCGATTTCCGGAAGCGCGAGAAAACCCGCGAGGAGATCACCGACCTGATGGCCGGCGGTGAAACCATGGCTGACCTCGAGGCGGAAATCGAGCATGAATTGCATGCATGATCACAATGAAAATGCGCCGCCTCTCGAGCTGGATGGGCGGGCGGCCCGATCGTTTTCCTCGGGAAACCTCTGCCTTCGACCGGCCCTGATGACCCTTGGCGCCACCAGCCTCTTCACGTCGAACAAAGCAGAAGAAATATGACAATACGGATCGCAGTGATCGGTGCCGGTGTGATGGGCGCCGACCACGCCAGGATAGTGGCGGAAGACCTTCCCGGAGCAAGCCTTCAGCTGGTGTGCGACATGGATGAGGCGCGTGCCCGCACTGTTGCCGACACCTTTGGTGCGCCCGACATCTCCACCGATCCAGAAGATGTTGCCGCGCGGAAGGACGTGGACGCAATCATCGTAGCAAGTCCCGATACCACGCATGCGCCGCTGTCGAAGGCCTGTATTGCCGCCGGCAAGCGTGTGTTGTGCGAAAAGCCCCTCTCACAAGCGTCCGCTGACTGTATCGCGGTGATGGAGGCCGAACAGAAGTCGGGCGCGAAATTCGTCCAGCTTGGTTTCATGCGGCGCTACGATCGCTCCTACGAAGAGATGAAGCGAGCGCTTACAGACGGCCGCCTTGGCCGGCCCCTGATGATGCACAATTTTCACCGCAATGTCGAAACGCCGGCGGCAGATTTCACCGGCGCAATGGCTATCACCAATTCGGCCCCACACGAGTTCGATGTCGTGCGCTATGTGCTCTCGACGGAATATGCGTCGATTTCGGCCTTCCAGCCGAAGCGCTCAGATGCCCGGGTCGCGCCTGTCTTCATGGTGCTGGAGACGGTCGATGGCCAACTCGTCAACATCGAGATCAACAACAATGCCGCCTATGGTTACGATGTCCGTGCCGAGCTGATCGGCGAGCGGGGCACCGTTGCGATGAACAACGTCGCCTACACTCGCATCGATTCTGCGCTTGCACAGAGCACGAGCTACGACGCCGACTGGCGGACCCGCTATGCCGATGCGTACCGTCGGCAGAACCGCGACTTCCTACGCTTCGCCATGACTGGTGAGTTCCCGGCAACCGCTGCGAATTGCTGGGACGGTTATTGCGCCGCCGTCGTTGCCGAGGCGGGCGTGAAGGCGTTGCACGAGGGCCGCCGCGTACCCGTCCAAATGATCGCAAAGCCGGAGTTTTACGCGTGAAGCTGGGTTTCGTTTCAGACAGCCTCGGCAACCTGCCCTTCGAAACGATGCTGGATCATGCGAAGCGCATGGGTGTCTCCGGCGTCGAGGTGAACACCTGTGGCTGGTCCACCGCGCCGCATTTTCGGCTTTCGTCCATGCTGGGCAACAGGGAAGGCCAGAAGCGCTTCGTTGGCGCGTTCGAGGCGCGCGGGCTAGAAATCATCAGCCTCAACGCAAACGGCAATCCGCTGCACCCGACCGACCCGGCCCAGGGCGAAGGGCTGAAAACCACTATTCGCGTCGCAGGCGAAATGGGCATCCGGACGGTCTGCACCATGAGCGGCCTCCCGGCCGGCAACGCTGCAGATATCATGCCCAACTGGGTCATCTCGTCTTGGCCGCCGGAAACACAGGCCATTTTGAAATACCAGTGGGAAGAGAAGCTGATTCCCTTCTGGACCGAGATCGTGGCGTTGGCTGAAGAGAACGGCGTGGAGCGCATCGCGCTTGAACTCCACGGCAACCAGTGTGTCTTCAACGTGCCCTCGCTTCTGAAGTTGCGACAGGCGGTCGGACCCGTCGTGGGGGCGAATCTGGACCCTTCGCATCTGTTCTGGATGGGTGCCGACCCGCTGGCGGCGGCTCAATCGTTGGGCGAGGCGGTTTATCACGTTCATGCCAAGGACACGATGCTCAACGCACCAGTGCAGGCGACGACATCTCTGCTCGAGAATGGCAGCCTGATGAATCTTCCAGCCCGGTCATGGAGCTACATCACGCTTGGCTTCGGCCATGGCGAGGAGTGGTGGCGGCAATTCTGCTATCGCCTCAAGATGGCCGGCTATGACGGCTGGCTTTCCATCGAGCATGAGGACGTGCTCCTGAACTCTCTGGAGGGACTCGAAAAGTCCGTAGCGCTACTGCAGGGGGTCATGCCGTCCGCCCCCGCCGACTACAAACCGCAAGCCATCTGAAGGAAGGTTCCATGCCTTGGATCGACGCCTGTGCCGCCGCCGACATCGAAGCCGAGGAAGCCAAGCGCTTCGATCATGGCGGTCGCACCTTTGCGATCTTTCGAAATGATGCGGACGAATATTTCTGCACCGACGGGCTTTGCACGCACGAGAGTATTCACCTCGCTGACGGTCTCGTAATGGGGAATACAGTGGAGTGTCCTAAACACGCATCCGTTTTCGACTTCACGACTGGGGACGTAGAGACCCCGCCCGCTTGCGAGAATCTCAAGACGTACAAGACGAAGGTCGAAAATGGCCGCGTCATGATCGAGATCTGAGCCATATGGACCAGCCGTTCCAGCTTGCAGCCTGCGCCGAGATGCTCTGGCGCGACCGCCCGATTACTTGGCGCGCCGAAATGAATTGGCCATTCATCGCCAAGGCGCTGTTTGACTGCCTGATCCCCTGCGGAGGCTGATTATGGGCATGTATCACAACCGTCCTCATGTCGAGGACATCCGCAAGATGAAGAAGAGCGGACAGAAAATCTCCATGCTCTTCGTCAGCACCCCGGATGAGGCGGCTGCCGCAGCCGCTGCCGGCATCCATATGCTCTCCATCGAAGGTCGATATTTCGATCCGGAAATGCGCCAAGCAGCCGGCGATTGTTTCGTACAAGTCGGTTTGCCATATGGCAGCTATGGGAGTTTCGCGGGCCGCCCGCTCGCAACAGCGGAGGACTATCTGCGTGCAGCGTTCCACTTTGCCGGCACAGGCGGCGACGCCTTTTATTGTGCGGCGTCATACGACATCCAGAAGACGTTATGCGACAACTACATTCCTGTCGTTGGCCATATCGGCCTAGTGCCGTCTTATATCACCTGGACGGGTTGGCGCGCAGTCGGCAAGACCGCGGACGAAGCAGTGCGCATTTGGCGACACACCCAAAAGCTGGAGCAAATAGGAGTCTTCGGCGCGGAGCTGGAAGTCGTCCCAGATCGCGTCGCGAAATTCCTCACCGAAAACTCCTCGCTTGTCATGCTAGGCATGGGCGCTGGCAAATATGCCGATGCGCAGTACCTCTTCACAGAAGACGTTTGCGGTTACGGCAAGAACCATAAGCCGCGACACGGAAAAGTTTATCGAAACCTTGGCCCTGAGCTGGAGAAGATTCAGGACGAGCGCGTCGCTGCCTTCAAGGACTACAAGGCAGACGTCGATTCAGGCAGATATCCCGGTTACGAGCACACGGTTCCGATTGTGGATGCCGAGTTCGATATCTTCATGAAGATAGTTAAAGGTTGAGAACTATGTCTGTGGGCTCATCTTATCCCTCACGGACATGCGGTCGACAGCGCGTATCAGTTGACAACCGCCGAGCGCCATCGCTTGACGAGCTCAAAGCGCTGATTGCCAAAAGGGAACTGACACTTCCGGAGAAGTCGGAGGCTGTCGCCCGGGTGATATTTGCGGAGCCGGATTACGTGGCTTTCGAAAATGCCACCGCAATCGCGCGCCGATGCCATGTATCACCCGCGACCGTGTCCCGACTTGCATCGCGTCTCGGGTTTGGGTCGTTTGTGGAAATGCAGAGCTGCTTCCGAAATCATATACTGCTTCGATTCAAACTTCAGGAAGAATACGTGAAGGCGAACTGCTGAGGATCATGTGCACGGACTTTTGACCCCCGACGGCCGAGTGCTCTTTCCAAACTTGACGGCGATCGTAATTCCCGAGGCGGCTGTTGGGAGCTTTTTCGCTTACGCGCACCTTGCGCAGTTCCGGCCCCTGCTGAAGCCTGTCCAGAATGGCGACCTGGTGGGTGAGCGATTGAGGGCGGTCGCCCTGCCGGGTCATGCTCCCGGTCATACCGGCTACGCGTTCGACACGGACGAGGACCGTTTCCTATTCTTCGGGGACGTCGTTCATGTGCCGGCCTTGCAGTTCGGCAATCCCGCGTTCAGTTGGGGCTATGACGACGATCAGCCGACGGCGCGCGGAACCCGCCTAAATGTTTTCAGTGACGCGGCCAAGGCGGGGACGTGGATCGCCGGCGCGCACCTTGGCTGGCCGGGCATCGGTCGCGTGGTGCGTAAGGGCGAAGCATACGGCTATGAGCCGGCAGGAGGACGAGTGACCGGATAGGCGGCCCGGTACTGATTGGTACCGCTCTCTTCGCCCAAGGCAAGGATCTCGACGAGCAGCGCGCCTCACTCCGCCGTCCTCAACGCGGCGGCACATCGTCCGGCCCACAAAATATCTGATTCTTGATCCACTGGCGGCCGATCGACGCCTGAGGCTTACCGGATCGGCGTCTCGCCGCGAAACAGCGGCTGGTGCGCCCGCATCAAGGCGGCAATCCGGTCGGCGACTTTTCGTACCGGCGGGGAGTGACGTTCCTCGTGATGGGTGACGATCCATTGGTCGGTTTCGAGCTCGGGGATAGGCTGAGCGACGCGAACCAGCCGCGGATCGCTGTCACCGACGAAGCACGGAAAGACCGAAAGGCCGGCGCCGGCGGCCACCAGTTCACGCACCGCATGGGTGTTGTTGCCGCGTACGGCGATGCGGTCGCCGTGATGGGCTTGCAGCCAGCGCGCCGATGCAACGTTTGCGCCTTCGCCGGTGACGCCGACGAACAATCCAGCGGCGATGCCGTTGATCAGGTGACGTCCGGAATAAATGGCGTGAGCGACTTTGCCGCTCTGACGGCCGGCCAGCCACTGCTCGGTCGGACGCTCGCTGCGGATGCCGATGTCGGCGGCACGGCGGCCGATGTCGACCCGCTCGGTCGTGGTGACAAGCTCCACCCTTATGCCGTCGTCGACCGTCCAGATCTCGCCGATATGGGCGGAAATGAAAGCCGAGGTCCATGGCCCGGCCGAGACGCGGACAATGCGGTCGGGCAGGTTTCCCTCGCGCCAGCGGGTCAGCGACTGCATTGCTGCCTCGACGTCTTCGGCGCGCCGCAGCAGTTCTTCGCCGACCGGGGTCAGCCGGTAGCCGGTCTGCTGGCGCACGAACAGAGGTTCGCCGATCTGCTTTTCCAGCGCGGTGACGCGTCGTCCAAGGGTGGCTGCGCTGAGGCGTGTGGTTCCCGTCGCTGCGCTCAAGCCACCCAGCCGCGCAACGTCGAGAAACAACCTCAGATCGTCCCAGCCGATATCCATTTTGCAGAAATGAAAAACTCCTTGCGACCGTGGCTGTAGCGCGAAGGGGCATCATGCGCAAGTATGCAGGCGTTGGACGCGTTGGACATTCTTGCTTGGCGGGACAGTGACAAGCGCCTCGGCTGGCTAAGAAGCCAGCGCAATCTTTTCGATCGCGCATGCGCTTCGCGCCGATGCTTTGCGCTTTCGACCAACCCAAGCGCGCGGGCATTCTGCACGCCAAAGGAGACGATCATGTTGGATGAACTTCGACACCGTTTCGCCCGCTGGCTTGCCTATCGCCAGACGCTTGCGAGCTTGAGGCGGGCCCCAGACAGCACACTTGCGGATGCTGGCATTTCTCGCGAAGAGATCCGCGAGCATGCCCGCCACGCCAGCGTGCGTCGTTGAGGAACCGGGCATGCAGATGATTGAGCTTTGGGATGGCCGCTCGGTACCGGGCATTGGCATCGGCACCTGGGCGGCGGGTGGCCCCGCGCGTTGGCGTGACACGGCGACAACCTATGGCGAGGTCGATGACATCAGGTCGCAAGCCGCGCTGGCGATGGCCTATGAGATCGGCGCGCGGGTGTTCGACACGGCGGCCGCCTATGGCGCCGGCAATGCCGAACTGATCCTCGGGCGAGCGTTGAAGGGTAAGGACGAAGCCGTCATCGTCACCAAGGTCGGCTATTTCGGCGATCCCGAAACGCGCAAGATTGCTCCCGAGGATGCCTCTGCCGCAGCGATCCGGACATCGATCGACAATTCGCGGCAGCGCCTGCAGCGCGATTGTATCGACGTCGCGCTGCTACATATCAACGAGTATCCGATCGAGCGCGCCGGCGAGGTGTTCGATACGCTCGGCCTGTTGCGCCAGGAGGGCAAGATCGGCGGCTTCGGCTGGAGCACCGATCACCGCGAACGGCTTGCCGCCTACGCGCCGCGCGAGGGCTTCGTCGCCGTAGAGAACGACTTCAATGTGTTTACCCCGGCGAACGGGCTGATGGCCGTTGCGGCGCGCGAGAACCTCGTCTCGTTCAGCCGGCTGCCGCTGGCAATGGGGTTGCTCACCGGCAAATACACGCCGGCCATGCGGCTGCCCACCAACGATGTGCGCGGCGGCAATGCCGAATGGATGGTATTTTTCAGGGATGGCGCCGCCAACCCGCACTATCTGTCAAGGCTCTCGGCAATCCGCGACCTGCTCACGTCGGGCGGACGCACGCTTGCGCAGGGCGCGCTCGGCTGGATCCTCGCCAAGTCGGCAATCGCGCTGCCGGTTCCCGGCTTCACGCGGCCCGAGCAGGTCGAGGACAATCTCGGTGCGCTGGAAAAAGGGCCGCTGCCGGCAGCGGTGATGGCCGAGATCGACGCCGTGCTGAAAATTGCCGAGACTGCTTAGGGTGTGGCGAATCCGAAATTCGCATTGGCGATAACGCGACCAACTTCGATCTCTCTGCTGTCTGCCGATATCGCATTTTTCTTAGTCAAGCTTCCGTGGCGCGATTGAAGGAGCGGCGGACACGCTCGAGTTGAAGGTCCGCCGCTCCGGTTTTCAGATCAAAGAGTGATGCTGCAACGGGAGATGGGTGGCGAGCTGCGCTTGAGCTGAGCCGCCGACCGCGTCGCTGTCGAGAGAGAGCGACCCGGTTGAGCTGTCAAAGATGATGTGGTGGGAACCATCATCCGTGGCCGTACCAGCAGGAGACGCATGCAATGAAAGCCCGCTCGACTTAAGCTCGGTAAGAGCGGCTTGATCGAGGTGGAGCTTGTCCTGAAGCTTGCTGAAGTCGAAGGCATCGTTGCCTCCGTGACCCGACATGATCTCGGCGGCGGCGCCGTTCTTTGCCTGGGCCCCGACATTTTCACCGCTCTGGACGGTCTGGGCGAACCCATGGCCGGTCAGGTTGGTTGCGGTTCTGTCGGAGTGATTGTTGGGGGCGAGAAACTCCGAGCCGGCAGAAAGAGCATGGCTCAACACAGCCAGCACCCGGTCAACGCCGCTGCCCAAATCCTCCATCTTGTTGCCGCCAGTGTCGACATGGGAGGTGTCGTTGCCGCTATGGCCCGCCATTTTGTCGGTGCTTGCACTTGCATGGGAGGCATCACTGGTGGCTTTTCCGTGACTGGCCGTGCGGTGGGAAGTCGCAGCTCCAGCAGAATTACTATCGCTAGTGCTGGCGTCGGAAGGGGCGATGGCGGTAGCAGTCGCAGTAGAAGTGCCATGGCTGGTCTTGGAGTCGGAGGCGGCCACAGTAGAGCTATTATCGGCAGCGGTGGCAGTGGAAGGCACAGTTGCAGTGGAACTGCTATCGCCCGTCGCGGCTTCGGAAGAGGCCGCGGCAGTCGAACTGGTATTGCCGGCGTCGTCGGAAGCGGCAGTTACGGTCGAACTGCCATCGCCGGTGGCGTCATGGGAAGGGGCAGTCGCAGTCGAACTGCTATCGCTGGCGGTGGCGTCGGAAGGGGCCGTGGCAGTCGAACTGATATCGCCGGTGGCGGCGTCGGAAGCGGCAGTTACAGTCGAACTGCTATCGCCGGTGGCGTCATGGGAAGAGGCAGTCGCAGTCGAACTGCTATCGCTGGCGGTGGCGTCATGGGAAGGGGCAGTCGCAGTCGAAGTGTTGTCGCCGGTGGCGTCATGGGAAGGGGCAGTCGCAGTCGAAGTGTTGTCGCCGGTGGCGTCATGGGATGGGGCAGTCACAGTCGAACTGCTATCGCTGGCGGCGGCATCGGAAGGGGGTGTCGCGGCAGCGCTGCCGTCGCTGGTGTCGGAAGGTTCGGCCCCGGTGGTAGCGAGGTTGTGCTCCCGGAAAACGGCTTGCAATTCGGAGGAGCTTTCAAGCGCGGTGTCGCCGTTCTGCGTTCCCCATTTGTAGGTGTAGTCGAAGCCGGGCGTCGGAACCAATGCGGCCCAATGATCGATCATGGTTTGCATCTGTTCGGGGGTGGGCATGACATGTCTTCCGCCATCGGAAGTCTCCCAGTTACCGCCGCCAAAGGCCTGATATACCGGAACGATGTTGTTAGCCGGGATGCCCGACTTCACCGCTGCAGCCACGGCTCGATCGATCATGTCGTAATCGACCGTGTCCGTTCCCGTGCGCACCGGATAGGGGTCTATTCCGAAATAGTCGATATGCGTGTTGGCCGGATTGTAGGTGTTCGTAAAATCCGGATTGGTCGGGGACCCCATGTTCATCATGGTGATGAAGGTCTTGGCGCCTGGAAAATGCTCATGGATCCAGTCGGATTCCGCCTTCAGGTTCTCAGCGGTTGCGTAGGTGCCCCACCTGCCGGTGGGATCGGGCTCGTCAACAAGATAGAACCCAAACACATTCGGATTGCCGAGGAAGGGGGTCATTTTCTCGATGAAGGATGAGGTTACGCCCTCGTGCTCATTCAGGTAAACCAAACCCTTCATGCCATCCGGCAATGCGTTGACCTGGCTAACATATTGAACGTCGGCCAGATTGAAGCCAGCGTTTGCGATTTCGGTGGCGGAACCACCCGAGGTGTAGTGCAGAGTTGCCATCCAGTAATCCTTTTTCTCGTTCGATAGCGCCCGAGGCCTACCTACTAGAGGGTGTATATTAGCGCCAAATCACATAAAGACACCCGTTGATAAAATCATTGAGCGTTTGTTGGAATGCTGCATGCATTGTGGCTTATTTTGATAAAAACGGGTTGTACACAAGAAACTTATCGCTTTTCTTAGGTCACAATTCCGGCGGAATCGCGACTTTATTTTGAAATAGCTGTAGCTTCGCAACTTATGACGTTTAAATTACGGGAAATTACATTCTTGTTTGCTTTTGATTTGTCAATTTACCTTACGAGATGAAAATCAGACAGACGTTAACCACAAGAGCCAAACTGCTCCGTGGTCTCACTGCCGCAAGCAATTAGTTGTGGACAATTCGTAGGGATCTGCGCGCTCAGCGGGCGGCAGATCTCCGTGATCGAGATCAAGTCAATGTAGGAAGCCGCTCAAGGTGAGAATAGGGGCGGTTCCCAGCTGGAGCGCCTGCCGCACTCGCCCATGAGGAAGACTTAAGCGACATTAAAGCGGTTCGGCCCACGTTTACAAGCGAGCGACAACTGCGGAATGACTGCCGGGTTCGCGGTGCCTGGTTCCTGCTCTCGCGCTCAAGTAATTGGCAGTCCCGATTTATAGATCGTGATCTGCGAAGGGGCGGTTTGTGAAGCCATAGCCGCTATTGCGCAGCGGATCTGATAGCGGCCCAGGGATCTGATAGTCGATACCGGGCTCAGATGGGATCTGACCGTTCGTTGCCGACAAGAATCGAATAAGAGTAAAGAGACGAGAACCGGATTGGTCGCGAAGCCGTTTGCTTCGTCGTCGTGCACCGTGCGATGAGCCTCTATTTCACTGAGATGCACTAAGTCCGTTCAAGACACGGAAGCGGGCCGCGAACCGCGCCGAGTAAACTCGGTGGCGGGCAGATTCAAGCCACCCTTCAATGATACCCTGCTAGCGAACCCGCTGGTGACGAAGGTTGAGTATCAGCCCGAATGGGCACCCGCTTTGGAAAAATCCGGTGCTGAACAAAGACGGAGCGGCGGACCGGCTCGAGCAGAGGGTCCGCCGTTCCGGGTCGTTCAGATCACAAGGAACGAACCTGCTGCAAGCGACAGACCTGGAGAGAGCGTGGCGAACTGTATTTGAGCTGCGCCACCGATCCCGTCGCTGTCGAAAGAGAGTGCTCCTGTTGAGTTGTTGTAGATGATATGGTCGGAGCTATCATGCGCGGCCGTGCCAGCAAAGAAAGCATCGGATGAAAGGCCTCCCAGCTTAAGCCCGGCAAAAACCGCGTCGTCGAGCTGGATCTTGTCCTGGAGCTTGTTGAAGTCGGTGATCCTGTCGATATTGCCGGCCCCAAGAGCGCTGTTGAACACGAAGGCATCATTGCCTCCGTTACCGGTCAAGATGTCGGCACCGCCGCCACCATTGATGATGTTCGCGCCGGTGTTGCCTTGGATGGTCTGACTGAACTCGTTGCCGCTGAGGTTCATTGCCGTCGTGTCGGATGGATACCTTGCGGCGAGAAGCTCGATCTGGGTGCCCGCCGAAAGCGCATGGCTCACTGACGTGATCACCCGGTCGGAGCCGCCGCCCACCG
>NZ_JAMYMK010000029.1:0-38400 GCF_040318565.1 Mesorhizobium sp. M1142
AGAGAAGCGGCTACGTTTCATGTCCTGGTCCTCTCGATGGGCCAGAACGAACTTCAAACCGGATTAGATCAGAGGGGCAAGGTCAATCCGAACGCCTGGAGAAGCTTAATCCGCAGTTCGGTGAGTTTGTCGCCACGGTGAAGCACTTCGTAGAACTGGCTAAAAACAAGAGACCCCCAGACCCGGCAGATTTGGCGTTGATGCCAGAACACGATGAATTGGAAAACGTTGATGCGATTGACAGGCTGGTAAAATATTCGACTGAACTGAAGCTTCCTCCGAAGACGCTGGCGGGCCGAAAATTCACTAGGTGGATTATGAGCCTCACTATGGTCACGTCGACGGCCGTGGCGCTGCTGGCAGTCTACGCTCTTGCTATAGCAGGATCGTTCAGGGATCTGTCGATCTATGCGCAATTTGCGTTGGTGACTCTAGGTTTGATGACCGCCGTGTTAGCTTTCCTGTTTAGGGTGGTGGCCAAGGATGATTGATCCGCCAACCTCTCCGCTAGATGTCGGACGCTGGATGCTGGCTTTGTCGGTCATCTATCTCGTCTTCAGGGGGACAGTCAGCTACAATCGCAAAGCGGCGCTGTGGCATTCCGCCTTTGTCTTCGACGCTCTCCTATTCGCGACCTCTGTAATGCTGCTGGTGGGTGTCTGGTTTCCGGCCACCCTAAAGGCTCTCGGTGACCTCACCATCTATTTGGTGCTCGCTGGGATGTCTGGCATTGGTTCAAGCCTCGGCTCAGCCTTGAAGAAGGACGGGGTAGCCGTGCCTGCCCACGCGCCGGAGCCGCCAGACTTTAAGCACCTGGTGCCCCGAGAGGAGCTGATTGAGATCGTGAAGGAGGCCAATCCACTTCATGACGCCGTCGAGGACGATGTCGAGAACGAATAGACGACCTACACCACGCCGTTTGGGCTGGTTGATATCAAGCGCTGAGGAACCCAATGGCAGATGATACCCTTCAGATTTCATTCCAGAACGAAAAACCATTGCCAGTCGGGGAACTGGGGAAACTCCTTGAAGATCTGGGTGGCGACTATCATCGGGTCACCGGTAGCCATCTCGTTCTTTCGAACGTCATAACCGGATCAACCCTGCTTATTCTGCAGGATGTAATCACCACGGTGGGAAGCGGAGCCGAGACAGTCTCTGCCGTACTCGCAGCGGCTGAAAATCTGCATTCGTTTTCCAAAAGACTAAAAGATTATCTCAAATCCTCAAAAACACCTCCTATCCTCTCCGACGCCTACAAGCACCCATCGCCAGTAATGAAGACAGGTGAGAGGCTGGCGAAGATTTCAATTGAGCAGAAAACTCCGTTCGGGCTGAAATACCACCGTGACGACAAGGGTGAGAGTATCGAGTTTAACTACAACCCGTCCGAAGCCGCTGAGATCCGGGAGAACATCAAGCTTGAGAGAATGATGCGCAAGGAGGCACTAACGACTTCACGGCTTCGGATAGCGGGACCGGCTCCCCAATATAGGCTTGAAGGACCGTCAACCAACGCTCAGGACGCGCAGAGCTTTAGGGTGCCGGCACTAGGGGCTGACCAGAGTGAGGCGGCGGTTTTGATCTGGGTCAATGTCTTAAAGGATAATGGCCTAGAATGGTTTTTGCCCAAACTCGCAGACGACTTTGAAGGTCAGGGAAATTACGAAGTGGCGAGAATTATCCGAACGCAGATCTCGGGGGATGATAAAGGCACCGTCAGCGTCACCGAGTAAACACTACCCTGCGATGAAAGCGCCTCCACCGAGCCCGACCAGAAACATTCCGACGTTGATTATCACCGTCTAACTTCTTGATTCAGCCACAAGCCCAAATTGCTGGATTTGGCAGCTCTGGAAGGATAAGCTTGGTTTGTGGTTCAGCGATGGAACAGAGACTAGCCGCAATTCTGGCTGCCGATATGGCGGGCTACAGTCGGCTAATGGAGGCCGACGAATCCGGCACGCTCGCACGCCTTCGGACCCATCGCATAGAACTGGTCGATCCCGCCATCGCGAAGAACAAGGGCCGGATCATCAAGACCACCGGAGACGGCATGCTCGTTGAGTTCCAGAGCGTGACCGATGCCGTGAAATGCGCCGTGGAAATCCAACAGCGCATGAAACGGCGCAATTCGGATGTGCCGCAAGAACGGCGCATCGAATTCAGGATCGGCATAAATCTCGGCGACATCATTTTCGACGATGAGGATATTTTCGGCGACGGCGTCAATATTGCCTCGCGCATCGAGCAACTCGCCGACGTCGGCGGTATCTGCGTGACCGCAGCGGTGGCGACCCAAATTGCCGACCGTCTCGAAATTGCCATGGAGGACCTGGGCGAGAAGACGTTGAAGAACATCAGCCGCCCGGTTCGCCTCTATCGCGTTGGGTTTGACAGTCCTGCCCTGCCGGAAGTCGAGGCAAAGCGATCCATCTCGAAACCTTCGATAGTGGTGCTGCCATTCACCAACATGAGCGGCGACCCCGAGCAGGAATTTTTCGCGGACGGACTTACCGAGGACATCATCACCGAACTGTCCCGCCACCATGAGCTGTTCGTCATCTCGCGCAATTCCAGCTTCGTCTACAAGAACCGCGCCGTGAATGTGCGCGAGGTGGCCGAGAAACTCACCGTCCAATACCTGGTGGAGGGAAGCGTCCGCAAGATCGGCGACAGGGTGCGCGTGACGGTTCAGCTCATCGACACGGCGAACGACGCTCATATTTGGGCAGACAAGTATGACCGGAAGCTGGACGACATATTCGCGATTCAGGATGAGGTGACGGCGGCGATCGCAGCCACGCTGCCCGGTCGTGTCGAGGCGGCTCAGCGGGACCAGCTCGCGCGGGCGAAACCTGCAAACATGGCCGCGTATGAATGTGTGCTTGCTGCCAAGGTGCTGCATCACCGAAGCACGATTGCGGATAATGAACGCGCGCGAACCTTGATAGACAGGGCCGTCGCGCTCGACCCCGATTATGCCCATGCCCATGCCTGGCGGGCCTGCATTCTTGGCCAGGCCTGGGTCCATAACTGGTGCGAAGACAGGGATGCCGTCTGGAACAACATTATGGCGGCGCTGGACAGGGCCCTGGCGCTGGACAACAACGATGCCGATGTCCACCGCATTCTCGCGGCAGTGAACGTGAACAACAATGAGCTGACCACAGCGCGCTACCATCAGGAGCGGGCGCTGGCCCTCAATCCCAATTACGACCTCGTGGTGGTGCAGCAAGGCGAGTTATTGACGTGGCTCGGGAGGCCGGAAGAGGGAATTGAATGGATCCGCAAGGCCATGCAGTTGAACCCACACCACCCGGAGAGGTTCTGGAGCCATCTTGGAAAGGCGCATTTCGCCGCGCGCCAGTATGGCGAGGCGATCGAAGCTTTCATGCATCTGTCGACCATGGACTCGGTTCAGCACGCCTTCGCCGCTGCCTGCTACGGCTGGCTCGGCGACGAAATCGCGGCCGCGGCGCATCTGGGCAAGATCAGAACGCTCGATCCCCAATTCGACCTCGAGTCATTCATCGCCACCCTGCACTATGCCCAGGAGTCCGATGTGCAGCACGTCCGCGAAGGACTGCTGAAAGCCGGTATTGCCAAGCTGTAGGCAGCCCGTAATTGCGAGCCAGATCCAATCGGGGACAGACAAAAAAGATCCCACCCGACGCGGACCTTGTGGCATGACCGAACGACGGGCAGGCCGGAGAAGCTTTTCCCACGGTATCGGTCTTTGGAAGCGAATGGGGAAAGCCCTCCCCCTGAAAAGGCGCCGCGCTAGTTGACGGTGCAGTTCGCACAAGACCCGCACGGCCGTCCCGACAGAAGGAACCCGCCATGAGAAAACTCATCATCACCGAATTCATCAGCGTCGATGGCATTGCCGAGGTCGAGAAGCTGCCGAGCGTGGCCTGGAACGATGAGATGCAAAAGTTCAAGGAGGACGAGCTTGCCGACAGTGGCGCCATGCTTTTGGGACGCACGACCTATCAGATATTTGCCGGCTCGTGGCCCAAGGAGACCGGAGATTTCGCCGACCGGTTCAACGCGCTGCCGAAATATATCGCCTCGACCAGCTTGCAGGCGCTCGACTGGCAGCCGGCCGAGCTGCTGCAGGGCGCGTTGCCGGACGCGGTCAGAGGGCTGAAGCAAGGCAGCGGCGGCAACATCTATGTGCATGGCAGCCTCAGCGTCGCGCAGGAATTGCTGCGCAACGGCCTGGTCGACCGCATCAGGCTGCTCAGCTACCCCGGTGCCGTCGGCCAGGGCAAGCTGCTGTTCCCGCCCGGCGCGCAATTGCCGCTCGAGCTGATCTCGGCCACGCAGTTCAGCAACGGCGTGGTGGCGCTGGAGTATGCGGCCGGGATGGCGTGATCAGCCAATCTCCCCCCTCGAGGGGGAGATGCCCGGCAGGGCAGAGGGGGTCGGTTCGACCGGGCGCGGTTCCTCTCTTTCAACAGCGGGGGTCGGCGCATTACGCGAGACGACCCCCTCTGTCGCCTTCGGCGACATCTCCCTCAAGGGGGAAGATTGGCAGCTTCCCTACACCGTCCGCTGCCTGCCCGCTACCGCAGCGTCTTCCCTCGCCTTCAGCGCCTGCTCCACCTCGCGCTTCAGCTCGTCCTTGATCGCAACCGTCTCGGCCATCAGCGCCTCGATCTTCATGAAGTCGAGCACCCGGTATTTCGACACAGCCGGCCGGACCAATATGTCGGGCCGGCTCTGGTTCAGCTTGCTGGCGATGATCGACTGCATCATCAGCTGCGTGGCGCCGAACATCAGGTCGACGGAGGTCGGGAATTTGCGGCCCGCCTCGGTCGGCGCGCCGACCACGTCGACGGCAATGATGATGTCGGCGTCGAGCTCGATCAGGTCGAACGGCACGGGATTGTAGATGCCGCCGTCGATAAGCATCCTGCCGTCGCGCATCACCGGGCGGAACACCGCCGGAATCGCCGCCGAGGCGGCCAGCGCCGAAGGCAGTTCGCCTTCGGCCAACACCGCGAGCTTGTGGCCATAAAAATCCGTTGCCGTCACCTTCAGCGGTATTTTGAGTTCGGCGAAGGTCTCGGGAATGGCGTCGGGCAGGAACGCCTTGAGGATGCGCTCGACATTGAACTGGCTGACCCGCAGGCCGCCCTGCATTGCCTCGGCAAAAGTGCCGGGCCGCGCCCGCCACATGCGCGTCGCCACCTCGGCGCGCCGGCCGAGGATCGAGCGCGCATAGTCGTGGATGTCCTTGCCGGTCATACCAGAGGCCATGCCGGCGCCCATGATGGCGCCGATCGACGAGCCGGCGATTGCCGCCGGCCTGATGCCCAGCTCGTCAAGCGCCTCGATAACATGGATATGCGCCAGCCCGCGCGCGCCGCCGCCGCCAAAGGCGATGCCGAAGCTAGGGCTCATCCCTTGTTGGCCGCGCCTAGCTTCGGCCCGACCACCATGACGGCCGGCTCGGCGGAGAGCAGCTTTTTCGCCACCGCTTTCACCTGGTCCTGCGTCACCGCGTTGATCAGGGCGGCGCGGCGCTGCATGTAGTCGATGCCGAGCTTGCCGAGCTGGATCTCGACCAGCGTTGAGGCGATCGCGCCCGAGGAATTCAGATTGTTGATGGCATAGGCACCGATCATGTATTTCTTGGTCGCCGCCAGCTCGGCTTCGGTCGGCCCCTCCTCGGCCATGCGCTTGACCACGTCGCGCACCACGGCCAGCGTCTCGGCCGCCCTGTCGGCGCGGGTCGAGGTGGTGATGGACAGCGCCTCGGAATGCTGGTGGTCGACGAGGTCGGAGCTGACGCTGTAAGCCAGGCCGCGCTTTTCGCGCATCTCGTCGAACAGCCGCGAGGTGAAGGCGCCGCCGCCGAGGATCTCGTTCATCAGCACCGCGGCGAAGAAGTCCGGCGCATTCCGCTTCACGCCGGGATAGGCGAGCTGCAGCGAGGCCTGCGGCTGGTCATAAACGACCTCGAGCTGCTGGCCGAGCTTCAGGTCGATGTCGGGAACGGGCGTCAGCGCCTGCTTTTCCGGCAGGCTGCCGAACACCAGGTCGAGCTTCTGCTTCAGCGTCTCGGCATCGATGGCGCCGACCACCGCGACATGCAGGCCGTCGCGGGCGAAATTTGCCTTGTGGAAGGCGCTGAGATCGGCCGGCGTGATCGTCGCGATGCTTTGCCTGGTGCCCTGGTCGGGCCGCGCATAGGGATGCCTGCCGTAGATCGCGTCCAGCCATTTGCGTTGGGCGAGCGTATCGGGATCGCGCTCGCTGGCGATGATGCCGGACAGGATTTGCGCGCGGATGCGGTCGATCGGCACCTGGTCGAAGCGCGGCTGGTTGACCGCCACGCGCAGCAGATCGAAGGCGCCGTCGCGCTGGTCGGCCAGCATGCGCATCGAACCGTAGATGCCGTCGCGCTGCGCATCGAAGCTCATCTCGGCGCCGACCTCGTCAAGCTTGATCTGGAAGGCCTCGCTGTCGAGGTTGCCGGCACCTTCGTCGAACAGGCCACTCATCAGATTGGCAAGCCCTTCCTTACCGGGCGGATCCTGCGTCGCGCCGCCATCGAAAACGAAGCGGATGGCGACGATCGGCACCGAATAATCCTCCACCAGCCAGGCGGTAATGCCCTTCGACGAGGTCACCTCCTGGATGTTCATGGCAGCACGGGCGGAAAGCGCGGGCAGGACGAGGAAGACGAGGGAGAGGATGAGGGTTGCTAGAAGCGGGCCGGCGTGCTGGCGCTTCCCTTCTCCCCCTGTGGGAGAAGGGGAGGAGCCCACGAGGGGAGAAGGCAGAGCGGGACCATGCTGGCTCATCATCACATCAATTCCCAGCTTGGGTTTGCGGCAGAAGATAGCCGGTCGTTGCGTGGTCGAGATTGAGATAGCGGGCAGCGACCGCCTTGACCTGGTCGGCGGTGACCTTGCGGATGCGGTCCGGCCATTGCTGAACGTCCTGGACGTTGCCGCCGGTGGCGAGTGTCGAGCCATAGATGTTGGCCATGTCCTCCTGCTTGTCGCGGGCAAAGATCATCGAGCGTACGAAACGGTCCTTGGATTTTTCCAGCTCGTCGCTGGTGACGCCGTCTTTGGCGATGCGGGCGATCTCGGCGTCGACCGCGGCCTCGACGTCGGCAAGCTTGGCATCGCCGCGCGGCGCACCGTAGACGGTGAAATTGGTGTCGTCGAGCATGGTGCCCTGGAAGAAGGCGCCGGCCGTCGCGGCGATGCCTTGCCTGACGACAAGCTCCTGGTAGAGCCGGCTGCGGTTGCCGCCGCCGAGGATTTCGGACAGCACGTCGAGCGCTTCGGCTTCGCCCGGCTTTGCCGTGTGATAGGACGGGACCACCCATTGCGTGGTAAGGCTCGGCACGCTGACGCGCCCGTCGGTCAGCGTCACCGTACGCCTGGTGTTCTGTTCCGGCTCGACCGGGCGGATGCGCGGCGGCAGATCCGGGCCGCGCGCGACCTTGCCATAGGTCTTTTCGGCCAGCGCCTTGACCGTTTCCGGCTCGACATCGCCGGCCACCACCAGCACGGCGTTATTGGGTGTATAGTACTTGTTGTAGAAGGCCATCGCGTCGGTGCGGTTCAGCTTCTCCATCTCCTGCATCCAGCCGATGACCGGAATGCGGTAGGGCTGGTTCTGCCACAGCGTGGCGTCGATCTCTTCGTCGAGCACCGCCTGCGGATTGCTATCTATGCGCGAGCGGCGCTCTTCGAGGATGACGTCGCGCTCGGTCTTGATGACATCGTCGGTGAGGATGAGGTTGCGCATGCGGTCAGCCTCGAAGCCCATCATCTCACCGAGCGCCTGCGGCACCACCGTCTCGTGAAAGGCGGTGTAGTCGTAGGAGGTGAAGGCGTTGTCCGAGCCGCCGATGGCGGCGACGGCGCGGTCGAGTTCGCCGGCCGCATGGCTGCTGGTCGCCTTGAACATCAGATGCTCGAAGAAATGGGCGATGCCGGACTTGCCCGGCGGCTCGTCGGCGCTGCCGATCTTGTACCAGACCATATGGGTGACGATCGGGGCGCGGTGATCGGGGATGACCACGACCTCCATGCCGTTGTCGAGCAGGAAATCGGTCACGACGCCGTCGTCGGGATTGTTGCCCGCCAGAGCCGGCGCGGCCATCACCAGAGCCAGCCCCAAGAGCGTTGCGCGCAGCCATTCAGCCTGAAATGTCATAGATGGCTCCGGTTTGGTGGTGGGACGATAGGCGGGGTTGCTGGTCGAGGCAAAGCGAATTGTGCGTCATTTTGAAGGCGCCATCGCGGACACCGAACTCAGGCGGCCTCGATGAACCGGATGACCGTCTCGCCATAGTTGCGCTCGTCGACAACCGAAAAGCCCGGCCCTGTCTCGAACGGCGCCGCCGTCGCTTCCTCGACGATGCAGAGCGCGCCGGGGGCGAGCCAGCCGCCGGCCTTGGCCGAGCGCAAGGCACGTTCGCCAAGGCCTTTGCCATAGGGCGGATCGGCAAAGACCAGGCCGAATGCGGCGATGGTGCCCGCCTCGCCCAAGCCCGTCGCGTCGCGGCGGAATATCTTGGTGCGGCCGGTGAGGCCGAAGGCCTCGACATTGGTGCGGATCACGCCGCGCCCTTCGGCGGATTCCTCGATGAAGACAGCGTAGGAGGCGCCGCGCGACAGCGCTTCGAGGCCGAGCGCACCGGTGCCGGCGAACAGGTCGAGGACCCGCGCGCCGTCCAGTCTTTCGGGAAAGCGATGCGCCAGCACGTTGAAGACCGCCTCACGCGTGCGGTCGGTGGTCGGGCGGATGGCAAAGGTGCGGGGCGTCGCCAGCGGACGCCCGCGAAACTCACCGCCGACGATCCGCATTGCTTCCCTTCGGGCCGCCGCGCGGCCGGTCGCCACCGCCATCCTGACGCTCGCCGCGTGGCTTGCCGAACGGCTTTGCGCCGCCGCCTTGCGGCTTGCCGCCGGGCTTGCTGTAAGACGGCTTGAACGAGGCCTTGCGCGCCTTGTTTTCTGCCGCCTTGGCGGCGTCTGCCTCCGCCCTGCCCTTGCCGATCGGCCGTGCGCCCGGCGCCATCCAGACATTGGCCTTGCGCTGGCCCGGCGGCTCGATCGGCCGCTGCTCGCGTTCGGACTTCTTCCCACCGAAGCCGCCACGCGGCTTGTCGCCACGGGGTTTGTCCCCGAAGTCGCTGCGTTCAGGTCTGGGGCCACGCTCGCCAAAGCTCTTTTTCGGCCCAAAGCTCCTGTCGGGGCTTGTCGACAGCTTGCCGAGCGCTTCGTCGCGGCTGCCTTCGCGACGCTTGCGGTTCTTGATCAGGCCGCCCTCGCCGATCGGCCGGCGTTCGCCGTCGCGGGTGAATTTCGGCCGCTCGGGCTCCTCCTCCCGCTCACGCCTGACCGGCTTGTTGGAAAACGGCTTGGCGATATCGGCGTCGAAATTGGCGCCGGACTCTTCGACCAGACGCTCGCCGAGTTGGTCGCGCAGCACGCGGCCCTTGATCTCCAGCACATGGCCTTCCGGCAAATCATCGAGCTGGAACGGCCCGTAGGAAATGCGGATCAGCCGCGTCACGTCGAGACCGAGCGAGCCCAGGATATTCCTGACCTCGCGGTTCTTGCCTTCGCGCAGGCCGAGTGTCAGCCAGGCGTTCGAGCCCTGCTCGCGGTCGAGCGTCGCTTCGATGGCGCCATAAAAGATGCCGTCGACGGCAAGGCCTTCGCGCAGGCCAGCAAGCGCGCTTTCCTCGACTTTGCCGTGGACGCGCACGCGGTAGCGCCTGAGCCAGCCGGTGGCCGGCAGTTCGAGGACGCGCGACAGGCCGCCATCATTGGTGAGCAGCAGGAGGCCTTCGGTGTTGATGTCGAGCCGGCCGATGGTCATCAGCCGCGGCAGCCCGGGGGGCAGCACATCGAAGACGGTCTTGCGGCCTTCGGGATCGCGGTTGGTGGTGACCACGCCGGCCGGTTTGTGGAACAGGAACAGCCTGGTGCGCTCGATCGGCGGGATCTCCATGCCGTCGAGATGGATGATGTCGCCGGGCATCACGTTGAAGGCCGGCGAGGACAACACCTTGCCATTGACCTTGACGCGACCGGCCGCAATCAGTTCCTCGGCGTCGCGGCGCGAGGCCAGGCCGGCACGCGCCAGCCGCTTGGCAATGCGTTCGCCGGCTTCTTCCGTTAGCTCGACGCGACGCGGGCGCGGCTTGAAGCCGCCGTCCGACCCCGCCCGTGCCGTTTGTCCACCTTGCGGCCGATCGCCGCCAAAATCACGCTTGGGACGATCGCCGAAGTCACGCTTGGGACGGTCGAAGCGCCATTCGCCGTGCTCGCCTTCGGCAGTGGCCGGCCGGTCGCCGCGCGGCGCGTAGGGCTTGCGCGGACCTTCGCGCTTCTCATAAGGCTTGCCCTCCGGACGCGGCCCTTTGCTGAACGGCCGGTCGCCGCCCTTGAAGTCGCGCTTCGGCGGTTCGCCTTCGGCCGCCGCTGGCCGGTCGCCGCGCGGTGCGTACGGCTTGCGTGGACCCTCGCGCTGTTCATAAGGCTTGCCTTCCGGACGCGGCCCTTTGCTGAATGGCCGGTCGCCTTTGAAGTCGCGCTTCGGCCGTTCGCCTTCGGCCGCCGCCGGCCGGTCGCCGCGCGGAGTGTAGGGTTTTTTGGCGCCGAAGGACGGCTTGCCGCCCTTGCCGGGAGCGCTATCGCGACCACGCGGCCCTGCCGGCTTCGGGCCGGCCTTGCGCGGGAATTTCTTGTTTTTGTCGTCCATGTGGCCTTTGCTCGTTTGCGCGGGTAGTAACAGGATCGCGCTCTAGTGGCGAGGAGATAATCGGAATGGAAACCGCGTGAAGCGGCAGGATTTCATGGCGCTGGCGCTGAAAGAAGCCGAAGCCGCCGCCCAGCGTGGCGAGGTGCCGGTTGGCGCGGTCGTCGTCGGCGGCGATACGGTCGTTGCGAGTGCCGGCAACCGCACCCGCGAGTTCGCCGATCCCACCGCTCATGCCGAGATGCTGGCGATCCGCGAAGCCTGCCGCAAGCTTTCCAGCGAGCGGCTCAGCGGCCACGATCTCTATGTGACGCTGGAGCCGTGCGCCATGTGCGCCGGCGCCATCTCCTTCGCCAGGTTGCGCCGGCTCTATTTCGGCGCTGCCGACGAGAAGGGCGGCGCAGTGGTCAACGGCGTTCGCTTCTTCACGTCACCGACCTGCCACCATGTGCCCGACATCTATCCGGGCATGGCCGAGAACGCTGCGGCAGCGCTGCTGAAAGACTTTTTTCGCGAGCGACGCGGACCCTGATTTTCCAGTCCGGCAGACGGTCCAAATCCAAGTCAGCCAATCCAGGCAAGAACGTCTCTGGCGCTGTCAGGCTACCAAGGCAGCCAGTCGAACATGCCGCCGCTCTTGCTCTTGGCGGCCGCCTCCTTCTTGAGGCGGCGTTCCTTCTTGTACTCATCCTCGCCGAGGTCATCCACCGGCGCGGTGGGGGCGGCGGCGCGGTATTGCACCGGCGGCTCGCTCAGATATCTGCGGGTGGTCGGGTCGCCCTGTTTGCCTTCAGCCAGACGGCGCTTGACTTCCGCGGCGCGGCCCTTGTCCGACTCCGCTGGAGTCCAGGCCGGCGGATGGCTCGAAGCCGACTGCGCCATCGCGGCCTTGACGGCCACCGGGTCGGTCTGCACGTCATCGACAATCTGCGCCTGGTAGGCCGGGTCGTCCTGATGCAGGGTGGCATCGGCGCGCAGGCGGGCACGGCGCTGCTCCGGCGATTCGGGCCATTCGGCACTTGCCGTCTCGATGCTTTCCTGGGGCGGCGGCAACACTTCCTTCTGCCCCGGCCCTGGCTTCACCAGCGTGGGGCGCGGCTTGTAGTCGATGTTGTTCTTGCGCTTGGGTGCAAAGGAAAAAGCCCCAGTGAGGTCGTCGGCAAGCTGCGAGGCAGCAGGCTTGTCGGTCCCGTAAGTGGGCGAGCCCATGCAGCCGGACAAGGCGAGGCCCGATACGACAAGCGGCGCCAGCAGCGCAACGCGCGCGTAAGTTCTCTCGGTCATGCCAAAAAGTCCCACTGTAGACAGCCTCTAAATTGCCGCCGGCCAAAGAAAGGTCCGGTCCCCGTCGCCTATGCTCTTCCGACGGAATTCCGGCGACAATTTGTCGTCCGGAGTTTCGCGTGTTTACCTCAACCACTCGTTAAGGGCAACGCGCCGGGGCCGATCGGCTGCCCGCCGTGGCATTTGTGCACCGCCTTAGAGGCGGCTCAAAGCCTTGAGTTCATGCAGGACAGCGGCGTCACGGGCCGAAACATCCGGGAATTCCGGATCTGAGCCGACATCGGCGGTGTAGCGCCAAGAGCGCGCGCACTTCACCAGGCCGCGGTTCTCCGCCTTCTCGACGACCACGGCGACGCCTTTAACGTCGTCGAGGGTAAAGCTGCCCGCCGGCGCCTTGCCGTGCACGATTACCAGATCGCTGGTGATCGCCATCTCGGCCATATCGACATCGGCGATCGCCGCTTCGAGCGCGGCATCGTCGAGGGTGACGACCGGCACCGCTTCCAGCGAAGAGCCGATGACCTTCTGCGCGCGGGCGATTTCCAGCGCGCCGGTGACGACACGGCGGACCTGCCGCACCTTGCGCCACTTCTCCGCCAGCGCCTCGTCCTTCCAGTCCGCCGGGATTTTCGGGAACTGGTCGAGATGCACCGAGACCGCATCCGGATGACGGTCGAGCCAAGCCTCTTCCATAGTGAAGGGCAGCATCGGCGCCAGCCATTTCACCAGGCAGTCGAAGAGATGGCGCACCACCTGCACGGAAGCCTTGCGCTTCACGCTGGAAGGCGCTTCGCAGTAAAGCGCGTCCTTGCGGACGTCGAAATAGAAGGCCGATAGCTCGACCACCATGAAGTCGAGCAGCGCGCGGGTGATGCGCTTGAATTCGAACGCGTCGTAGCCCGAGCGTACGACTTCATCGAGTTCGGCGAGCCGGTGCAGCATCAGCCGCTCCAGCTCCGGCATCTTGTCCAGCGGCACCTCCTCGCCGTCGTCATGGGCGAGTGTGCCCAGCATCCAGCGGATGGTGTTGCGCAGCTTGCGGTAGGCGTCGATATTGGTCTGCAGCACGTTCTTGCCGAGCCGTTGGTCTTCCCAATAATCGGTCGTCACCACCCACAGCCGCAAGATGTCGGCGCCGGACTGCTTGATGACGTCCTGCGGCACGACCGTGTTGCCGAGCGACTTCGACATTTTCCGCCCCTCCTCATCCATGGTGAAGCCATGGGTGACAACGGTGTCATAGGGCGCCCTGCCCCTGGTGCCGCAGCTTTCGAGCAGCGACGAGTGGAACCAGCCGCGATGCTGATCGGAGCCTTCGAGATAGAGGTCGGCCGGCCATTTCAGGTCGGGCCGGTCCTCAAGCGTGAAGGCATGCGTCGAGCCTGAATCGAACCAGACATCGAGGATGTCCATGACCTGCTGCCATCTCGAGGCATCGTGATTGCCGAGGAACCGCTCCTTGGCGCCGGCGGCGAACCAGGCGTCGGCGCCTTCTTTCTCGAAGGCGTCCATGATGCGCTGGTTGACTGCCTCGTCGCGCAGCACGTTGCCGTCGGCATCGGCAAAGACGGCGATCGGCACGCCCCAGGCGCGCTGGCGCGACAGCACCCAGTCGGGGCGCTCCTCGATCATGGCGCGGATGCGGTTCTGGCCGGCGGCGGGCACGAAGCGGGTATCGTCGATGGCTTTCAGCGCGCGGCCGCGCAGCGTCGTGCCGTCGCCAAGCTCCTGGTCCATATAGACGAACCATTGGGGCGTGTTGCGGAAGATGATCGGCTTCTTCGAGCGCCAGGAATGCGGATAGGAGTGCTTCAGGCGGCCGCGCGCGAACAGCGCGTTGCGCTTGATCAGCTCGTCGATGACAGCCTGGTTGGCGTTGCCCTTCTTGCCATTGTCGTCGATGACGCGCGCCGCTCCACCCTCGCGGTGCGGGCCGAAGCCCGGCGCGTCCTTGGTGAAGAAGCCGGCATCGTCAACGGTGAAGGGGATCGCAGTGTCGATGCCGCGCTGGCGAAGGTCAGAGGCGGCATCCATCCAGGCGTCAAAGTCTTCGCGGCCGTGTCCCGGCGCGGTGTGGACGAATCCGGTGCCGGCATCGTCGGTGACATGATCGCCGGCGAGCATGGGCACGGGAAAATCGTAGCCGCCACCCAGACTTTTGAGGGGATGCGAAAGCGTAAGATTTTCAAGCTCTTCGGCGCCAACGTTGCGAAGCCGATTCAGGGTGACCTTGGCCTTCGCGGCAGCGTCGTCTGCAAGTTTCTCGGCAAAGATCAGCTTTTCGCCGGGCTGGGGACCAAAGGCGTTCTCGGCCGCTGTAACCTCATAGAGACCATAGTTGATGCGCGGCGAGTAATTGACGGCGCGGTTGCCGGGGATTGTCCACGGCGTCGTCGTCCAGATGACGACGCTGGCATCAAGCAGATCGAGCGACGTCTGCGTCAGCTTGGGATCCAGGGCTGGCTGTCCATCCTCGATGTTGATGACCTGGCGAGCGAGGCTGACGACCGGAAACTTCGCCCAGATCGTGTCCGACTCATAGTCCTGGTATTCGACCTCCGCCTCGGCCAGCGCGGTGCGTTCGACGACGCTCCACATCACCGGCTTGGAGCCGCGATAGAGCTGGCCGGACATGGCGAATTTCAGCAGCTCGCCGGCGATGCGCGCCTCGGCGTGGAAAGCCATCGTCGTATAGGGATTGTCGAAGTCGCCGACGACGCCGAGGCGCTGGAACTCGGAACCCTGCACCTTGATCCAGTGCGCCGCAAACTCACGGCATTCCTGCCGGAACTCGTTAACCGGCACCTCGTCCTTGTTCTTGCCCTTGGCGCGGTACTGCTCCTCGATCTTCCATTCAATCGGCAGGCCGTGGCAATCCCAACCGGGTACATAGTTCGAGTCATAGCCGCGCATCTGAAACGAGCGGGTGATGACGTCCTTGAGGATCTTGTTCAGCGCGTGGCCGATATGGATGTTGCCATTGGCGTAAGGCGGGCCGTCGTGCAGCACGTATTTTTCGCGGCCGGCTGCGTCTTCGCGCAACTTGCGGTAAAGGTCCATGTCCTGCCAGCGCTTGACCAGCAGCGGTTCCTTTTCCGGCAAACCGGCGCGCATCGGGAAATCCGTCTGCGGCAGGTAGAGCGTTTTGGAATAGTCGATCGTCTCGGCGGTCTCGGTATCAGTCATTCGTCTGCCATATGCGTTGCCGGCGGCAAAAGAGCCCGGGCGTTGAAGTTCTTCGCTTTGACGCATATCGTCTTCCCAAAACCGGACCCACTTTTGGGCGATATGCGTTGATGATCTGGAAAAAGCGCGAGAGGCCGCGCGCAAGATTCCCGGCGGCCCCGGCGGCGGTCAAGCCGCCCGGAACACCGGGCCTGTAATTCGTATCGCAGTCGCGAGAAGGCGCGAAAAGCTCGTCATGGCTGGGCTTTTAACCGAGACAGGCGATATTGAAAAGCCCGAACTCTGATGCTTCCTTGCGTTAGGTGCCAATTGCGCATACATTTGTAGGCAAATGGCCTGCAGTGCCAAGGAAACAATTCATGTCGGTCGCAGCAAGGGCAATTCGCGCAACACGCGACTTTTCCGTCCCTACGGACAAGATCGATCATCTGCGCAGTCTGGGTTTCAGTAGCGAAGAACTCTATCGTATCGTTGCCCCCCGCCGCACGCTGGCGCGTCGCAAGGAACATGCCGAGCCGCTTTCGCCAGCTGAATCCGACCGCGCCCTGCGCCTTGAACGCATCGCCGAGCAGGCGGATCGGGTATTCGGTAGCCATGAGAAAGCCCAGCGTTGGCTGAGAAGCGAGATCATAGCATTGGATGGTGCAAGGCCGATCGATCTCCTTGAGACAGAGACCGGCGCCCACGTCGTTTCCGAAGAGCTTATCCGTATCGACTTTGGCATGCTTGCCTGACGATGCGCATCTGGCGCATCTCCAGTTTCGCGGATCTCTCGGGTCGTGGCGGAACGCTCGTTGATGGAAGATGGAACAGGCGCGGAATGCCCATCGTCTATTGCACCGACCACCCTTCGACGGCACTGCTGGAGATACTGGTGCATGCGACGCGCGAAACCGTTCCGGAAACCTACCAGCTTATCGAAATCGACGTTCCGGACGGAATAGAAATGACCGAACCGGTTATTCAGGACGGCTGGGACAAGGACATGGAATCGACACGGCGACAGGGCACGGACTTTCTCTCGGCCAATCGTTACGCGCTCATGAAAATTCCTTCGATCATAATGCGCAAGGCAAACAACTATCTGCTCAACCCGACCCATGACGATGCGTCACGCATTACGATTGCGGGCCTATACCATTATCCGTTCGACAGCCGTTTGATCAAATGAGCCGACGCCCGCCCGCTCACATCGAGAAATCGAAGCGGTAGGTTGTCGACACGCCGATCGTGAACTGGTTGCGATCGCCGCGCTCCTTGACCAGGCTGGAATCGCCGGCCGGGCCCATCAGGCGGGAATATTCGCCGAACAGACTGGCCGTCATCGGCTCGGTCACCTTCCAGGTCACCGCGCCGCCCAGGCCCGCCGACTTCACCCCGCCACCGGGATGATATTCGCTGAGCCCCGAGGCCAGGGACTCCTCGGCATCAACGCCGTAATAGGCGTCGAAATAGTCCGATGAGGCGAATGAAACGCGCGGCCCGCCCGAAATCCTGACATCGGGCGTCACATCGTAAAAGGCGTCGGCGGCGATGTCGGCGACAAAGCCGTTATGGGCGCGAATGCCATGCCGCAATTCGGCGCGGGCACGCAGCCAATCCAAAGGATAGAATTCGAAGAAGCCGCCGGCCTCGCCGCCCCAGCGCACCGGGTCGAGGCCCTTCAACTCGTCGGCATCACCACCGTCGCGGGAAAACAGGAACTTGCCTGTCAGGCCGGCGCGGACGCCGCCATCGTCGATCAATGCCAACGAGATATTGTCGTTGCGCGAGGTGAAGCGCGCCGCGGGACCAGCTTTGCCGAGCGAGATGATCGGCGAGGCGCTGAGCAGGTACTTTTTGCCGCCTTCGAAATTCGGGGCAACCATGCCGGTGGCGCCGACCGTCAGGTACCAGTCTCCGGACATCCAGCCAAAGGTGCCCTCGCCTGCCTTGGCAACGCCGCAGGCGCCGAGCATGAATGCGGCCAAGACCGTCGGGACAGACCGCATCATTACTCCATACGTCGAACGCGTTGACGAACACTATCAGCCTTTATCCAAGCCATGGCGCCAGTTCGGTAAAATTTGACTTAATGTCCGTAACGTTGGCGGCATTGGCCGGGCTGTTTTCCGCATTGCAGCGAATTGTACTGGCGCACCAAGATTCCAGATCAAGACGTTTGGAATGCGCCAGCAGCTGCCTCGGCAGGGGTTATAAATATTCGCGGGCAAACATGCCCGCGCTGTGAAGAGCGCGCCGACCGGCACCCAGCCCCGCATTCCAAACCGGCCAAGCGTGAATCATATGCGGCCAAATTTCGAGACGTACTTTGACGTCAGCCGCGCCAGCGGCTTCCGCGAGCCGAGTTGCGTCCGACAACAGCGTCTCGGCCGAACCGACTTGTATAAGCATTGGGGGAAATCCGCTCAGATCGGCGAACAAAGGCGAGATCAGCGGATCGCGCCGACCAACGCCATTGGGAACATAGGCGGTTGCCAGTTCCCCCAAATACGCCCGGTGGATGATAGGGTCGATTGCGTCCTTGGTTGATAGTGTCGCGCCGGACATCGAAAGGTCCGTCCAGGGCGAACACAGCCAAAGACATCGCGGCAACCGCTCGCCTGCCGTGCGCAATATACTGACCAGGCACAGGGTGAGATTGCCGCCCGCACTGTCTCCCCCAACCACGATGCGATCCGGCGCGATGCCTTGCCGCCTCAGAAAGCGCCATGCGGTGAGTGCGTCTTCATGTTGCGCAGGGAAAGGATGTTCCGGCGCGCGTCGATAGTCGATCGCGAGGGTGCGCATTCCCATTGCCCGACCTGCCTCGGTCACCATTCGACGATGACTTTTAAGAGAGCCGGAGCAGTAGCCGCCACCGTGGAAAAAGAGCAGAATCTTATCCCTGTCACTGCCAGGCGCCAGGGACCACTCTCCCTCGAGGCCATCGAAAACCACATGCTCGCATCGGATGTCCTCCGCGACCGGCCAGACCGAACCGACTTCGTCGAGCCGTGCCCGGCGTTCGTCCCAGCGGACCGTTCGTGGTTTTGACGTCAACAGCCTGCGGATGGCATTGATCTCCAGCAGATCGCGGTGTTCGTCCATATCGCTCATTTTGCTTCCCCAGCCTCATCAAGCGTAGAAAACGGTATACAGCAGCAGCCGCACGTCATCGATAAAGGGCCAATTCCAGCGCTGGCAATTTTTCGTTTCACTTGCGCCATGGCGAATACACGGGACGACGGGGGTCGCCCGTAAACCCGCTTGTCATCTTTTAGCGCTGGCCCACCGCTGCACACGATCGAATATTCCATCTGGTATTTGGCCGCTTCGGATAAAAAGCGAAGGTCTGGCAAGCGGATCGCTCGGGAGTGTTGCGCTCACAGCCTGCTCGCTGGACGGGCAAGGCGATCGGCGCTACCTTTCGGAACAAAGAAGCTAGGCAACCTTGACGGAGAAGGGCAATGACCGTGCACAGCGATGCCATGAAAGACGCCATTGGCCAGACGCGGGCGAAGTGGGGATGGTTCGTCGCGCTCGGGGTGCTGCTGCTCATCTTCGGCGGCATTGCTTTCGGCAATCTGTTCATCGCAACCGTCGCCTCGGTTTATGTCGTCGGCTGGCTGATGCTGATGGCCGGCATTGTCGAGATCATCCATGCCTTCGGCGTGAAGACATGGGGCCGCTTCTTCTATTGGCTGCTCAGCGGGCTTCTCTACGCCGTCGCCGGGTTCTTCGCCTTCTACAATCCACTGCTGGCCTCGGCGGTGCTGACATTCCTCCTGGCGGTCGCGCTGCTTGCCTCAGGCGTGCTCAGGGCCTGGGTCGGCTACAGCCACCGGCCGCAGCCGGGCTGGGGCTGGGTGGTCACGGCCGGCGTCATCAGCGCGCTGGCGGGACTGGTCATCGCCATGGGTTGGCCGTTCAACAGCGTGTGGGTGCTCGGCCTGTTCCTAGCCGTCGACCTGATTTTCCAAGGCTGGACCTTCATTGCCGTCGGCCTGGCGCTGAAGAGATAAATTGTGATCGACATGGCGGATTGCAGGACGCCGACAGGTAATGCTCGTCGTTCATTTCTATCGCATACCTTCGAGATTGGCTGAAATCCCCAGCTTCATCATCCCAGGGCGAAGCGACGCGGACGACGACGGCGCGGGTTGTCAAAACGCGATCGCGCGGTCCAGCCCGGAAAGCGGCCTGACGCCGGCGAGCAGTGCCTTCGCCTCGGCCTCGTCACGCTTCATCTGGGCGACCAGCGCGTCAAGCCCGTCGAACTTCACCTCCGAGCGCAGGTAGCCGAAGAAGGACACGGCACAAATCTCGCCATAGAGGTCGCCGGAAAAGTCGAAGACGAAGGTCTCCAGCAATGGCGCGCCATTGTCGTCGACCGTCGGCCGGCGGCCGAAGCTGGCGACGCCATCATGAAGGGAACCGTCGGCGCGGCGGAAGCGGACGGCATAAATCCCTTCCTTGAGGGTGGCTTCCGGCGAAAGCCTCATGTTTGCGGTCGGAAAGCCGAGTGTCCGGCCGAGCTGCTGGCCGCCGATCACCTCCGCCTCGACGGTGAAACGGTAGCCGAGCAAGCCGGCGGCCTCGGCCACATTGCCCTCGCACAGCAGCGTGCGTATGCGGCTCGACGACACCACCTCGGCGCTTTCGTCGCGAAACGCATCGACCAGCGTGACGCCGAAGCCGTGGCGCTCGCCGGCAGCCATCAGATAGGCCGGACCGCCCTGGCGGTCCTTGCCGAAATGGAAATCGAAGCCGGTGACGGCGTGGCTTATGCCGAGGTTGCGCTCGAGCACGCCGGTGACGAAAGCCTCCGCCGACAAGGAGGCGAACTCGCGTGTGAACGGCTGCTCGACCAGCGCCGCAAAGCCCAGATGCGACAACAGCCGCGCCTTCATCGGCGGCGGTGTCAGCACGAACAACGGCATGTCCGGCCTGAAAACCTTTCGCGGATGCGGTACGAAGGTCAGCACCAGGGCGGGTACGCCGCGACGCTCCGCTTCGGCGCGCGCGCGTTCGAGCACCGCCTGGTGGCCGCGGTGGACGCCGTCGAAATTGCCGATAGCCACCACGCCGCCGCGCAGATGGGCCGGCAGCGGTGCGGTTGCGGAAATGCGTTCGAACATTGCCGTCATGGCTTGAACCTATTGCAGTCTGGGAATCACCGCGACCGGCCTGTAGCCGTATTTTTCCAGAAAGGCCGCGAGCCTAGCCGGATCCGGCTGCAGCGTCTCACCGTAATCGCGGGCATGGATGCCGCCCGATACGTAGAGCACGTCGAAGCCATTGTCGGCCGCGCCCTTGATGTCGGTCATCATGCCGTCGCCGATGGCCAGAACTTGCGAACGCTCGACCGGGCGGCCGAGAATGACGGCGACCTCCTTCATGGCGACGTCATAGACCGGCGCGTACGGCTTGCCGGCGATCAGCGTGCGTCCGCCAAGCTGTGCGTATTCGCGGGCCAAAGCGCCTGCGCACCAGATCATGCGTTCGCCGCGCTCGACGACGATGTCGGGATTGGCGCAGATGAAGGGCAGGTTCCTGGCACGCAGCCGCCGCAGAAGATCGGCATAATCTTCCGGCTTCTCCACCTCGTCGTCGAACAGGCCGGTGCAGACCACGCCGGATGCTTCGAACTCCTCGACGAGCTCGACGTCGAGGCCCTCATAGAGCGTGAAATCCCGATCGGCGCCTATATGGAAGATCTTTCGCGGCCCTTCGACGATCAGATCGCGGGTAACGTCGCCGGACGTTACGACACGGTCATAGGCAGCGGGAGGAACGCCGATGGCGTTCATCTGCGCCACCACGTCGGCGCTGCGGCGCGGCGAATTGGTGATCAGCACGACAGGTATTCTCGCCGCGCGAGCAGCGATCAGCGCGGCAGCCGCCGCCGGGAAATGCCATTCGCCATTGTGCACCACGCCCCAGACGTCGCACAGTATGGCTGAATAGGCTCCCGACAAGTCTGCGAGCGAACCGATGATGTCGGGCGAATCCGCCATGCCGTTGTCCCTGTACCATGATGCTTGCAAGCGCCGCGACCGACGGTCCGTAGCGGCCGGCCCGGATTAACCGAAGCGCTTCGCCCTGTCACCAGCTTTCATTGTGTCCGCAAGATTGTCGTCCGGGAACTAAGGCAGGAGGCCCGGCGCACTGGCGCAAAGGCTCCTGCCCTCATGCCCTTGCGGATGATGGAAGCATGTGGTGAGTGTTCCCATCCGGAGATGCGCTCTTGCCTGAACCCGCCAACCACCTTGCCTTCGCGCTGGTCTGCCTCGGCATGGTGCTGACGCCCGGCCCGAACATGATCTATCTGATCTCGCGCTCGCTGTCGCAGGGGCCGAAGGCCGGGCTGATCTCGCTGGGCGGCGTGGCGCTCGGTTTCTTGTTCTATGTGCTGTCGGCGGCGTTCGGCATCACCGCGCTGCTGCTCGCCGTACCCTTTGCCTATGATGTGCTGCGCCTTGCCGGCGCGCTCTATTTGCTGTGGCTCGCCTGGCAAGCGGTGAAGCCCGGCGGGCGCTCGCCCTTCCATATCCGCGAACTGCCGAAAGACAGGCCGCGCAAGCTGTTCGCGATGGGCCTGATGACCAACCTGCTCAACCCGAAGGTGGCAGTGCTCTATCTGTCGCTGCTGCCGCAATTCATCAGCCCCGGCAAGGGCCACGTGCTGTCGCAGCTTCTAGTGCTCGGTGCCACGCAGGTAGCGATCAGCCTGACCGTCAACGCCATCATCGCGGTGACGGCCGGCTCGATCGCGGTTTTCCTCGCCGGGCGGCCCTTATGGATGGTGATCCAGCGCTGGATGATGGGCACGGTGCTGACCGCGCTGGCCGTCAAGATGGCAACCGACGCGCAACGCTGATCGGTCCTACATCGGCCGCCTGACCTGCTCCGCCCGCTCCGGTTCGACCACCCTGCGATAAAGATGCCAGGTCGCGTGGCCAAGGATGGGCATGACGACGGCAAGCCCGGCAAATAGCGGGATCGAGCCGATGACCAGGAGCACGGCGACCATCAGGCCCCACAGCGCCATCTGCAGCGGGTTTGTCAGGACGGCGCGCGCCGACGTCTCGACTGCCGAGACCGCGCCGACATCGCGGTCCAGCAGCAGCGGAAAGGCGACGACGGTCGTCGCCAGAACGATCGCGGCGAAAGCGAACCCGGCCAGGTTGCCGAGCAGGATCAGCTTCCAGCCCTTGCTGGTCGTCAGCACCTCGCGAATAAAGCCGGCAATAGAGGCCGGAGGCTGATTGCCGTACAGGCCGGTGTAGATCGACTGCGCGGTGAACAGCCAGAGCAGGAACAGTACCAGCAGCATAATACCGATGACTGCAATCGCGGGGAGCGCCGGCGAGTGGCGCACATCGAGCGCATGCCACCAGGATGTATCCATGCCGAACTCGCGCCGGCGGCTGATTTCGTAAAGGCCGATAGCCGCGAACGGACCGACCAAAGCGAAGCCGGACATCAGCGGATAGATGAGCTGGATGGCGTTCGAGCCCGAGGTCCACTGCGTCAGGATCAGGCCGACCACCGGATAGATCAGGCACAGGAACACATAATGCGACGGCTTGGCCCAGAAATCCTCGACGCCGAGACGGAGCGCATCAATCAGATCCTCGGTGCTGATGCGGCGCACCGTGGGCTGTACATGCATTCCACGTGCATCAGCCATGACATGAAAGCCGGCCATAACCTTTCTCCCGTGTGTCGGGGCGGTCACCGCCAGGATGGCCGCCTGCAGCTGCCACTTCAAGAACGGTGACATGATAGCCGATCTGGGCGTGCTTGTCGCCAGCGCCCGGCGCCAGGGCGCCGGGCGCTGAGCGAACAGTTACGCCGCGAAGCGATCGATCACCTCGGCCAGCGGCAAGTGACCGAAGCAAGCGCCTGACCCGGCGAGCTTTTCGCCAGCCTCGACAGCGAGCGCGTATTGCACGGCCGGATCGGCTTCGATGCGGCGGCGTAGCGCCGCCAACTTTGGGTAAGCGGCGCCGTCGACCGCCTGGTGGAATTCCGCCCAGCGCGCCACGCCGATCAACGTGGTGTCGGCAAGCGTCAGCCGCTCGCCGATCAGGAAATCCGTGTCGAGGATCATCGCCTCAAGCTGGTTATGGCGGTTGGTAACGACCTTGCGGCCGAAATCACGTAAAGTCGCCAGCAGCACCGGTTCGGCCGACTCCATTTCATATGCCGCCCAGAGCGGGGTGAAGGCGGCGGTGAAGCCGGTGTTTATGAAGGCGACCAGCTGGTGCATCCGGTCGGCCTCCGGCGAGCGAGGATCGAAGCTGATACGGCGTTGCGTATCGCGGGCTTCGAGCCAGGCGGCAATCGCCATGGTCTCGGTGAGTACCCTGCCCTCGTCCGTGATCAACACCGGCGTTTCCTGACGGCCGTTGATGCTGGCATAGGCCTCGTTCTTCATCTCAGTGAGCATGTCGACACGACACAGGCGATAGGGTTGTCCGAGGCGTTCAAAAGCAGCGACAAGCCCCATCGAACTTCCCAGCGGGAAGCCGTAAAGGAGAATAGGTTCCATTTCTTTGTCTCTTCCATGTTAGGGGTCACGCTGCGCAGCGAAACTTGACCCTAAACGCTGGTCGCCCCATGTAAATTAGGCACTATTCTGTAACCAGGTCCCCGCCATGAAAGATGTCGTCTCACGCTGCCCGATCGAGGAGACCATGCGTGTGCTCAGCGGTCGATGGCCCACCTTGCTGCTCTATTATCTCAAGGATGGTACCAAGCGCTTCAGCGATTTGAGGCGTGACAACCCGGCAGTGTCGCACCGCATCCTGGCGCTGGAACTGCGCAAGCTGGAGGAAGCCGGGATCGTGCGGCGAACGGCGCATGTCGGCTATCCGCTACACGTGGATTACGACCTCACGGAGCCCGGCCTCAAGCTTGTGCCGCTTATCGACGCCCTGGGCGACTGGTGGGAACATACCGAAGACGATCGGGCCGGCCGGGTTTCATCGACGCCGGAAACCAAACTCGTGGCGGCGGAATAGCCGACCGGCGATCACCGCGCCGCAAAGAACTGCCGGCGAGAGCCCAGCGCGCGCCAAGCCGTTCATACATTAGATCCCGCAAGACCAAGCGACCGGCTTATATGGCGCGCCATTGTGGCCGGCCAAACCGGGCAAGGCGCGGGCCATCCAGCACCAACTCCTGTAGCATGGCTCGCCAATCCCGATTCACCTGACCCGCCGTTCGATCTCATTGCCCGATCAGATCGGCTGACCATGCTGGATGGCTGTCGCTTTCGACTCTGACGTGAATGAAGAGCCTACTTATCCTCTTGAAGTTTCTCCTGAGACTTTGCCATTTGATCGTCTCCAAGTTCCATATTGTGCATCGTTGCAATCAACCATTCATCGTGATCCCGCGTCGCCACTACGCTGATTAATCCGAGCCGACGCGGCCATTCGTTTCCCATCGGATCGAGTGCGCCAGTCATGGACCACCGCAGGTCGAGCGTGGCAACATCAGGGCGAACAAGCCTGTTCCGCACGCTTTCCGCGGATAGGTGGCTGTGCTTGAACATCTTCTCAAAAATTGGGGCATGGAACTGCTCGATCTTGTCACGTCCAGTCGCCTGCATACCGAAGACGTTTGTAAATTCGGCATCTGCCGCGAATACGGCGGCAAAGGCGCGAGCATCGTGACGATTCCAAGCTTCGATCAGCCTGTGCGCGACACTTTCCACCCCTTCAGTTCGGACGTTGCCGGCAGCCATGCTGACCTCCTGTCATATAGTTCGGTTGCCATACTATATGGACACCATATAAGTTTGGAAAGATGGATAATCCGCCATACACGCAGTCTCTGCTTCTCTATGCTTATCAATCGTCGGCGAGCGCTTTGGTCCAGGTTCTCCGGGAGAGCGGCCATTCGGCAATCAAGCCCAAACACGGCGCTTTATTCGCCAACATCGACGCGGAGGGAACCCGACCCAGCGTCCTCGCAGAGCGTGCGGGCATTGGCAAAGCATCGATGGGTGAGTTGATCGATGAACTGGAGCGCCTCGGTTATGTTCGGCGCTCGCATGATCCGAACGACCGACGGGCCAAATTAATCGTTGCAACTGACGCGGCGCTTGCGGTGATCCGGACCGTCCACGATTTCAATCAGCGTCTCGAAGACCAATACCGGAGGCTGCTTGGTGCTCAGGCGTACGAATCGCTCCGGTCGTCACTGCAAGCGATATCCCCCAGAGAAAATTTGCAACCGAGGATACCTCGCCAGCGCTCGTGAAGCCGCAGAGATGGGGCAAAAGAAACTGTCTGTCCGTGCCTGACTGGTATCGAGCCGGAAACCATCATCACGCATTTTCACCGCCCCGCCCGGCAAAAGCCATGATCGCGCTTATGTCAGGCGGGCATGACCGTTACGAAAATCGAAAATTATGGGGCCCAACCAAGCCTAAGCAGGCGCGTGCTGCTCAGAGCTGCCGGCCTTGGCGCCCTTGCCGGGCTCGTCGCCTGCGCCACCGTGCTGCCCACCGGCGAAGGCGCCGGTGTCTCTGCCTCCGCCGCTGGCACGCTGGCCGGCATCCGCGCTTCGGCGGGTCTCGGGCCGCTTGTCCCCGATGCGCAGCTCGAGCAGGCAGCGCTGCAGCAGGCCGGCTATATGGCGCGCGGCGGCCGAATGAACCACACCACCGGCTGGGGCAAGGACTTTGCCTCGCGCGTCAAAGACAATGGCATTGCCGGCGCTGCCGCCGAAAACATCGCCGAAGGCCGCTTCGACCAGCAGAAGCTGTTTGATATCTGGGTGCATTCGCCAGGCCACCGCCGCAACATGCTCGACCCGCGCTTCACCCGCTTCGGTCTCGCTTACGTGCGCGACGGCCGCGACAGCACGCTTCGCTACTGGTGCCTTGTGCTCGGCAGATAACTTCCGCCATTTGGTCGGCGGAAGCCTGCTGACGACCGATTCGTCAGTCTTTGCGGCCGCCGCCGAGCAATTCCTCGATGTCCTGCGCGCAAACCGGCCTGCTGAAATGATAGCCCTGCATTTCGTCGCAATTGTTCCTGCGCAGGAAAGCAACCTGATCATCTGTCTCAACGCCCTCGGCGATGACCCTCAGGTTGAGATTTTGCCCCAATGAAATCACCGCGCTGGCCACGGCCTGATCGTTCTCGTCGGCGGCGAGATCCTTGATAAAGGACTTGTCGATCTTCAGCCGCGCCACGGGAAAGGTCTTGAGTGCGCTGAGGCTGGAATAGCCGGTGCCGAAATCATCGATCGAGATCTGGACACCCAGGCTTTGCAGGGCGTTCATGGTGGCGACCGCCAGCTCGATATCCTGCATGATAAGGCTCTCGGTCACCTCCAGCTCGAGATACCTGGCCTCCAGGCCGCTGTCCTTCAGCGCGCTGACGATGCGATCGATCAGGTTGCGCTCCCTGAATTGCCGCGCCGACACGTTCACGCAAACGGTCAAGGGCGGCAGTCCCGCGTCTTGCCAGGCTTTGTTCTGCCGGCACGCCTCATGCAGAACCCAGTCGCCGATCGGTACGATCAGACCTGTCTCCTCGGCGGTCGGGATGAACATCGTCGGCATTACCGTGCCAAGCGTTGGATGGTTCCAGCGTATCAGCGCCTCGACCGCAAAAATCCGACCTGACCGAAGGTCCACCTGCGGCTGGTAGAGCAGCGTGAATTCCGAACGCGCCAAGGCGTTTCGCAACTCTTCCTGAAGCACGAATTTTTCATGCGCCCTGGTGTTGAACTCGGGAGCGTAAAACTGGAAATTGTCGCGGCCGAACTCCTTGGCGCGATACATGGCCGCATCGGCATTTGCCAGCAGCGTATCGGGATCCGTTCCATCCTTGGGATAATTGGCAATGCCGATGCTGGCCGTCGCCCGCACCAGATGTGCTCCGAGCCGAACCGGCTCGGCAAGTGCAGCCCTGAGCTTTTGCAACGTCTCGGAAACGAGATCAACGTTCGCCGGCTGGTCGAACAGCACGATGACAAATTCGTCACCGCCAAGCCGCACGACGGTATCGGTCGCCCTTACGCAGTCGACCATGCGACTAGCGACGGTCTTCAGAAGCTCGTCGCCGGCATTGTGGCCGAGCGTGTCGTTGACGAATTTGAAATTGTCCAGATCGATGAACACCACCGTCACCCAGCGATCGTATCGCTGGGCGTACAAGACCGCCTGTGAAAGCCGATCCTCCAACAAGGCGCGATTGGGAAGCCCGGTCAGCACGTCATGGTTGGCCATGAAGTGGATCCGGTCTTCGGCCTGTTTGCGTTCGATGGCGATCCCGGCGATGCGCGTGGTGAAATCGATGAGGCGAGTCTCGGCCTCGGTCGGTTCGCGCACCGTCATCGAATACATCGCAAAGACGCCAAGCACGGCGCCCTGATGCGACAGGATCGGGGTCGACCAGCATGAACGCAAACCGTGCGGCCGCGCGAGTTCGCGATAATCCTGCCAAAGCGGATCGCGCATGATGTCAGCGACGATCACCGGCTCGCGCCGATAGACTGCGGTTCCGCAAGACCCTGCTCCGGGGCCGACCGCGGCGCCGTCGACGGCGTCGGTGTAGTCTCTCGCCAGGCTGGGCGCGGCGGCGTGACGCAAGTGGCTGCCATCCTTGTCGAGCAGCAAGACCGAACCGAATATCCCCGCCAGTTGGGATTCGACCAGACGCATGAGCCGCTCGAGCACATCTTCGAGGGGAGCGCTCTTTGCGATCATCTCGAGGATATGCGCCTGCCCGTCGCGCAGGATTTCGGCCTGCTTGCGCGCAGTGATGTCGCGGGCAATGCCGACGAGGCCGAAAATGTTGTTTTGAACGTTGCGCAACGGCAGTTTCGTCGACAGGAACCATTTGCCGGTGCCTGACGCATCGATGACGAACTCTTCCTCGTCGATCATCGGTTGTCCGTCGCGCATCAGTTGCTGCTCGATGAAGCGAAATTTCTGCGCAAGTTCCGGCGCATGAAGGTCGAAGTCGCTCAGACCGATCATGTCGCTCGTACTGTCCCGACCGCTGTCGGACGCAATGGCTCGGTTCGCGACGACGAAGCGGCTCTCGGTGTCCTTCACCCACATGTAGTCAGGCACCAGGTCGATCAGCGTCTGCAAGGAGATACGCTCGTCAACGACCAAGCGATTGGCGCTGAGCTCGCTGATGTCCTCGTGCGTGGCCACCCAGCCGCCGTCAGGCATCGGTTGATGGCAGACCTGAATTGTCCGGCCATCGGCGAGCTCGGCTGTCCAGTTCCCCGAAGCCGTGCCCGAATTGACTGCCCGGGCCAACCCCAGATAGGCGTCCGCATTCATTGCCGAGGTCCCGACAGCGACGCGCCGCTCGACGATTTCGCGCAGCGCCACACCCGGCTGCAATTGCTCCGGTGCAAGGCGATAGATTTCCGCGTAGCGTCGGTTGCACAGGATCAGCCGTTCATCGGCGTCAAAGAAACAGATGCCTTGCGAGATGTTCTCTATCGCGGTCTGGAACCGCAGTGCCTGGTCCTGAAGCGCCGCAATCGTGGCGCGAAGGGGAGGACTTCGTACGAGGTAGTCGCCAGTTTTGCCAGCGTCGTCAGATTGGCGGACTCGGGCGCTGCGGCGGTTTGCCTGGATGATTTCGTGGCCAAACACAATTCCTCCCGCTGATGCTTGAGGCAAGCAATGGAGGCTCGCCTTCAACCCAAAAGCGAGTGCATATTGGTCCGGATATACTAATGGCAGGTGAACCTGGCTCAACGCGACGCGACCGGGACAGCCAACGGAAACCTCGAGCCGGTCGCGGTTGCCGTAAGCCCTGAGGCTTAGTCCATATGCGCGGCAGGCGCCCCACCGGCGGGCGGCGCGGCCTTTGGCTTGCGCAGCAGGAAAACAAACGGAATGGCAAGCAGCGTCATCATCATCAGCAGCTTGAAGTCATTGACGTAGGAGATCATCATCGCCTGTACATTGACCATGCGATCCATCAGCGACAGCGCCGTCGGATCGCCGCCCGCCGCTGCCGGCGATGCCGCCCAGAGGTTGGGATTGAACGGATTGATGTAGGCCGAAAGCTCGGCATGGTTGATCTGCGTGTTGCGTACCAGCAAAACCGTCACCACCGACACGCCGATCGACGAGCCAAGGTTGCGCACCAGGCTGAACAACGCCGTGGCATCGGTGCGGAAGCGTGCGTCGAGCGTGGCGAAGGCTACAGTCGACAGCGGCACGAACACCATGCCCATTCCCAGGCCCTGGATGACGCCGGAACTGAGGATCAGCCAGTCGTCCATCTGCGGCGAGAAGCTGGACATCGTGTAGAGCGATTGCGCGGTCAGCAGGAAGCCGATGACGACGAGGATCCTGGCATCGATCCTGTGCATGATCCGCCCGACGAACAGCATCGCGATCATCGTGCCGACACCGCGCGGTCCCAGGACAATGCCGATGGTGAGGGTCGGATAGCCGAAGATGGTCGACAGCATTGGCGGCAGCAGCGACATGCTCGCCAAGATGAGCACGCCCATGACAAAGATGAACGCCAGCCCGGTGACGAAATTGCGATCGAGGAAGATCTTCGGGTCGATAAAGGGGTGCTCCGCCGTCAATGTGTGAATGGTGAACACCCAGAAGCCGGTGATGGAAAGACCGAGCTCGATCCATATCTCGATCGAGGAAAACCAGTCGACCTCGCCGCCGCGATCGAGCATCAGCTGCAGCGCGCCGACACCGAGCGAGAGCATGGTGAAGCCGAAGAAATCGAAGCTGCGCACCCGCCGGGCGACGCTGGGAAGATACGCCGCCATGCCGAGGAAGGCGATGATGCCGACCGGCAGGTTGATGAAGAACACCCAGCGCCAGTTGAAGTTCTCGGTCAGCCAGCCACCCAGCGTCGGGCCAAGGATCGGTCCCAGCATGATGCCGGCGCCCCAGATGGCCATGGCTTGGCCGTGGCGTTCCCTAGGGTTGATGTCGAGCAGGAAGGTCTGCGACAGCGGCACGATGGCGGCGCCGAACACGCCTTGCATGAGCCGGAACAAAACGATGGTCTCCAGGCTCCAGGCGATGCCGCACAGCATGGAGAAGACGGTGAAGCCGACCACGGCCGTCAGGAACAGCTCCTTGCGACCGAAGCGGTCGGCAAGCCAGCCGGTCACCGGCGTCATGATCGCCGCGGCAACGATGTAGGAGGTCAGCACCCAGTTGATGTTGTCGGGGGAGGCGCCGAGATCGCCGGTCATGGTCGGCAGCGCAACGTTGGCGATCGTCGTGTCGAGCGCCTGCATGATCGTCGCAAGCATGAGCGCGACTGTGATCAGGCCGCGCTGCGGTACTTCGCGAAAGGGTTCTGGGCTGCTCATGACGTAAAACTTCCAGCAGGTAACAAAAACGTGTACATTGGGTTTCCGGACGGCGAGGCCCTCGCCGTAGAGAGACCCTCATCGCGGTGGGACGCGAGCATCGATGTGGGGGTTACATCAACTGAGCGTCTCGACAAGCGGGCGCCTGCCGCCCGGAAACCTGAGAACCGAAGATCCTGCGCGGAGTTGTCTGCTCAGGCAGGTTACAGCGCAGCCCGTTTACGCATTCAACTTTTCCTGCGCCTCCTTCGGACCAATCCTGCATCCATCTCACTGTTTGCTATGCGGCCGCTGTTCGGCCTCCTTACTTGGCCTCGCCTGCCGTGGCGCCGCGGAAAATGCTCGGCAGCCCGCGGGAAACGCCGGTGTCCACCGTGACCGTAGCGCTCATGCCGGTGCGCAGCGCCGCCTTGGCGTCGGCATCGGCCAATTCCAGGCGGACCGGAATGCGCTGTGTGACCTTGACCCAGTTGCCGGTGGCGTTCTGCGCAGGCAGCAGCGAGAACTCGGCCCCGGTGCCGGCGCCGATCGCCTTGACGGTGGCTTCGAAGGTCTTGCCCGGATAGGTATCGACTACGATTTCGGCCTTCTGGCCTGGCTTCATGTTGGTGAGCTGGGTTTCCTTGAAATTGGCGTCGACCCAGGTGTCGCCTGTCTCGACCAGCGAAAACAGCGGCGTGCCCGAACCGACATACTGGCCAACCTTGAACGAAGCGGCCTGGCTGATGATGCCGTCGGCAGGCGCCTTGACCTTGGTCTGGACCAGATCGTAGGCCGCCTTGTCGCGTGCGGCGAGCGCCGCCATTACCGTCGGATGCTTGTCGGTTTCGATGTCGGGATTGCCGCCAAGTGCCGCCTTGGCGCTGACGATCCCCTGCTGGGCTACGGCCAGCTGCTGCTTGGCCTTGTCGAGGTCGTTCTTGGCTTCGTCCAGCGACGACTTGGCGTTGATGCCCTTCTGGGCAAGGTCGGCGGCGCGGTCATATTGAGACTGCGCGTACTGGACCTGGCTTTCGTCGGACTTCTCCTGCGCCAGCGCCCGGCTGTAGGCCGCACGCAGTTGCTCGACATTGAGCCGCGCGCCGGCCACCGCCGCGTCGGCCTGGGCCAACGCGATCCGATAGGGCTCGGGATCGATGGCGAACAACACGTCGCCCTGCTTGACAGACTGGTTGTCGAAAATGTCGACCTGAACGATGCGGCCCGCCGTATCGGCGGCTATCAACACCTTGGCCTGCTGCAGATTGGCGTTCTCGGTCTCCTGATAGCGGCCGCCGGTCACCCAGACATAGCTGCCGCCGGCGATCAATGCAGCGGGCAGCACAAACATCAAAAGGAAGCGGCCGGCACGGCGCTTCTTCTTCGGCACCACCGGCGCCGGAGCTACCTGCGGAGCGACCGTCACCGGAGCTGCCGCCGGCTTCGCGGGAGCTTCCATCTCCAGCTTGGCCGCATTCTCATCTAGTTTGGCTACCGCGTTCATGTTGCTGCGCCTTCCGTATTCTTCACTTTTTCCGAGGGCGGCGTCTCACCATCTGCAAGATTCTGCACCATTGTTTCCAGCGCCTTGACCAGGACGCGGCGATCTTCCGGCGAAACGCCGACGAGCGATTCCTCATAGACCTCGCCGGCAAGGCTCTTGACGTGGGCATAGGCCGCGTTCGCCTTGGCGGTCGGGAAAATCATGCGCACTCGCCTGTCCGTTGCGTCGGGACGGCGCTCGATCCAGCCGCCCTCCTCCATTCGATCGACAAGACGCGAGACGCTGATCGGCTCGATTTCGAGAAGCTCGGCAAGCCGCGCCTGCGCGACCCCCGCCTCCTTGGCGACACGTACCAGAAGCCGCCATTGCGCTGAAGAAAGGCCGAAACCACTGGCGCGCGCCTCGAAGCGCTTGCGCATCAGGCGCTGCACGTCGTGGATCAAAAAGCCCAATCTGTCGATGCCGTCGGAAACCATGAGCGACATATATAATAAGCGTGCTCATAATTCAAGGAGCCCGATTGTGCCAGAAGCCGGTAAGTGTGCATGGCAATCGGTGCAGGGCGATCGTGGTTAGCAATTTATTACGCCGGGCGCTTGTGACGAGCATGCGGAAGATCGGCGTTCAGATGCTCAGACTATCGATCTCACCCAGGCGGAAAAGGCTTCGATATGCGCTTGTCGGGGGTGATTGGCTACGCCAGCAAGGTAAAAGCCATAGCCTGGCAGAGAGAGATCATGTGCCTTGACCAGCCTGCCAGCCTCGAGTTCGCCACTGACGACCACATCGCTGCAGATAGCGATGCCTTGGCCTGCCGCTACCGCGTCAATCGCGTGCAGCTCTTCGCGGAAACTCAAGTCCCATGGCCGGTTGGCATTGGGGATGCTGGGATCGATCGAGCGTGCGATCGCCAGCCATCGCTGCCAGGTCGGCGCTTCCGGGTCGCGGTTCGTCCAATTGAAATGGATGAGCGGGTATTGCAGCAGATCGGCGGCGCGCTCGATCTGTCGGTGTCCTCCTGCCAGCAGATCCGGGCTGCATACCGGAAAGAATGCGTCCCGAAAATTTCCTGCGCGGGAACGTCCCGCGGCATCCTGCGCGCATAGCGGATCGCAACGTCGGCGTCACCGGCTTGCAGGTCCAGAACGGCGTCTGTCCCGATGATCTCCAGTGGAATGTTCGGATGCTGTTCGCGCCACTTCGACAGGCGCGGAACCAGCCATCGGCTGGCAAATGCATTTGGGCTCGCACGCGCAACGGACGTTGGCCAACACCGGCCGAGGCTGATGCGATTGCCGCAGCGAAAGCGTCGAAGCCGCTGCAAATTACCGGGAATAGCCGTTCGCCCACGCCTGTGAGCACGAGCGGTCGTGGGCGCCGCCGGAACAGCAGTTGCCCACAGACCTCCTCCAGCAGTCGAATCTGGTGGCTGATGGCCGTTGGCGTCACTCCGAGTTCCGTCGCGGCCTTCCTGAAGCTCATCAGCCTGGCAGCGGCTTCGAAGGCGCGAAGCGATCCGAGCGGCGGAAGTTTTCTCATCCACGCAGTTTAGATGAATTTAGCTCATCCAGCGACTGAGATATTCGATTTTGCAGCGAATGGCGCCGCATGAGATCATTGATCCGACACATGTCGGTGAACGAAAGCGGCCTGTCCAACCGTGCCGGATCGCGAAGGGTCGATGAGCATGTTCAAGCTTATGGATGGTTCCGGGCCGACGTTGCATGCGCCAGATATCGCTCGGCTCAGGCAGGCGATCCGCGGCGATCTGATCCTTCCGGACGACCCTGGCTATGACCAGGCGCGCAGAGTTTGGAATGGCATGGTCGATAAGAGGCCGGCGGCTGTGTTCTATTGCGCCGAATCCAGCGATGTCGTCGCGGCGGTCAACTTCGCCCGATCACAAGGCTTCCTCGTCGCCGTCCGCGCCGGTGGCCATAACGTCGCCGGCAGTTCGGTATGCGACGGCGGCGTGGTGATCGACGTGTCCCGCATGAAGCGGATCGAAGTCGACCCGATCCGCCGTGTTGCGCGCGCAGAAGCCGGCTTGAACCTGGGCGAGTTCGACGCAGCCACACAGGCCCATGGTCTCGCGACGACCATGGGTGTCAACGCGGATACCGGCATAGCCGGACTGACACTCGGCGGCGGGTTCGGCAAGCTTGGCCGCAAACATGGACTGAGCTGCGACAACCTTGTCGCTGTCGAAATCGTGACGGCGGACGGCCGGTTGCTCACGGCAAACGCGGCCGAAAATGCAGATTTGTTCTGGGGCATCCGGGGCGGCGGCGGCAATTTCGGAATAGTCACGACCTTCGAATACAAGCTCCATCCCGTGGGTCCGCTCCTCATCGCGGGATCGATGCTATACCGCTACGAAGAGGCACGCGATGCGATGCGGTTCTATCATGCGTTCTCGAGCGGCGCCCCGGATGAGCTGAGCCTGGATGCAGCACTTGTGACGGCGCCCTCGGGCGAACGCTTCTTCAGCATATCGGCGTGCTACATCGGCCCACTCGACGAGGGCCAGCAAATCATTCAACCTCTGAGAGAATATGGCACGCCGGTTGAGTGCCAGATTGCTCCTGTCCCCTATCTTCAAATTCAATCGGCCGGGGATAGCCTCTTTCCGCGCGGGCGGCGCTACTACTGGAAGGCGCAGTTCATGCGCGAAATCACAGATCAGGCGATCGATGCCATGCTTGCGGCTTACATGACCGCACCCCGCGAGTCGCTTCTGGTCCTGCAGCAGGTTGGCGGCGCCATCTCGCGAGTACCGATGGATGAAACGCCCTATGCCAACCGAGATGCTCTTTACGATTGTTTCCCGATATCGATCTGGGACAATCCGTCTGACGACGAAACGCACATCCGATGGGCGCGTGACCTGTGGGATGCAATGAGACCGTTCTCGACCGGCGGCGTCTACGCCAACAATCTCGGCGAAGAGGGCATTGATCGGGTTCTGGCGGCTTACCGCGAGAATTATCCGAGGCTGGCCGCGCTAAAAAACAAGTATGACCCCACCAATCTCTTTCGCTTGAACCAAAACATTAAGCCTGCGACCTGAGCGACCGCAGGCCGATGCTCGAAATTCTGCGGCGCTGCTATAACTCCAAATTCCAGTTCTGGCCGACCAGGTCCTTGCCGAAGGAATGGTGGCGCTCCTCGTCGGTCAGCTTGAACCCGGCCGCCTCGTAGATGCGGCGCGCCGAGGTGAGCACGTCGTTGGTCCACAGCGTCAGTGTCCTGTAACCCTTGGTTCGAGCAAAGCCGATGCATTCCTCGACCAGCCGCCTGCCGATGCCGAGACCGCGCGCCGAAGGCTCGACATAGAGCAGGCGCAACTTCGCCACCGCGTCCGACTGGCGCACGACGAAGACCGAGCCGACGACCTCCCCTTCCCGCTCGGCGATCCAGCTGCGTTCCCATTTCGGATCGAAGGATTTGACGAAGGCACCAAGGATTTCGGCGACCAGCGCTTCATAGGTTTCGTCCCAGCCATATTCCTGCGCGTAGAGCAGGCCCTGGCGATGGATGATCCAGCCGATGTCGCCGACTTGCAGAGACCGCAGCATATAGGGAACTTTGGGCTCGGCACTTCCGCCCAGCAGACGCTGCACCGTCTGCATGGCCCTGACCAGCCTGTCCTGTTCGGCAGCCGAAAGCCGTTCGAGCAAAGCCGCGACCTGTTCGTGCGAACCCTGGTTCAGCGGCGCGAAGGCCTGCCGCCCGGCCTTGGTCAGCGCGATCGACGAGCGCCGCGCATCCGCCTCGATCGTGGCGCGCTCGACCAGATCACGCTCCTCGAACTTCTTCAGCAGCCGGCTGAGATAACCGGCATCGAGGCCGAGATCGCGCGCAAGCTCGGTGGCGGTCAGGCCATCGCGATGCGCCAGCTCATAGAGCACCCGGGCTTCGGTCAGCGAGAAGTCGCTTTTCAGCAAGCCTTCCTCGAGCAACCCGATCTGGCGGGTGTAGAAGCGGTTGAAGGCCCGCACCGCGTCGATCCGCTCCTTGCCTGGGTGATGATGAATGGTCATGGCATCCTCCTGCCCGGCAAGATCAGCCATTTAGTTGACTTAGTCAAGTATCCGTTTGAAGCAATCGTCCTGAGAATGGTCACCGGGCGTCTTGACTCGCGCGGGCTGCCAGCCTATTTCAGCGCCACGTTAGCACTCCCCCAAGATGAGTGCTAACCACATGTCCGGCGCCGCCGGACGGAGGAACTGTTCTCACCATTCTCATCGAGGAATAAAAAATGGCAAAGTCGAAGTTCCGCCCGCTTCATGACCGCGTGGTCGTTCGTCGGGTCGAATCCGAATCCAAGACCGCGGGCGGGATCATCATCCCCGATACGGCTAAGGAAAAGCCGCAGGAAGGCGAGATCATCGCCGTCGGTTCCGGCGCCCGCGACGAAGCCGGCAAGCTCGTCCCGCTGGACGTCAAGGCCGGCGACCGCATCCTGTTCGGCAAGTGGTCGGGCACCGAAGTCAAGCTCAATGGCGAAGACCTTCTGATCATGAAGGAATCCGACATTATGGGCATCATCGGCTGAATATCGGCCTCACCCTCATTTAAATCTTCGGGCTTAATCCAAGCCCCTGCCAGGAGCTGAAAATGGCTGCCAAAGACGTAAAATTCTCCCGCGACGCTCGTGAGCGCATGCTGCGCGGCGTCAACATCCTCGCCGACGCGGTGAAGGTCACGCTCGGCCCCAAGGGCCGCAACGTCGTCATCGACAAGTCGTTCGGCGCACCGCGCATCACCAAGGACGGCGTTACCGTCGCCAAGGAAATCGAGCTTGAAGACAAGTTCGAGAACATGGGCGCGCAGATGGTCCGCGAAGTTGCTTCGAAGACCAACGACATCGCCGGCGACGGCACCACGACCGCGACCGTTCTGGCGCAGTCGATCGTCCAGGAAGGCCACAAGGCGGTTGCCGCCGGCATGAACCCGATGGACCTCAAGCGCGGCATCGACCTCGCCGTCGCCGACGTCGTCGCGACGCTGATCAAGAACGCCAAGAAGATCAAGACCTCGGAAGAGGTTGCCCAGGTCGGCACCATCGCCGGCAATGGCGATGCTTCGGTCGGTTCGATGATCGCTGAAGCGATGCAGAAGGTCGGCAATGAGGGCGTCATTACCGTCGAGGAGGCCAAGACCGCCGAGACGGAGCTCGAAGTCGTCGAAGGCATGCAGTTCGACCGCGGCTATCTCTCGCCCTACTTCGTCACCAATGCCGAAAAGATGGTTGCGGATCTGGAAGACGCCTACATCCTCCTCCACGAGAAGAAGCTCTCCAACCTGCAGGCCATGCTGCCGATCCTCGAGGCTGTCGTGCAGACCTCGAAGCCGCTGGTCATCATCTCCGAAGACGTCGAAGGTGAGGCCCTTGCCACGCTGGTCGTCAACAAGCTGCGTGGCGGCCTGAAGATCGCTGCCGTCAAGGCGCCGGGCTTCGGTGATCGCCGCAAGGCCATGCTGGAAGACATCGCCATTCTCACCGGTGGCCAGGTCATCTCCGAAGACCTCGGCATCAAGCTCGAGAATGTCGGCCTCAACATGCTCGGCCGCGCCAAGAAGGTGTCGATCTCCAAGGAGAACACCACCATCGTCGACGGCGCCGGCAAGAAGGCCGAGATCCAGGGCCGCGTCGCCCAGATCAAGCAGCAGATCGAGGAGACCACCTCGGACTACGACAAGGAGAAGCTGCAGGAACGTCTCGCCAAGCTGGCGGGCGGCGTTGCCGTGATCCGCGTCGGCGGTGCGACCGAAGTGGAAGTCAAGGAAAAGAAGGACCGCGTCGATGACGCCCTCAACGCGACCCGCGCGGCCGTCGAAGAAGGCATCGTTCCGGGCGGCGGCGTCGCACTGCTGCGCGCCTCGCTGACCATCAAGGCAACCGGTGCCAACTCCGACCAGACCGCGGGCATCGCTATCGTGCGTCGCGCGCTGCAGGCTCCGGCCCGCCAGATCGCGTCCAACGCCGGTGCGGAAGCATCGATCGTTGCCGGCAAGATCCTCGAGAACAAGGGCGCGACGTTCGGCTACAACGCCCAGACCGGCGAATATGGCGACATGATCGCCATGGGTATCGTCGATCCGGTCAAGGTTGTGCGCACGGCTCTGCAGGACGCGGCCTCGGTCGCCGGCCTGCTGGTCACCACCGAAGCCATGATCGCGGAGGCTCCGAAGAAGGAGTCGGCTGGCGGCGGCATGCCTGGCGGCATGGGCGGCGGCGGCATGGGCGGCATGGGCGGCATGGACTTCTAAGAAGTCTATAAAGCACGCCCATGAACTCACGTTGCTCAAGCCCGCAAGCGGGCTTGAGTGGCGGCATGGACTTCTAAGAAGTCCATAAAGCA
>NZ_JAMYMK010000030.1:0-33876 GCF_040318565.1 Mesorhizobium sp. M1142
TTTTCGACGACCCAGTGATGGGGATCGATCTCGCCAACGACACCGATCAGGGCTTGGCAGCGGGTGTTTTCACCCGAGATATCGACCGGGCTCTTTGGAGCGCGGATCGCCTTTGGGCTGGCCAAGTGTACGTGAATGGATGGTACGTCGGCGGCGTAGAAACGCCGTTCGGTGGAGTAAAGCATTCTGGCTACGGAAGGGAGAAGGGTCAGGAAGCACTTGATGGCTACGTTCAGACGAGAAATATCGGCATCCGGATCTCACAACCAGTATCTGGTTCGGGCAGCAGCGTCTGCAACAGCACCGCATAACGTAGTCGTCGCCAGCACTTGTTCGCTATCCGCCACACGCTGCGTGTGGCGGCGGAGATGCCGGCATTGCCAAGGTCGACTGTTTGTTCGATTCCCTTCGGAAACCGCTGCGCAGCAAGCTGTACGGTCGGCCCTTCCGAAAAGTCAACACGTTTTCCTGCGACGAACCTAGGGTCGCGTGCGCGATGGGCAGTGCGCCACGGCTGCCAGGCTGACGCTTGATCATCGCTCATCCGACTGATGGGTTCAACGTCATGTGTCTGGCCCGCTGCACTGCCACCCATTGTTCTGTTCGAGCAGGATTTCGCCGACGAGGCGCATGACCGATCGTCGTTCGGGAAGATTTCCGACGACCTCGGTCGGCCACTGCGCGCCAGAACCGCCTTGGTGACGGTCACCCTGATGCCTGCGGGCATCTGAGACGACGAGCTTGACGCCCCGGAGGCGGCTCCGTTCGCGCTTGTAATTCCTGCGTTTCGGGGTACCCGTTCGAAGTTGTGCGTCCAGTGTTACCGCGCAGAGCCGCTTAGGATTTGTAGATCTGAACGTCTTTGATGTGCATCCGCTTTCCCAACCGGGGAAATACGATAGCAGCGGGCCCTGTTCGGGAAAGGACCATGGATTAATCTGTAGGGAAACGTGCGAGCCTCTAGCCGACCTACCCCTTAACGCATGCGCCTGCCCCGGCTGCCCCGGTGACGGCACCGGTGCTTTCGCCGGTCGGATTGTGCGCTAATAACGAAAAGAACGCAGATTTTCTGCGGCACGCGGCGCTTGCGCGCCCTAAGCTGTCTTCGGAAGCGTGCTAACTTGAGCGCAATACGGAGGGTTATGGAAGGATACTTAATCCGGTCAGGTGTGTCTAAGAGATAGACCGACCCTACGCCCAAGAGGCAGGACCGCAGAGAAGCTAGCGCCGTCACTGACGGTGGCATCCCGGACCTAGGCCTTACTTCCCATGCGAAAAAAGGATGGTGAATGTCAATCTTGGAGTTTCTCCAAAAATTTCATCCTGTTCTACTGCAGGGAACGCTGGTGACATGTGCGCAATTCCTGCTTGCTGCTCTCATAGCTGTCTTGGTCGCCCATGTGGCAGGACTTGGCAAGGTTTCAAGAAACCCGCTGGTCCGCGGGGCTTCGGTGACTTACATTGAAGTGTTCCGCGGAACGTCGCTGCTGGTGCAGCTATATTGGATTTTCTTCGTGTTGCCGTTGTTTGGTATAACGCTTCCGAACTTCACCGCCGGCTACATATCCGTCGGCCTCAATATCGGTGCCTATGGCGCCGAGATTGTGCGCGGCGCCATAGAGTCAGTTCCGCGCGGACAATGGGAAGCGGGAACCGCGCTGTCGATGCCGCAGGGCGTGAGGATGCGCAGGATCATATTGCCGCAAGCGCTGGCGATCATGCTTCCGCCTTGGGGTAATCTCCTGATCGAGCTTCTTAAGGCAACCGCCCTGGTGTCCCTCATCTCGGTCGCCGATCTCATGTTCCAGACACGGCAGATCAACGCCTCGACCTATCTGTCGGCACAGGCGTTTGGAACAGCTTTGATTATCTACTACGTCCTCGCCAGGTTCCTCATAACCCCGACGATGCGCTGGGCGGAACGCTTGGTTGCCCGGAGGCTTGGAAGGGCATGATATTCAACTGGCGCTGGGACTTTACGTGGGAGATTCTGCCACAGTTGCTGTGGGCTACCCTCAACACGTTGATTGCGGCCGGGGTCGGGTATGCAATTGCTCTGGTCGGCGGCCTGCTGCTCGCGCTTGCGCAACGCACAAAGTGGCCCGCACTGACATTTGTCGTCAGGGAGCTGATTGAATTCATCCGGTCCACGCCCTTGGTCCTGCAGATTTTCTTTGTTTTCTATGTCGGACCCCAGTTCGGGGTATTCCTGTCGCCCTGGACATCCGGCATCATTGCGATCGGTCTGCACTATTCGGCCTATCTCTCAGAGGTTTACCGCGCAGGCCTCAATTCCGTGGCTCCCGGCCAATGGGAAGTGTGCCGTGCGCTGAACATGTCCCCCCGCGCGACCTATGTACGCATCATCATCCCGCAGGCGCTTGCGCCTGCGGTGCCTGGCCTCGGCAACTACCTGGTGGGCATCCTCAAGGATACGCCCATGCTGTCGGTAATTGGTGTCATGGAGCTAATGCACACGGCCAACGCGTTAGGGTCCGAGAACTACAGGTATCTGGAACCCTTTACATTAGTTGGCCTGATTTTCCTCTTGATCTCGCTTCCGACGGCCGGACTCGTCAGGATGTTCGAACGACGGCTGCGGCTGAGACTAGGACTGTAAAATGAGCAATACCGACTACCCCATTGAACTGCCGGAGCATGACCGCCCCATGGTCCGGTTCATGAACGTCAGCAAGAGCTACGGAAGGCTCAACGTCATCAGCCACCTCGATTTTGACGTTGCCGAAGGAGAGATGGTTACCATTATAGGGCCGTCCGGGTCCGGGAAGACCACGGTGTTGCGAGCCCTTATGACGCTCGAAACTATCAATGGCGGCGTGATATACGTCGACGGCAAGCCGCTGACACACATGCCCCGCGATGGGGTACTTGTGCCGGCAGACGAGCGATACCAGAGGAAGATTCGTTCCTCGATCGGGATGTGTTTCCAGCACTTCAACCTGTTCCCGCACATGACCGCGATCCAGAACTGCATGGAAGGCCCAGTCCAGGTACTGGGGCTTTCGAGGAAAGAGGCGCTTGAGCGATCCGAAGAGCTCCTGAAAATGGTGGGTATGATCGACAAGCGCGACCAGCATCCTTCCCGTCTATCAGGGGGGCAACAACAGCGCGTGGCCATAGCCCGCGCGTTGGCGATGCGGCCCAAGGTGATGCTTTTCGACGAAGTCACTTCCGCCCTCGACCCCGAAGTCATCGGCGAGGTGACACAGGTCATTCGAAAGCTGGTCGCCGAGCACAACCTAACCATGATCATGGTCACCCATCAGATGGGCTTTGCTCGCGACATCTCTGACCGCGTCTGCTTCTTTTATGGCGGCTCGATAGAGGAGCAGGCGCCCCCGCAGACGTTGTTCAGCAGCCCACAGCGCGACCGCACCAAGCAGTTCCTTTCCGCCGTCAAGGAAGCGGTTTGAAATCGTATTGAGTCTTCGTCCCCAATCCCATGGCCTTGATCCGCTCAGGGCTACGGCCATGGAGCGTTCCTACTTTGCTTTTAAGCACGTCCCGACCGGTCAAGCGAAGAATTGGCGCTAGAGGCTTTGGTGGGTCGAGGCGCCGTTCCTCTTGTTGCCGGAAGTCTTGCTGGCCGATGACCCGTCAGTCTGGCAACTAACGCTTTGCGCGACATCCGTCGCGAACGGACCGCTGCTATCCAACTCCGCCCAATTTTCTTGCTGGGGCAATAATTGGTCTTATGACGGTCAGCAGACCTGCGCTTCAGAGCTTGCTACGATGGAGACGCCTTAGGGTGCTTTGACGTTCTAAGTGCATCCGGTTGTGAGACCATCTTGTCGTAAGATGAATCCGATCGGCAAACTGAATTTGACATAGAACCTCCGAGCAGTGACACCTACCGGTGTCCAGTTCTTGCCTAGGTTCGCATTATCAAGACTAACTAAGACGGCAGCTTGAATGACAGCACCCCTTTCCAAGAGCCTGCGCGAACGCATCGTACTTGCGATTGAAGCTGGCGAGGGCTGCCGGTCGGTCGCGGCTCGTTTTGGGATTGCAGTTTCTTCCGCCGTTAAATGGTCGCAACGCTATCGAATGAGCGGTTCTATCGAGCCTCGCAAGATGGGTGGCCACCGAAAGCGCGTTCTGGAACCTCACCGGGATTTCATTCAGGAGCGAATTGACAAGGCACCGCATTTGACTCTGCATCTGTTGAAAGCCGAGCTTGAGGTACATGGTGTGAAGGTCTCACATGATACCGTTTGGCAATTCCTGCGCCGTGAGGGACTAAGCTTCCAAAGGTGGACAAGCTCCGCGCCAACTTCGCGGGGCGACGCCAAAGCCGAGCCCGAGCACACGCCGCATACTTGAGGGGGGGTCATGCCAATTGGGGCCCGACGCAGAGTCATTCTTCTCGATGATGGGTGAGCTTGATAGCGCTCTCAGGCTCCCTTGAACGCTCGACCGACCGCCTCTGTCGTCGTGGCGCTCCCATGAAGAACTCGGCCCATGGTGCATCCCTAATCGGAGGACAAGGATGCCCCATCAAAATCTGGATCACACATCGAGCGTCGGTGCCAGAACCTGGGCGTCGCCCTTCCCAAGCTGATCGAACCCGCCGCTACGCCGGTCGTCGCGCGTGGGCGCGCTGCAAGGAGCTGAACCTACGCCAGAGGCCTGTACTCGCAGCCGCGACGGCTTCGACGGCAATACCGAAGCCGGCCTCGTGCCTCATGCCGCTGAACCGGCTTCTTCGAACACTGATTTGTAACCGCCCGATTGTCACCGCCTGCCTGACGTCGTCGTGATGGCCTATGACACGTGTTTAACGACGTCGTTTGCGACGTGTCTTGTGCGAGGTTTGCGATGCGTGTCAAGATTCTTGGTGCTGAACGGCGTCGTCGCTGGGGTGATAAGAAGAAGCTCGACATCGTCATGTCGGTTGGAATTGACGGGGCGACTGTGACTGAGGTTGCCGAGTGGCATGATGTGACACGGCAGCAGATTTACACCTGGCGGCGAGAGCTGAGGAGGAAGGGGCTCCTGTTGCCGACGGCGGGTCCCATGTTCCTTCCCGTGGACATGCCCGTGGCGCGGAGCGAACCCTGTATGGGCAAAGGCACCGACAGATTGTCAGCGCTGGTCGAATTGCAACTATGCTGTGGGCGGAACCTGCGCTTTGACAGAGAGATCGATACCGCCACTCAGACTCGGCTTATCCAGGCGGTTGAGACAGCATGATCGGACCGGGAACTGGGGTTCGGGTGTACCTTGCCTGCGGGTTCACGGACATGCGCAAAGGGATCGAGGGTTTGGCTGCACTGACGCAGGATGTGTTGCGCCAGAAGCCGACGGGAGGCGCGGTCTTCGCCTTTCGGGGAAGGCGTGGCGACCGTTTGAAGCTTCTTTATTTTGATGGCCAGGGGTTCTGTCTTTATTACAAGGTCTTGCAGAAGGGCCGCTTTCCGTGGCCGTCGGCGGCCGACGGGACGGCCCGGCTGACGTCAGCGCAAATGGCGATGTTGTGGGAAGGAATTGACTGGCGACGCCCCAATTGGGGTGCGCCGCCAGCGCGTGTCGGGTGATTTATCTCTCTGAAGGCTACTCGCCCTAACTTATGGTAGTCAGGTGCATGCCGAATGTCGCCGAAAATCTTCCAGACGATCCTGCCTTTCTGAAGGCGATGATCGCCGCCTTGCAGGCGGAAAATGCGAAGATGTCGGCGACGTTGCAGGCGCATGACCAGTTGATCCAGGCCTTGCGGCTGCGCATTGCCCGGCTGAAGAAACAGGTCTTCGGCAAGTCTTCGGAAAAGTCGAGCGGGAAATCCAGCAGCTGGAACTGGCGCTGGAGGATCTTTTGATCGCCGCGGCGGAGAGCAATGCCGGGCCAATCAATGAGGCCGACGAGGCAGCGTCTGTCGCGCCTATGACGAACGCGCCCGAAAGGATCACGCGCCGGCGTCCACGCGTGTCGCACAAGGCAGTTCGCGAGCGCAGGGAGCTCGATCCCGGCGCCTGCTGCCCCGCCTGTGGCGGTGAACTACGTCTTGTGGGCGAAGACGCAAGCGAAATCCTCGACATGATCGCCGCGCAGATGAAGGTCATCGAGGTCGCTCGGTTGAAGAAATCCTGCCGCTGCTGCGAAAAGATGGTGCAGTTGCCCGCGCCCAGCCGTCCGATACCAGGCAGCATGGCGGGAGCCTGCCTTCTGGCTTACATCCTGGTCTCGAAGTTCGACGATCACCTGCCATTGTATCGCCTGAACGAAATCTTCGCCCGCATGGGTGCCGACATCCCCGACAGTACGTTGGTCCATTGGTGCGGTCGCGCCATGCAGGTGCTTCAGCCCCTGATCGAGCGGATCGGAACCGTGATCATGGCCAGCGACCTTCTTCATGCCGACGATACCCCGAATCCGGGTGCTGGATCGCTCCATGCAGGACAAAGGGCTGGGGAAAGGCGTAAAGAAAGGCAGGATCTGGACATATGTCCGCGATCAACGCCCATGGGCGGGCGGCGCTCCGCCTGGCGCGGTCTACTACTTTGCTCCGGACTGGAAGGAAGACCACGTCCTCCGCCATCTGAGGCAGACAAGCGGCATCCTCCAAGCTGACGGTTACAAAGGCTACGGCAAGCTTTATGAGCCTGGAGCCGATGGAACATCCCGCTTCCGAGAAGCGGCATGCTGGGCGCATTGGCGACGCGACTTCCATGATATCTGGACCTCGAACAAATCCGAGATCGCATGCGAGGCTCTCGACCGTATCGGTGCGCTTTATGACATCGAGCACGGCATTGCGGGTCAGCCTGTCTATGCCCGCCTTGCCGCACGTCAGAAGCATAGCAAACCAAAGATCGGGGCATTCCGTGTCTGGATCGAAACGCAACTGACCCGCATTCCGGGCAAGAGCGATTTGGCAAAAGCCTTCCGTTATGGCCTGAGCCGCTGGCCATCATTGTGCCTGTTCCTCGAAGACGGCCGCGTCGCCATGGACAACAATGCCGCCGAGCGAGCCCTGCGTCCGATTGGAATCGGAAGAAAAAACTGGCTATTTGCCGGCGCCGACACCGGCGCGGAGACCCTGGCTCGCGCCATGACAATCATCGAGACGGCCAAGATGAACGGCATCGATCCGCAGGCATATCTCGCAGACGTGCTCGACCGCATCCAAGATCACAAGATCAATCGCCTCGACGAGTTGCTTCCCTGGAATTGGTCACCTGTCACCGCCATCTCCGCCGAGGCTGCCTGATGGCAACGGTGACCCATGTGTTCAGCATCGACTACGTCGCCAAATTGCTCGATGAAGATGCCGAACTCCTTCAGGCGATCGTCAGCAATGATGACAACCTGAGCTACGGCAGCATCATCAGCGTCTACACCGGACCGGACGAGGCAATAACTTCGCTTACCCGCGACGGAATGGAAGAGCTGGAGCAAATGCTTACCCATGCGCGCCGCACCGCTGACGAATGGAGTGACTTCCTCGAAGCCTTCGTCGATGACCAGGAACTCATCGCTCGCATCAAAGCGAAATCTCCGCGGTAACAACCGGGCGGTTACACTGATTTGAAGGCCGACGCATCGCTCTCTTTGTTCGACGGTTGCCGAATTGCGATGGAGTTGGCGGCGTTCGATCATCCGGCGTTCCAGCGCGGGATCCATCATTGTTTGACATGGATCTCTCGCGGGAAGCTGGTCAGAGTCTCGCAGCCTTCAGCGGTGACGAGGATGGTTTCGCTCACTTCGATCCCCCAGCCGTCCATCCACATGCCGAGGATCGAATGTAGGACATTGCCCGGCTTCAGGATCGTCTTATCCCCCTGGCGCAGGCTGATCGTGTGCTCGCCCCAATCTGGGGGATAGGCCGCGCCAATCGAATAGCCAATGCGGGATTCCTTCTTCAGACCGTAGCGCTGGATGACCTTGCGCCAGCTCGCCTCGATGTCCTCCGCCAAGACGCCAGGCCTGATGGTCGAAAGAACGGCCTCCATGCCTTCGAGCACGGCTCTGCCGGTGTCGCCGACCTTGGCTGGCATGGCGCCCAACTGAAGCGTCCGCGCCAGACCGGCGGCATAGCGACGAACGACACCGGCCAGCTCGAGCGCGACGGTTTCGTTGTGGCCAAAGCGACGATCGCTCCACATGATATGCGGCGCCGATGCATTTTCGCCGCCCAGTATGGTCGGCGGCAGGGCGGTGATGTCGCCGGCGAAATCCGGCGAGCCAGCTATCTGAGCGGCTTGGATTTTGGCGATTGCGTCGCACTCGCGCACACCTGGCGCTATGACCTCATAGGCCGCGGTGACCGCCGCCTCGGCAAGACGCGACGCTTTGCGTAGGTAGCCGATCTCGGCTTCCGATTTGACGCTGCGGATCCAGTTCACCAGAAGGTCAGCATCGTGGAGGATTGCGTTGGGCAGCCCAGCGGTCAGCCGCGCATGCGCCTTGGCGGAATAGTAGTAGGCTTCAAGCTCGATGCCGATATTGCCGCGCCCCCAGCCCTTCCTGTCGATCCAGGCGGCAATCCAGTCCATCGGATGACGGTCGGTGCGCTGGACATGATCTTCGGGAAAGCCGACGACGTTCTCGGGCTTCATCCAAGCCGTCAGCAGCCCGCCGGCGGCATCCATGGCACGACCGATCCAGACCGGCTCCTCGTCGGCGAGCGGCACCAGGACCATTTGCGGCGTGTAAAACGACCAGCCGTCATAGCCGGTGATGTAGTGCTGGTTGGCGACGTCGTTGATGATCAGAAGATCGAGGTTGCGGCTCGCCATTTCCGCGCGGATAGCGGAAAGCCTGCTCCGGTATTCGTCGGGATGGAATGGCAATGGTATCATGTTGAAAAATCCTATTCTATAGCGCCCTGGTGGACCCTGACCAAGCAGGAGTCGAGCCCGGGTTCGAACCTGACAATCGACAAGAGCTCATCGACGTGAGCCCATCACCAACAACAGCGCCGTACCGTATCTCTACAGAACAACGCTCTGCTAGTGGCAGTTAGGCAATTCTTCGTAACTTAGCCTCCGGTCGATTTTCCTGATCCTATTTTCCTCCGGGGCGCTCGACCGCGTTTTCTTTCTTTGATGAACTGGCAGTCGTGATTGATGTGGCGCGCATCCGTAGGCGTCGCGATACGCTTTTGAGAAGTGCGATGCAGAGATAAAGCCACAAGCCATCGCTATCTCAACGACCGGCAGACGGGAACTGATGAGCAGCAGATGCGCCCGTTCCAAACGAAGGTCCAAATAATATCGGCTTGGAGAACACCCCAGTTCCCGCCTAAACAGCCGCTCAATTTGACGTCGGGAAAGGCCGGCTGATCCCACAAGTTCGTCTAGTAGCAATGGCTCCGTGAGGTTTGCCTCCATCTCCTCTATTATCTTAATGACCGCCCGATGGTTTAGTTGCACTCGTGAATGGAGTGGCAAACGTTGTCGGTCACCCGCTGAACGGGTCCTACACGCGATAGCCTTTTCACAAATACGATTGACGACTATCGTCCCATGGTGACGGTCAACCAAATCTAAAAACATGTCGAAGGGAGCGTCCCCCCCGGCGCAGGTGTACAGGTCTCCATCCCGCTCAAAGGCGGTTTGAGCGGCGGACACACCCGGATAGCGCTCAGAGAATATAGGAAATTGTTCCCAGTGAACAGCGCAACGACGCCCTTGTGCAACCCCGGCTCGAGCAAGCACTATCGTGCCGCTACATATGCCTACCAGGCAACTGCGGTGGTTTCTGCACTCGCGTAACCAGGCTTCAAGCTGTTTGTGCGAGTTAGGAGCATTATGGCCGCCGACGACGACGACGGCGGGTGTTGAGATTGATCGACGAAATCTTTCACGTTCGAACGACAACGACGATCCGGCCCATACCAACAACCCGCAACTTGAGGCCACGGGCTCCCCGTCGTCCGAAACGATCTGCCAGCTATAAACTTCACGCCCCAACACTTCGTTGGCGAGCCTCAGCGCTTCTACTGCCGACGAGAACGCCTGGAGCGAAAAGGCCGGTAGAAGGTAAAAGCAAAAATTTCGGCAGGTCGACTGTGAGTCTAGCATCCCGGGAGTTCCTTCTCTGCTAGCCTGATCTCTCGTTGCGGCCATGCCAAAATAGGGCGACCGGCTTCGTTCATTGGATTGGCGCTGCCACCGCCTCGGGCAGACAGCTCTAGCATTGCAGGCTCGGGTCGCCCGCCTCAAATGCTAAAACCCTCTCTCGTTAGCTCATCCATAACGAAGCGCACTGCACTTCCTGCGATACCAACGATCTCTTCCACTTCAGCCTTTGTTGCCACCAAAGGAGGAGCGAAGCCCAGAATGTCACCATGTGGCATAGCGCGGACGATCAGGCCACGGTCGCGTGCTGCCTTCGAGATGCGTGCACCGACCTTCAAGGACGGGTCGAAACGCTTCTTGTTGTCGCGATCGGCGACAAATTCGATTGCGCCCATAAGACCGACGCCGCGCACTTCGCCGACGATCGGCAACTGCGCGAACTTTTCCTGCAGCTGCGCCTGGAAGAACGCGCCGACGTCACGTGCATTGCCGGGGAGGTCTTCTTTCTCGACAATGTCGAGGACAGCGTTGGCCGCGGCAGCGCCGACGGGATGACCAGAATAGGTGTACCCGTGCGAGAATGCGCCGACCTTGTCTGCCCCATCCTCCAGGACTTTATACACCTTCTCACCGACGATTGCCGCTGAAAGCGGGAAGTAGGCCGACGTCAAACCTTTAGCGACCGTGATGAGGTCTGGTTTGATGCCATAGTGCTGCGAGCCGAACATGGAACCGGTGCGGCCGAACCCTGTGATGACCTCATCGGCAATGAGCAGCACGTCGTGCTTCTTGAGCACGGCTTGAATTGCTTGCCAGTAGCCTTCCGGCGGAGGCGTGATGCCGCCGGTGCCGAGCACCGGCTCGCCGATGAAGCCGCCCACATTTTCTGGCCCCAGCCGCTCGATCAGCTGATCAAGTTCCTCGCCGCGCCGCGCTGAAAATTCGCGTTCGGACTCGCCTGGGTTGGCGCCCCAGAAGTGATGCGGAACACCGGTGTGAACAATCTGCGGAAGTGGCAGGTCCATGTGGTCATGATAGAAGCTCATGCCCGTCATCGAGCCCGACACGACGCTGCAGCCGTGATAGCCGCGTTCACGCGAGATGATCTTCTTCTTGGTCGGCTTGCCGCGGAGATTATTATAATACCAGACGAGCTTGGCCTGCGTCTCGTTGGCGTCCGAGCCGGACATGCCGTAGAACACCTTGCTCATTTTGCCCGGCGCCATCTTCACGAGGCGATCGGAAAGGATTGCGAGCTCGTCCGTCGTGTGGGCAGCGTAGGAATGATAGTAGGCCAGACGGAAAGCCTGGCGGGAAATCGCTTCGGCGACTTCGGTGCGGCCGTAACCGACATTGACGCAATAAAGGCCGGCAAATCCGTCGATCAGCTGGTTGCCATGCGCATCTTGAATGCGGATGCCTTTGCCAGTCTCAACGATGGTCGGCTCACCGAGCTTGCCGGTGGCAAAATCCTTGAGCTGTGTGAAAGGATGCAGGACAGCATTTCTATCCTTTTCGCTGATATCCTTGATGTTGATACTCATGCGTCTGTCCTTTTTTCAGTTTGCGATATTACCGATGCACACGTATTTGGGTTCGAGATATTCGGCGAGACCATGCCTTGAGCCCTCGCGGCCGAGCCCGGATTGTTTCCATCCGCCAAAGGGTATGGGAGCGCCGGTGAATTTCGGGGTGTTGACGGCGACCATGCCGTACTCCAACTGATCGGTTAGCCGCATGGCGCGGCTGAGATCTTTTGTGTAAACGTAAGCCGCAAGGCCCATTTCCGAGTTGTTGGCTCGCGCAAGCACTTCCGCCTCCTCATCGAACGGAAGGATTGCCGCCACCGGCCCAAAGGTCTCTTCCTTCGCGACCAGCATGTCGTCCGTGACATCGGCGAGAACAGTCGGGGTAACGAAATTGCCCCCGAGAGGGCTTTCCTGTCCGCCAATAACGATGCGAGCCCCGGAACAAACAGCTTCGGACACCTGCCGTCTGCACTTTTCGGCGACGGATGGTCTGGTCATTGGGCCAATATCGACACCGGGTTCGAATCCGTGCCCGACTTTCAGTTTCCCGGTGGCCTTCGCGAATTCTTCCACGAAGCGCTCATAGTTTCCTCGCTGAACATAGATCCTATTGGCTGCCAGGCAGTCCTGACCGGATGTGGCAAATTTGGCTGCTATGCATCCAGCTACGGCTGTCTCCAAGGGGGCATCATCGAAAATGATAAAAGGAGCATTGCCGCCGAGCTCAAGTGAAGCCTTCTTCACGGTTTTTGCCGACTGCTCGAGCAGGATCCTACCGACCTCGGTCGAGCCCGTGAAGGAGAATGCCCGCACATCGCTATGATCCAATAGCCGTTTTGCGAGTGGGGCAGCCTCTCCCGTGATCACCTGAAACACGCCAGCGGGGACTCCTGCCTCCTCGGCAAGGCGGGCAAGCGCCAGAGCGGACAAGGGCGTTTCCGGAGCTGGCTTCACAATCATCGTGCAGCCCGTAGCCAAGGCGGCTCCTGCTTTTCTGGTGATCATCGCCGACGGAAAGTTCCAAGGCGTGATAGCGACCGTCACTCCGACCGGCTGCATCTGCACGGAGAGCCTGCTGCCCGCAAGATGGCTCGGGATGGTCTCGCCATATGCTCGCTCACCCTCTGCCGCAAACCAGTCAAGAAAGCTAGCGGCATATAAAATCTCACCGTGCGCCTCGGTCAACGGTTTGCCTTGTTCAGCGGTCATGATGGTGGAAAGGTCTTCCGCATTCTCGCGCATACCCGCGGCCCATCTCCGCAGACATGCGCCCCGTTCCCAAGGAAGAACATTGCGCCAACGTTCAAAGGCAGTCCTCGCGAAGCTGACCGCGTCATCTACATCAGACACCTCACAGGCAGCCACCTGAGCCAAGTCCTGGCCAGTAGCAGGATCAACCACCAAGATCGTTTCAGCCTTAGAGAGCCAAGCTCCATTCACATAGGCGGACGTTTGGAAGAGGTCCTGCCTTTTGAGCTCCTTCAACGCGGCAGTTGCTGTACCTTTCATCACTAACCTCACCATCGACAGTTCATTTCCGGCAAAATAGCCGCGCAACCGCGGCGATTGGCAGCGCGATCGAGGGCCATCAAGACGTTCTCCTGCGAATAAGGGCATGCGACTGAATTTTTTCGCCGTTTGATCGCTGTCGTCTTATGGGCAAGGTTCAGCAAGCAAAGATGACATCGTCACCTGTGGCCATCCACGATCACACTCAGCCCGCGAGAGGCGGCGAACGGTAAGTTGCAGTCGGCCACGTTAAGCGGACCTCTTGCGGGGCTGTCACTTCGGCTTCGCAGTATACCTCATGATTGTAGTAGGCCTCGAAAGATGCGTAAGTGTGATTGCAAGATCGGTTACCTGGTGGGGGAGATCTTATGCTTAGCTCGTCACTGCGGTTTACGAAAACAGATTCGAGCAAATCCCAAAAGCCACACTAAATCACAAAATCTTCTTAGCTAAGATATTTCTACTGCGCTCCCAATGGGTGGCAACCGCTTCCTAGGCGACGAAAGAAACGGGGGAAGAGGATTTGCTGCGCGAGCGGCGGCAAAAATGCAGATCTTGTGCGGCATCACCGGCCGGGCAGCACAACCCCGGCGACCAAGGCGTGCTAGCTTGTGAAGAACACAAAAGGAATTGCAAAAGCAACAGCCCGATGCTGGGAGCCCACGATGAGCCACACGATCAACCACCTGAAGAAACTACGGCTGCAGCGCAGCGAGTTGGCCGTTCCCGGCTCCAGCCCGGAGATGATCGACAAGGCGGCCAACAGCGCCGCCGACTTCGTCTTCCTCGACGTCGAGGACGCGGTCGCCCCGCCAGACAAGGAGCGCGCTCGCAAGAACATCATCCAGGCGCTCAACGACATCGACTGGCGCGCCAAGGGCAAGACCGTATCGGTGCGCATCAACGGGCTGGATACCCATTACATGTACCGCGACGTGGTCGACGTCATGGAACAGGCCGGCGACCGGCTGGACACCATACTGGTGCCGAAGGTCGGCATGCCGGCCGACCTCTATATGGTCGAGGCCATGGTCAACCAGATCGAGATGGCCAAGGGTTTCAAGACCCGCGTCGGCCTCGAAGCGCTGATCGAGACCGCGCTCGGCATGGCCAATGTCGAGGCGATCGCCGCGACGCCCGGCCGGTTGGAAGCGATGCATTTCGGCGTCGCCGACTATGCCGCGAGCTGCAAGGCACGCACCGTCAACATTGGCGGCCTCAACCCCGACTATCCCGGCGACCAGTGGCATTTTGCGCTATCGCGGATGACCGTCGCCTGCCGCGCCTACGGCCTGCGCGCCATCGACGGGCCGTTCGGCGATTTCTCCGATCCGGAGGGTTATATCGCCGGTGCCAAGCGCGCCGCGGCCCTCGGCATCGAAGGCAAATGGGCGATCCACCCTTCGCAGATCGCACTCGCCAACGACGTCTTCTCGCCACCTGAAAAGGAGGTCGCGCGGGCCAGGCGCATCCTTGAGGTGCTCAAGGAAGCCGAGGCTCAGGGAAAGGGCGCCGCGGCGCTCGACGGCAAGATGATCGACGCGGCGTCGGAACGCATGGCGCGCAACGTGCTGGCGGTTAACGAGGCGATCGAGCGCGCCGGCCAGGCGTAATATGCCGGCGCAGTAGAGATACCGGGAGGACATGATGGACATCCACGAATACCAGGCCAAGGAACTGCTCGCCCGTCACGGCGTGCATGTGCCGCGCGGCGGTCTGGCCTACAGTCCGGAGCAGGCGACATACCGTGCCAGCGAGATCGGCGGCAGCAAATGGGTGGTCAAGGCGCAGATCCATTCCGGTGCGCGCGGCAAGGCCGGCGGTATCCGCATCTGCTCGTCCGATCAGGAAGTGTCCGATGCGGCCGAGGCGATGCTCGGAAGGAAGCTGGTGACGCAACAGACGGGGCCGCGCGGCAAGCTGGTGTCGCGGCTCTATGTCGAAGAGACCGTCGACATTGGCCAGGAAATCTATCTCGCCTTTGTTCTCGACCGTAAAGCCGAGCGGGTGATGATCGTCGCGTCTGCGGCCGGCGGCATGGAGATCGAAGAGATCGCCGAAAAGCAGCCGGATTCAATCATTCGCGCGACTGTCGACCCTGGCGCGGGGATGCAGCACTATCAGGCGCGCGAGATCGCCTTCGGGCTTGGTCTCGAAAACAACCTGATTGGCAAGGCAACCGAAACGTTACTTGGTTGCTACCGCGTGTTTCGCGACTACGACGCTTCGATGCTGGAGATCAACCCGCTGGTCGTCACGCGTGACGGCAATCTGATGGCACTGGATGCCAAGATGTCGTTCGATGAGAACGCGCTGTTTCGTCGTCCCCAAATATCCGAATTGCGCGACAAGTCGCAGGAGGATCCGCGCGAAACCTTTGCCAGCGACCGTGGCCTCTCCTATGTCGGCCTCGACGGTGACATCGGCTGCATCATCAACGGCGCCGGCCTCGCCATGGCGACGATGGACATGATCAAGATCGCCGGCGGCGAGCCGGCGAACTTTCTCGACATCGGCGGCGGCGCCTCACCGGAGCGGGTGGCGAAATCGTTCCGCGCCGTCCTTGGTGACAAGAATGTCAAGACCATCCTCGTCAACATCTTCGCCGGCATCAATCGCTGCGATTGGGTCGCCGAGGGTGTTGTCAAGGCGATCCGCGAAGTCGGCGTCAACGTCCCGTTGGTGGTGCGGTTGGCCGGCACCAAGGTCGAGGAAGGGCGCCGCATCCTGGCCGATTCCGGCGGGGCGGTGATCGTCGCCGAAACACTGGCCGAAGCCGCTGACAAAGCCGTCGCCGCTTGGCGATCCGCCACGATGAAAAAAGCAGGCTGAGGGGCGAAAGAATGGCAATTCTGCTTAACCGTGGCACCCGCACAATCGTGCAGGGATTTACCGGCAAGATCGGCAGTTTTCACGCCGAAGACATGAAGCGTTACGGCACTAATGTGGTCGGCGGCGTCACACCCGGCAAGGGCGGCCAGACACATCTCGGCCTGCCGGTGTTCAACACCGTCAAGGGCGCGGTGCGCGAAACCGGAGCCGATGCGAGCATCGTCTTCGTGCCGCCGCCCTTCGCCGCCGATTCGATCATGGAAGCAGCGGATGCCGGCATAAAGCTCTGCATCTGCATCACTGACGGCATCCCCTCGCAGGATATGATGCAGGTCAAGCGCTACATGCGCCGCTACCGCTTCGAGGACCGCATGCGGCTGATCGGGCCGAACTGCGCCGGCGTCATCACGCCCGGACAGGCGCTGATGGGCATCATGCCCGGCAGCATCTATCTTCCCGGCCGCGTCGGCATCGTCGGCCGCTCCGGCACGCTGGGTTATGAGGCGGCCTCGCAGATGCAGGCGCTGGGCATCGGTGTGTCGACCAGCGTCGGCATCGGCGGTGATCCGATCAACGGCTCGTCCTTCAAGGACGTCCTGGAACTGTTCGAGCAGGACGACGAGACCGACGCCGTGGTGATGATCGGCGAGATCGGCGGGCCGCAGGAGGCCGAGGCTGCCGAATGGGCCAAGCACAACATGACGAAGCCGTTGATTGCCTACATCGCAGGGCTTTCCGCGCCGAAAGGCCGCCGCATGGGCCACGCCGGCGCCATCATCTCGGCCTTCGGCGAGTCGGCGCAGGAAAAGGTCGAGATCCTGAAGGAAGCCGGCGTCATCATCGTGCCGACGCCGGCTTCGTTCGGCGAGATCGTGGCCGGCGTGATGGCGGATCGGACGAAGGCAGCATAGAGCAACATACCGGTCAATTTGAGGACCAGGTAAAGGAACCGCATCGGCGCTATTGAGATTAGCGCAACTCTCGGCGGCGGTTCAGTCAAATTGATGTCGCGGCTCCCGCGTCTTGCGACGAGCCAAGTTGCCGGGCGTATTTAGCGATAAACAGTCTCAAGAGAGACTCCAAAACAGCCTTCGCGGTGGGGGGCTCAGCACGCCATGCAGCTACTTGGCATCCCAACCGAGCTATGGGGTGGCGTTAGCTCGGTGGTTGAGCTGCTAAATCCGGGATCGTGTCCGCCGCCAAAACTCTACAGGGGCCGTCGGCGCATGGCCGTTTTGCCTAGGCGGCTTCACCGCGTCCTTCAATAGTCAGACTGGACATTTGCGTCGCCGCCGCGCGCGCCGCTCTTCCATGGATTGACACCCAAGCTACCGGTCACCTTACGTCCACCGCTGTCCGAGCCCCTTTGGCGCGAATAAGAAGAGGCGGTCCACACCAGACATGAGCTGAGTCTCTCACGTGGGAAGCGAAGCTGCGCACAAAGCCCAAATAACGCAGGTTTTCTGCGGCCGGACGACGAGGTCCGCGTGAAGCAGGCCTCTGAAGCATGCTAGGTTGGGAACCAGTACGGATTGGGCATGGAAAAGAATGCTTGGTCCGGTGAGCCAACCTAGGTGCAGAGGACGACTACGAGATGGACTTTGAGAAACCCTTTCAGCCGGCGGAGTACCGCCGCCGTGTCCAAGACGTCAAGACACGGATGGAGGAAGCAGGACTGGACCTGCTAATCTGCCAAGATCCCGCGAACATGTGTTGGCTGACCGGGTACGACGCCTGGTCCTTCTATACGCCTCAGGTGGTGCTATTGCACCTGAAATCGGACTCGCCGGTATGGATCGGACGGCTGGTTGACGTTAACGGCGCTCGTGCCACGACGAACCTGGCTGCTGAGGATATCATCAACTTCTCCGATGACCGGCTCCATCACGTGGAACTGCATCCCTATGACGAAGTCAGCGAAATCATTAAATCACGCGGATGGGGATCTGATCGCATTGGGGTTGAGCTTGATGCGCATTTCTACACCGCTCGAGCGCATCAGCACCTCGTCGCGGGTCTTCCAAACGCCAAGTTCTCCGACAGCAGAGGACTCGTCAATTGGGCGAGACTCGTCAAATCTGACGCTGAACTCGTCTATATGAGGGAAGCGGGTCGGATTGTCAGCCACACCATGCGGCGGGCGATAGATAATCTGAAGCCAGGAGTTCCTGAATACGAAATCGTCGCTCAGATTTATGCCGATCAGACAAGAGGCGTTGATGGGAAATATGGTGATTATACAAGTCTCTGCCCGTTGATACAGGTGGACGAAAAGACGAACGCTCCACACCTTACATGGTCGGACAAGCCCCTGCCCAAGTCAGGATTGGTTCTCTTGGAAATTGGAGCGGCCAGGCGCCATTATCATGCGCCTCTGACGCGTACGGTCTACATGGGAAAGCCACCCAAGGAGGCCCAGCACCTCGCCAATGCCATCATCGAAGGTGGCGACGCTGTCCTGGAAATGGCCAAGCCGGGTGTAGTCGTCGACGAACTGAATACCGTTTGGCTGAGCGTCCTGAACCGCCACGGGTACGTGAAAAAGGGCCGTTCCGGCTACTCAATCGGCATGAATTTTCCGCCGGACTGGGGCGAACGTACTGTGAGCATTCGCGCCGGCGAAAAGACTGTGCTCCAGGCTGGCATGTGCTTCCATTTCCAATCAGGAGTGAGGCCTCCTGCCTTCGGAGCCGCAATCTCGGAGTCGTTTGTTGTTACCGAAAAGGGTGGCGAGCGGCTAGCCGACGTCGCACGAGAGTTGATAGTCGTAGACTAGCTGGAAGCTTTTAGGATTCTCCACTCAGCCGGATTGGGAAGGGGGGCGAAGTGCTTCGCTTCCCAATCCGCTAACTTTTCATCTTACTCGGAAGAGCGCTTAGTTTAGAGTAGATAGCCCCCACAGCCGGGGGCCCGGAATAGCACAGCGTCTTCGTTGGTCAGTGACCAGCTACTCCGTGCCAGCCGCGCTCACCAGTAAGTGCTCTAGGGCGGCAGGTTCCAAGACCCAGAATGATTTGTCTGCGCAGAGCTGGGCCGAACAAAGGCATGCGTTTGTCGCAGGGGACAGTTGTGTGCAACGCGGCTGCGTGTGTACCTCACTAAGCCTCCACTCGAAGTCAGGCGCTGCATCTTCCTCCGCACGGCGGCCAAGGTCTCCACTCCATTTGCGCGGGGCCTTCATCTCTGAGCTTCACCCAGGAGGACTTGGTCGTCGCGCGGATCTGGCATGCGGCCCGCTTATCAGCGCCAGTGCCGGCAGGCCAATCATGGCTCATCCTGGCCTTAGCAAACTTCTTCATCGCCCTGTTTGAGCAGGAGCAGCGCACCGGCGGAGACGGACTATGGCATCGTCGTTGGAGAAGAAGCCGACGACCATTGTCTTCCGTTCGATCTAGTCGTTGAGCCCTTGAGCCGATCGCTTGGATTGGTACTATGGAGCTTCGCGCGGCGCTGCCGTGATGGCGACGAGATGGGGACTTCGCCGGGATCTGGTCAGCAGCGGCCGCTGCTGGTCGTTCCCGCCAACTCCCGCACGACGGCGGTCAGCGGCTTTAACAGTGAAGTAGGAGCCCCCGCAGCTTGGGATGCGCAAGCTCGAGGGTGCAGACGCGCGTCTCACAGTCGCGCTCGGGGCAGAGCGCCACGGGTTCTTTTCGCCGGGGGCGGACGGTCGGGGCGGCGCCCGCCTTCAGCTTCCTCGGCCCCTCGGCGGCGAAAGGCGACCATGTCGCGAAGGATGTCGACGTTGGGATCTTCTCTCCGAGCGTGCCCAGGTTCATCATCTTTTCAGCTGTCGGTGGTTTCCTCGAGCAGTTTGTGTCGGCAACCTACATGATGCAGCTGCAATCCGCTCGCTAATCACAGTGCTATCGAGGGCGCAGTCGCGAAGGCCGCGGCTGTCGCCTGAGCTCGTGCAGGCGCGCGACCCCGTCCCATTCTCAGCCGTGTGTCAAGGGCCGCTATCTGAGAGATGGCGCAGTTTACATCTGCGCGCTCGGACACGGTTTGCAAGTGTTCGCAATCGGACCAACCCTAACTTCGTCAGAGCCGCCCGTTCGCCCGCGCAATAATTCAGCGCCGAGCTCAAGAATACGCAGAACAACACCGCTTTTGCGGCCCAATTAGCGCGATGTACGCGAGCCTTGCCGCTTAGTCTGCTGGAAAGTGACTGACTCATTGATCATAGGGCCGGTAATGCGCGGAAGCGGCCCGCATAAGCTCGAGATGGCCCGAACTCGTCGAAACACCTTGCCGCTGCCAGTTCCGAGTGAAACCAAACAAGGACACACATGATTACGAATCCGCCTTTCCGTCCTCGTGAAACACCGACGCGCCGCCACGAGATCCTCATAGTTGGTGGAGGGATCGCGGGAGCAAGTGTTGCCTTTCACCTTGCAAGGAACGGTAAGAAGGACGTCGCACTCTTGGAGCGCAACAGTCTTACGTCCGGCACAACTTGGCACGCTGCGGGTTTGATCATGCAGACGCGTGGGACCCACGCACTGACGGAGATCGCAAAATATAATGCTGAACTTTACTCCGCGCTCGAGGCCGAGACTGGCCAAGCTACCGGCTTCAAGCGAAATGGCACGCTTGGGGTCGCCAGAACCAAGGACCGCCTATACGAAACTGCACGCAACGCCTCGATTGCCAAAAGTTTTGGCCTTGAGGCCAACATGATCTCGCCGAGCGAGGCGAAAAAGCTCTATCCGGCTCTCAACGCCTCAATCATCGAAGGCGCAGTCTTTATCCCTGGTGACGGCCAAACCAATCCTGTCGACACATGCATGGCGTTAGCCCTTGGCGCCAAAAAGAACGGCGTAAAAATTTTCGAAAACGCAGAAGTCACAGACCTCTGGCGCACAGCAGACGGGCACTACCAAGTTCGGACCAATGAGGGAGTTGTTGAAGCTGAAATTCTCGTACTTGCGTGTGGGCTTTGGACCCGAGAACTTGCGTGGAAATTAGGTGCGCGAATTCCGATATACGCGGCAGAGCACTTTTATGTAGTGACCGAAGCGATGGATTTTGTGACGCCCACCTTGCCAGTCCTACGCGACACCGACGGGCATGTGTATCTGAAAGAAGATACAGGAAAGCTCCTGGTTGGTGCCTTCGAGCCTTGGGGAAAACCTTTGCCGATGGGAAAGCTTCCGAAGGAAACTGCGTATATCGAGCTTCCTGAAGACTGGGATCACTTTGAGCTACCGATGACCAAAGCGATAGAGATTGTTCCTGACCTTGCGAACTGCGGCATTGCCAAGTTTTTCAATGGTCCTGAAAGTTTCACCCCGGACCTTCTGTTCATGATTGGTGAAGTTCCTGGATTGAAAAATCTTTTCGTTTCGACGGGTTATAATTCAGAGGGCATTGAATACGGCGCGGGAGCAGGACGAGCTCTGGCAGAGTGGATCATTGCCGGTGAGCCTCAGATGGATATCAGCTTCGTGGATGTCGCCCGGTTCCATCCCTTCCAGATCAATAAACGATATTTGCACGATCGCACAGCCGAAGTGTTGGGTCTTCACTATAAGATGCACTGGCCGGCTTACCAGTCTGAGACGTCCCGAGGTGTCCGCAAAAGCGCTCTTCACGATCGGTGGGCGAGGCTTGGAGCTAGCTTTGGCGAAGGAATGGGATGGGAGCGTCCCATGTGGTTCGCGGGGGAGGGGGAATCGACTAAAAACGTCTATTCCTACGACGAGCCGAGTTGGTTCAAATATACCAGTCAGGAGTGCAAGGCTGCCCGTAACAATGCCATCTTGTTGGACCAAAGCTCTTTCGGCAAGCACTTGGTTCAGGGTCGCGATGCCTGCCGTTTCCTTCAGTGGCTTTGCGCCGGCAACGTGGATGTACCTGTGGGAAAGCTGGTATACACCCACATGCTCAATGGAAAGGGCGGGATAGAGACAGATATCACTGTAAACCGCTTGTCGCAGACAGAGTTCCTAATCATCTCGTCAGCGACCGTCCATCCCCGGGATAAGGCCTGGATCACAAAACACATTACTGACGAATGGAATGTCACGGTCACTGATCTCACGTCTGGGTACGCGGTCCTCTCATTGCAAGGCCCGCGATCGCGCGAGATCCTATCGCAGGTAACCGACACAGATCTGGCGAATCCGGCGTTCCCGTTCGCCACCAGTCAGGAAATCGATATCGGTTATGCTCGCGTAATAGCCAACAGGCTAACTTATGTCGGAGAACTTGGTTGGGAGCTTCATATTCCAACCGAGATGGCACAGCACGTGTTTGATGTTATCTGGGAGGCCGGCCAGGCGTATGGCCTCAAGGCTGCAGGGTACCACGCGCTTGAACATCTGCGGTCCGAGCGCGCCTACCGAGAATACCAGCTCGATCTAACGCCAGTTGATACGTTGCTTGAAGCGGGGTTGGGATTTACGGTGGACTGGAATAAAGAAGGCGGATTTATAGGAAAAGAGGCGCTAACGTCTCAGAAAAATGCCGGGCCGCTTAAAAAACGACTAGTATCATTCAAGCTTCGCGATCCGAAGCCAGTCCTCTTTCATGAAGAGCTTATCCGCTGCGACGGGAGGATCGTCGGATATATTTCGTCCGGCGTGAAGAGCTTTACGATCGGAACGTCAATCGGAATGGGATATGTAAACCACCCCGCTGGTGTCACGAAGGACTTGATCGAAAACAGTCGATGGGAAATCGAGATCGCCGGCAAACTCTACGAATGCGACGCGTCGCTCCGGGCGTTTTTCGATCCAAACGGGGATCGGGCTAAGCAATAGGTCCTGCGCCACAATAGAGGCGGAGCGAGCTGGTTCTCTTCTGTCCCCCGGACGGATCCGCTCCGCAACTCCTTCGAAGCCCGGAGGCCCACTTTCCTTGTGGCCTATTGGACTGCTCGGCCGCGGAGGCGGCCCCTATGACGAGGCTTCGATGAGCTCCGAGTTGGAGGCTTCCAATTAACATGCGCCTCCGAGCCAACTGCGCCAGCGCATGACTGAGGTAATCGTGTGAAGAAGGCTCCACAAATAGAGCGCATTGAGAAAGATCCGCTTGGCCCTGTGAGCATCCCGGTCGATGCCTATTATGGCCCGCAGACGGCCCGGGGCATCGCTAACTTCCCGATTTCGGGTATCCGGATCAGCCATTTTCCCAACTTCATCAAATCGCTTGCCTACGTGAAAATGGCAGCGGCACGCGCCAACGCGGCGCTTGGCGATCTGGACAAGCAAAAGGCCGATGTCATCTGCCAAGTCTGTGCAGAAATCGCGGCGGGCAGACATCTTGCCGAGTTCCCGCTCGATGTGTTTCAGGGCGGCGCCGGTACCTCGACCAACATGAACATCAACGAGGTCGTCGCCAACCGCGGCCTGGAGATCATGGGACTGCCACGCGGACAATACGACCAACTGCATCCCAACAACGACGTCAACTTCGCTCAATCGACAAACGATGTTTATCCGACAGCCATCCGTCTTGCGATCCTACTTTCGCGGGGGGCGCTGCAGCGAGCTTTGGAGCGGCTCGCGGGCGAGTTGGAGGCCAAGGCGGAGAACTTTTCGGACGTGATCAAGCTTGGCCGAACGCAGTTGCAGGACGCTGTTCCGATGACGCTGGGCCAAGAGTTTCAGGCTTTCGCGACGACACTACGCGAAGATGTAGCCCGTCTCGGTGAGATTTCCGCCTTCTTCCATGAAATCAACCTCGGTGGCACCGCGATTGGCACCGGCATCAATACGAATCCCGACTATCAGGCGGCAGCTGTCGCGGAGTTGCGCGCGATTTCCGGCCTGCCCGTCGTCCCGGCCGGAAATCTGATCGAAGCCTGCTGGGATACCGGCGCCTTCGTGCTCTTCTCGGGAATGCTGAAGCGGACGGCCACGAAACTCTCGAAGATATGCAGCGATCTGCGGCTGCTTTCCAGCGGCCCGCGTGGGGGGCTGAACGAAATCAATTTGCCAGCGCTTCAGCCCGGCTCCTCGATCATGCCCGGAAAGGTCAATCCTGTAGTGCCGGAGGTGGTCAATCAGGTCGCCTTCCAGATCATCGGTTACGATCTCACGATCACACTCGCCTCCGAAGCGGGACAGCTGCAGCTGAACGTCATGGAGCCGGTGATCGCCTACAACATACTGCACTCGCTTGAGCTTCTGACCAATGCCGTCGATGTTCTGCGCACGAGGTGCGTCGTGGGCATTACCGCCAATGCCGAGACTTGCCGCAGACATCTCGAAGCCAGCACCGCCGTGGCAACAGCACTGACGCCCGCGATTGGGTATGATCGGGCGGCGGAGCTTGCAAAGCTAGTCTTGTCCTCCGGTAAAACGATCCGCGAAGTCCTGGCCGAGCAGCCGGACCTTTCGGAGGAGCTCATCGCACAGGCGGCCGATCCGCACCTTTTGACCCGCCCCACGCGATCGCGACCGGCTTCACAACAGCGGGCCGAAGATTGATCGACTGATCTGCGTAGCGGCGCTGCTGCTCGACTGCTCGGACACCGAGGCTGCACCAGTCGGCGAGCCGTGTTCGAACATACACGGACCAGGGATCGCTCAGAGGTGGTGCGGTCTTCGGGCTTAAGAAGGATCGAAGGGCTCTTACGCAGTAAGCCCGCAGACGGGTTCCGGCTGAGTTCAACGTTACCAGGCTAGGTTTGCCCTTTGGCTGACCGCCCTTCACCTTCGGAGCAGGCAGTGCATCGGGGTTCACACCGACCACGAAGCCGCTCCAACTGGCTAGGCAGATTCACTGTCCGCCTGCGGCGAAAGCCGACAGAGCCCGGACGTTGTCAGCGTTCTTTGGTCGAGCAAGCGGGTCGGATATTCGGCAGTGAAGCAGGCGTCGCAAAATTGAGGCTTTTTGTTCTCGCGGGCCGTTTCGCCGAGAGCTCGATAAAGCCCGTCGATCGACAGGAAGTCGAGCGAATCGACACGGATAAATTTGGCCATTTCCTCGATCGACATATGCGAGGCCAAAAGTTTCGCCGTCTCGGGCGTGTCGACGCCGTAGAAGCATGAGGAGCGGGTCGGCGGCGAGGCGACGCGCATATGCACTTCCTTCGCGCCGGCATCGCGCAGCAACTGCACGATCTTCTGGCTGGTTGTGCCTCGCACTACGGAATCGTCGACCAGCACGATGCGCTTATCCTCGATGATCCGGCGGTTGGCATTGTGCTTCAGCTTGACGCCCATGTGGCGGATGGAATCGGTCGGCTGGATGAAGGTGCGGCCAACATAGTGGTTGCGGACGATGCCGAGCTCAAAGGGCAGGCCGGCAGCTTGGGCGAAGCCGATCGCGGCCGGCGTGCCGCCGTCGGGCACAGGCACTACGATGTCGGCATCGACCGGTTTCTCGAAGGCGAGCTCGGCGCCAATGTTCTTTCGCACTTCATAGACGTTGCGGCCCTCGACCGACGAATCCGGACGAGAGAAATAGACATACTCGAAAATGCAGAACCGCGGTTTCTTCGTTTCGAACGGGAACAGGCTCTCCACTCCCTCAGCGGTGACGATGACCATCTCGCCAGGCTTCAGGTCTCGAACAAAGCGCGCACCGATGATGTCGAGCGCGCAGGTCTCTGAGGCCAGTATCCAGGCGCCGTTAAGTTCGCCCAGTACCAGCGGCCGGATCCCGAGCGCGTCGCGGCAGCCAATCATTTTTGTGGACGACAGCGCTACCAGTGAGAACGCGCCCTCCAGTTGGCGAACCGCATCTATGAAGCGCGAATTGACGTCCTTCCCGCTGCTGGTTGCGATGAGATGCAGGATCGTTTCGGTGTCCGAGGTCGACGAGAAGATCGAACCCTGCTTCTGCAGCGTACGCTGCAGCGTCATTGCATTGGTGATGTTGCCGTTGTGGGCGATGGCAAAGCCGCCGTCGGCCAACTCGGCGAAGAAGGGTTGTACGTTGCTCAGCCCGGGTCCGCCCGCGGTGGCGTAGCGGGTGTGGCCGATGGCGCGCGTGCCCTTCAGCCGGTCGAGGATCGGCTTCTTGGTAAAGGTGTCGCCGATCAGGCCGACATGACGTTCGACGTGGAACTGCGTGCCGTCATAGGAGACAATGCCCGCCGCCTCCTGGCCCCGGTGCTGCAGGGCATGCAGGCCGAGGATGACGACAGTGGCCGCATCCCAAGGGCCAAAGATTCCGAATATGCCGCATTCATCATTAAAATGATCGTCGGCCTCCGCGGAGAAGAGTTTATCTGCCTCAAGCATCGGTCACGATCACTATCGGGAAAATAAGGTAGCCGGTCGTCTTCGCCTGAATCCGACCATGAGGCCGCAGATGTTGCCTGCGAAGCACCCCGCAGCCGACAGATCCGTTCCAATGCGCCAGACTCTTGCCGCGTCGGAGCTCAGTCATGATCATACAGAATCGTCGAGATCATATATAAGTGGCTTGAGGGCTTGAAAGCTTGATCGTAAGGGACGTAGTCCCGCGAAGCCGAAGTCATCGCGGGACCTATTCTTGCGTGATTATGCCAGTGGTCGCTAGTAGGTTAGCATGATCTTTTGGTAGATGTCGACCGCTTTGGCCAACTGATCAATCTCCACGTACTCGTTGGCAGTATGAGCCTGATCAATACTCCCAGGTCCAAGAACAACGCAGGGAATACCTCCCAACGAGAGCTGACTCGCATCCGTCCCATATGGAACTCCGCGGTGCTGGCCCGTTCCCGCAACTTCTGCACACGCCTTTGCCGCCACTGCGGCGATTTTTGTGGCTTCCGCACTCGGGGGAGCTGGATCTTCGAGAGCGGGTAGCAGTGAGCGCACCTTGATCTTATCGGGACCTTGGCGCAGGCCTTCCAGGATGTTTTCTACCTCCTGTAGCGCGTCCGACGGTTGCTCTCCCGGTATGAGCCGCCGGTCAATCCACACGCGGCAGGAGGGCGGAACCGTCGCCAATTCCGTACCCCCTTCGATGAGTGTAATCGTGAGAGTCGGGGGGCCAACCAGCGGGTGCACGCGTTTGGACAGAGTTTCATTAATCTTGTCGAGTGCCAAGATAACCTTGGCCATTCCTGTGATCGCGTTCACCCCAAGATGGGGCTTGGAACTGTGAGCGGGTACACCCTCCACTTCAACTTGCCAGCGGACCGAGCCCTTATGTGCAACGACAAGCTCCAGGTCAGTCGGCTCCCCAACCACTGCGGCCTCGTAGGACACACCTGATTGAGCGATTCTTCGCGCTCCTTTCTTCCGGTACTCTTCATCGACGCTTGCACCCAAGACAATCGTACATCGTGGCTTACGTTCCCCTAGGGTGCTAAGAGCCATGACCATCGCCGCGAGCGGGCCCTTATCGTCACAACTTCCTCGCCCATAAATCCGACCGTCCCTCTCGTCTGGCGAAAAGGGGTCTGCCTCCCAATTGTCAACCGGCACCGTGTCCATATGCGATATGAACAGGACACGCCTATCGGGCTCCTGCCCAGGAACCCAGGTGAAGAAGTTGGCACGGCCGTCGGTTACTTCCTGATACTCAAAGGGCAGATTTCGCTCTCGGCAAAAGGCCTCGAGGAACTCAGCGACCTTCTGTTCACCGCTCCCCTTTGCCGACGCTGAAGGGTTGATGCTCTCAATTTTTATGAGTTGTTTGAGAAGCTCTACCGTTTGTGTGTTGATGGACGACATGAATACTCCTATCCCTCCTTGAGAATGCAAGCGTGCGGCTATGCCAGCCAGTTCTTTGCCAGGCCGACAACTCGGTCAGCCTCGTCTGCTGTGTTGTATAAATGTAGCGAGAAGCGCAGCATTCCCCGGCGAGCCGAGACGATCACCTGGTTTTTCAACAAATGCTCGTGAAGCGACTGAATGCGGCTATCGGCTTCGCGCGAACCAGGTGCTGGATCCCCAAGAGCAACGATACTTCCGGTATGATCGCCTGGTGCTCCGCCGCAGACGGGCAGTCCGAGATCTAGGAGGCCCGATGCCAGTCGGCTTGCAACCGACGTAACACTTTGTTCAATGGCCGGCGTGCCGATTTCCATCAGCTGTCCGATGGACGCGTAGACCGCTATCACACCGGGAAAATTGTAATGGCCAATTTCAAAACGGGGCGCGCCGGCGCGCAATGTTACCGAATCGAATATTGGAGCCGACTCTGGCGCGTCGCCCAAATCGACACTGAAGCGGGCGAGGTAGGCAGGGCTTAGGCGATCGGCCCATTCCCGGCGGCAATACAGAAACCCCAACCCATAGAGGCCCATTAACCCCTTGTAAGATGATGCCACCAAACCGTCGACGCCAAGCTGAGTGACATCGGTGTGTAGTATACCAACTGATTGGGAGGCATCGGCCAAAAGAAAGGTACCCAGGCGCTTGCAAGCCGCGGCTATCGGCTCCATCACTGTCTTGAAGCCCGGGACCATTGTAACGGTCGAAACCGTGACGATACGGGTACGAGAATCGGTTTGATCGATAATAGCATCGCACGGGATTGCACCGTTTTCAGTTTCTACCACCCGCAGCTCAATTCCGTGCTTGTCCCTGAGTTGCAGCCAAGGGAGGATATTGTTTGCGTGCTCCAACTGGCGGCACAGGACAACATTGTCTCCCGGCTTCCAAACAATCGCGTTTCCGATTATATTAATGCCTTCTGATGCATTCTTCGTAACGGCGATTTCGTCTTTTTCGGCCCCCACGAATTCAGCGAATCTCGAACGTGTTCGCTCGACAAGCTGCATCATTCCTTCTTCGTCATTCAGGCCATTCAGCCGATTATCAAGATGCTGATCCATAGACCTGCGGGTGGTTGTGGATATGAGCCCCTGATTTGCAACATCCATGTAAATGGCGTTTTTGGTGGCTGGAAATTCCTGCCGGAGGACGTCCAAAGGAAGAAAATGGCTTGTCATGCTCGTCATCAGATCCGTGGTTCGTGGGTAAAGAGCGCAAAGCCTACTCAGGGCGCCCATTTCTGCAGTTGTGAGCAACGAAAATGCCTTGATTGAGAAGCCATCGAGCTTCCTTGCGGGCGATCATACCATTCGGCCGAACTTATAAGGACAAGAGGTTCACCACCGGGAGGCAAATGCCTTTCGCTGATCGGATCATTTTATGGCTTGATCCTTGTGGAACTCAGGCTAATATCGTGTGAGTCAAGCAGTTTTTCTGCGCAATTCTCTCCTTTTTTGCAGTGATCGTGAAATGGACCTCGATCGAGTTGATCGCAAGCTTCTCAACGCAGTGCAGCGCGACAATCGCCTGACGACGGCTGAATTGGGCGAACTTGCGGGCCTTTCTGCGACCGCTTGTCAGCGGCGACTGAAGCGACTGCGTGATGAGGGTGTGATCGAGGCTGACGTTGCCATAGTCTCGCCACAAGCGGTGGGTCGTCCCATGCTCATGCTGGCGTCTATCAGTCTCGAGCGCGAGCGGGTAGATATCATCGATCGGTTCAAGCAGGCGGTCCGGCGTACGCCTGAGATCATGAGTGCGTACTATGTAACGGGTGAAGCCGATTTCGTTCTCTTGATCTCTGTCCAGGACATGGCCGAGTATGAGGCATTTACCCGCCGATTTTTTCATGAGTCTGATATCAAAGCTGTCAAGACGATGGTCGTAATGGATCGGATCAAGGCGTCATTGGCTCTGCCTATCGAAGAATAACGGCAGTATGCGCCCGCATCGAGTTTTGCGCTGGTCAACCTGATAACCATCGCGGTTCGTCCGGTAGTATACGATTTAGGCCGGCGGTGCGTCTTATCTCGACGCCCTGGATCAGATTGACAGCAAAGCTTATCTGTCGGGTGGCAGCATCGATCACTTCGCTTTTGCGCCGGGATCAGTGCCCCACCTGCGAACATCGTCCGGGGCGTTGCCCCTGCTGTCGGATGTCTCCGCTGCCGATCAGTCGCTGGCACTGCCTGCTTGAGAACTTCAGCAGCGTGACGTTGGCCGGGGTCCACCACCACGTTTTCGCGGCTGTGAGATGTCCATATCGATCCTCTGGAGACCGCGGGTACGCCGGGAGTAGGTTTTTAAGCGGCCGTGTAACGCAAGTGTGAGGTGGAGTCGCAGTGCCGCATCCACTGGGCTCCCGATAGTTGCACGTATTCTAAACCCGGTAACGGCTAGGTTGTGTGGACTCTTGGGATTCCCAAGGCTGAGCAAATCAGATTGAACTAAACCGCTGCCGCGGTAGCTGATGCGCGGGTCTGGCCTGAGGAGGCCCCTGTCTGAGAAGATTTGGTGTCGAGCCAACCTTCCAGACAGGAGAACCCCAGATGGCCCAGATAAGCCCTCTGCGTCAGCGGATGATTGAAGATCTGACGATCCGCAATTTGTCACCGGAGACCCAGCGATCCTACGTGCATCACGTGGCGAAGTTCAGTCGATTTTTTGGACGATCACCCGATCAACTGGGATACGAAGAGGTGCGCGCCTATCAGGCCCACTTGGTGCGCCGAAGGGTCTGGTGGGGCGCGTTGAACCAGACCGTTTGCGCCTTGCGTTTCTTCTACGGCGTGACGCTGGGTCGATCTGACCTGCCTGAGCGGATCGCTTACGCCCGGACGCCGCGCAAGTTGCCGGTCGTGCTGAGCGCCGATGAGGTGGTCGGTTTTCTGCAGGCCGTGAAGGGGACGAGGAACCGGGTCGCTCTGATGACCACCTATGCGGTGGGCTTACGCGCCGCGGAGGCGGCGCGTTTGCAGGTGACGGACATCGATAGCAGCCGGATGGTCATTCGCATCGAGCAGGGCAAGGGCGGCAAGGACCGCTATGTGATGCTGTCGCCGCAGCTGCTGGAGATTTTGCGAGTCTATTGGCGGTTGACCAAGCCGGGGCGATGTCTGTTTCCCCGGCGCGTTGGCCGCGGCCCGATCCACCCACAGACCTTGGGGATCGCCTGTCGAGCAGCCTGCGAGTTCCTGGGCGTTGAGAAGCGGGTGACGGTGCACACCCTTCGCCACAGCTTCGCCATTTGGAAGCCGGCACGGACATAAGGATCATTCAGGTGCTGCTGGGCCATCGCAGCCTGGCGACGACGACACTATACGCCCAGGTCTCAACGGCTGTGATCGGCCGGACCGCCAGTCCTTTTGACCAACTCCACATGGAGATCACGCCGTCCGGCTGAGCCGCGCGCCATGCGCCCGGATCTGGAAGTGGCGGATGTATTCCACCGTCACGGGGTTGATTATCGCCGCGACCATGCCGGCCATCTCGGGCGTGTTGAGCGCCGGGTCATGGCCGCGGTGGAGGCGTGCCGGACCGCGGCCCTGGGCGGTCACGCCGAACACTGCCCGACTGCGGCCTCGTGCGGCAAGCCTATAACTCCTGCCGCAACCGCCACTGCCCTAAATGCCAAGGCCTAACCGCGCCCAGTGGCTGGCCGAGCGGCAGGCTGAGTTGCTGCCGGTCCCATACTTCCACGTGGTCTTCACCGTTCCCGCCCAGATCGCTGAGATCGCCTTCCAGAACAAGGCGGCGGTCTATGCGATCCTGTTCAAGGCCGCATCTGAAGCCTTGAGGGTGGCGGCGGCTGATCCCAGGCATCTGGGCGCCGAGATCGGCATGGTCGCCGTGCTTCATACTTGGGGTCAAAATCTCCTGTCGATGCCGGCTCAATACTCCCAGAAGTGCCGTTTGAATCTTCCCCAGTTTAGCGCTGTCGCCGGTCTTCCGGAGCGCGCTCCGGGAGACCGGCGGCGCGTGATCGTTGATGCTTCTCCTGATGGTCGGGAGAGGGATTTCGGTGATCAAGATCGGGGAGATGATGATGATACTGGATTTGCATCGGCAGGGCCTGTCGGTGTCGGCGATCGCCAGGGAGAGCGGGATCGACCGCAAGACGGTGCGCAAATACATCGAACGCGGGCTCGAGGCTCCGGCCTAACGGACCGCGCAAGCCGCGTCAGGCGGTGATCGAGCCTTTCACGGCCTATCTTCGCGAACGCGTCACGCGATATCCCGGACTCACCGGCAGCCGGCTTACTGAAGGACCTCGGCTATGGCGGCGGCTACACGACCGTTACCGACTTCCTGCGCGACGTCCGTCCTGCCGCGGCGGAGCGTGGATACGAGGTTCGCTTCGAGACCCCGCCCGGCGAGCAAGCGCAGGTCGACTTCGCTCAGTTCAATGTCGTCTTTGCCGATGAGCCGACCACGCCGAGAATCGTCTGGCTATTCTCCATGGTGCTTGGCTTCAGTCGCCTTATCTGGGCACGCTTCGTCGTCCACCAGGATCTGCCGACTGTCTTGCGCTGCCATGCTGGGGCTTTCGAGGCGCTGGGCGGCGCTCCTCGTGAAGTGCTTTACGACCGTATGAAGACGGCTGTGATCGGCGAAGGCGAAACCGGGGGACTGTCAGGAATTCTGTGCGCGAGGCCATGATGATGGAAAGGAGAGAATCATCACATGGCTATTGAGAAGGAACTTCTGGACCAACTGCTTGCGGGTCGCGATCCGAATGAGGTTTTCGCCAGAGACGGGCTGCTCGACGATCTGAAGAAGGCGCTTTCGGAGCGGATTCTGAACGCCGAACTGGACGAGCACCTCGATGAGGAGCAGGCCGACGGCAACGCCAATCGCCGCAATGGCCATTCGCGGAAATCGGTGCTGACGGGCACATCGAAGATGACGCTGACGATCCCGCGCGACCGTGCCGGAACCTTCGATCCGAAGCTGATCGCCAAATATCAGCGCCGCTTCCCAGACTTCGACGAGAAGAGCGGCATGACGGTGCGCGAGATCCGCGGCCACCTGGAGGAGCTCTACGGCATAGACGTGTCGCCGGACCTGATCTCGGCCGTCACCGACGCTGTCCTGGAGGAAGTAGCAGAGTGGCAGAATCGCCCGCTGGATGTGGTCTATCCGCTCGTCTTCTTCGATGCCATCCGGGTCAAGATCAGGGACGAGGGCTTCGTCAGGAACAAGGCCGTCTACATCGCGCTCGGCATCCTGCCGGATGGCACGAAGGAGATCCTCGGCATCTGGATCGAGCAGACCGAGGGCGCCAAGTTCTGGCTGCGCGTCATGAACGAGTTGAAGAGCCGTGGCGTCGCCGACGTCCTGATCGCCGTCGTCGACGGCCTCAAGGGCTTCCCCGAGGCGATCAACGCCGTCTTTCCCCAGACTGTCGTCCAGACCTGCATGGTGCACCTGATCCGTCATTCCCTGGAGTTCGTGTCCTGGAAGGACCGCAAGTCCGTCATGCCGGCGCTGCGCGCGATCTACCGGGCCAAGGACGCCGAAGCCGGCATGAAGGCCCTTGAGGACTTCGAAGCCAGCTACTGGGGCAGCGGTATCCGGCGATCACCCAAAGCTGGCGGCGCAATTGGCAGCACGTCGTCCCATTCTTTGCCTATCCCGAAAGCGTGCGGCGGATCATCTACACCACGGATGACATCGACAACCCTGATTTCGACTTTTTCGATTCCTGTTGCGTTTCTTTGTTCGGCTCAGGTGAGCCTGTTCCTTCGTCCCGGCCCACAGGATTTCCCGTGCGAGCGTGTCGAGACGCAGTCAAGGCTGGCTGGTGCGATGGCGCCACGGCCGGCTGCGAGGTTTCCAGGCCACGCCTTGACGGCGTCGAGCACGGCGCCATTCTGGAGCGGACCGAGGGCGTCGGTCGTGCCGCCACATTTCCTTGTGCTATATTTGTCCGGCACGGACGACCACGTGGCAAAGAGTGGTGCGAGAGGATGAGAGTGCCGCCACGCAGCCGTTATAGTCGTTCCTCGTTTGTGGCGTCCGTGCGCCGCTTCGGCCCTCGTGACCGCCAATGCCGAACCATTAGCTCGTAGGCACGTTCGGCATTCTCGGCCGCGGCTTTCTCGCTGTTTCGCAACTCCTTCACGTTGTAGGCGTAAGCCGAACCGCGGCGACCGACACCGCGCTCGCCCGGCGCGCCGGCCTTGAGAGCGAGCTGCCTCTGCTTTGCCGCCACCAGCGCCGGCCGAGCCCAGAAGTAGTCCTGCTCCTTTGTCAGCAGATGCCAGATCAACACGGCGAGCTTGCGGGCGAGTGCCACGGCTG
>NZ_JAMYMK010000031.1:0-29136 GCF_040318565.1 Mesorhizobium sp. M1142
CGACCTCAATGCAAGCCAACGATAGGATGGCAAACTGTTCGCGATGTCCTCGCACAGCTGTTCGCGATGTCCCCGGTCCAAACACACCCTTGAGGGGGAGATGTCCGGCAGGACAGAGGGGGGTGCTGTCCCGCCAACCTCAAGGTTTTGGATGGCGGCGTCCCGCTATCGCCTCACGCGAACGGCACGGCGGTCGTGCCTTTGGGCAGTTTCGCTTCGTCGTCGGGTTCGACATGGATGATGACCCGCACGGAAGGGATCTCTGCCTGCAGCGCGTCCTCGATGCGGTCGCAGATGACGTGGCTGGCGCCGACCGACATGTCGGCGTCGACGACCAGGTGGAACTCGATGAAGGTGGCGCGGCCGGCGATGCGCGTCTTCAGGTCGTGGACCTCGAGCGCGCCCTTGCAATTGGCCGAGATGATGTCGCGTATGCGGATATGTTCCTGGGTGTCGACCGCGCGGTCCATCAGCCCGTTCATCGACGAGCCGATGACGTGCCAGCCCTGCCACAGAATGTTCAGCGCCACGATCACCGCAAGAGCCGGATCGAGAACCTGCCAGCCGGTCAGTACGGCGCCGACCAGGCCGATGAACACACCGACCGAGGTCGCCACGTCGGTCATGATGTGCCTGCCGTCGGCAACGAGAGCCGGCGATTTTTCGCGTCGGCCGGTGCGGATCAGCGTCAAGGCCCAGACGGCGTTGATGACCGTTGCGACGCCATTGACGGCAAGGCCGGTCCATGGCTTTTCCAGCAGGGCGGGATGCTGCCAGGACCACCAGACCTCATTGAGGATCAGCAAGGCGGCAAGCACGATCAGCACGCCTTCGAGGACGGCCGAGAAATACTCGGCCTTGTGGTGGCCGAACGGATGGTCCTGGTCGGCTGGCTTGTAGCTGACCTGGATCGCCCAATAGGCGGCGGCAGAGGCAATGACGTTGACGATCGATTCCAGCGCGTCCGAATAAAGCGCGACCGAACCGGTGACGTACCAGGCCACCAGCTTCAGGCCGAGCACGACGCAGGCGACGACGATCGACCAGAAGGCGAGGCTGGCGACCTTCTGCCTGGCGGCGGCTTTGATTTCCGCCGCGGTCACTGGGGAAAAGATCCCAACACTGAGCCCTCGAACTAAGCGGCCTTTTCCTTGGCCTTGCGCGGCAGGTGCGCGACGATGTTCTCGATGATGCGCATGCCGGCATTGTGGCCGAGCGTCATGATCGATTCCGGGTGGAACTGCACTGCGGCGATCGGCTCCTTGCGGTGCTCGAAGGCCATGATGATGCCGTCCTCGGTCTCGGCGGTGACGACAAAACCATCGGGCAGCCGTACCGGATCGGCAAAGATCGAATGATAGCGGCCGACCGTCACCTCCTTGGGCAGGCCGGAGAAGATGATGCCCGGCTTCGACACGCGGATGCGCGACGGCTTGCCATGCATCGGGATGTGCAGTTGGCGCAGCTCGCCGCCATAGGCCTCGGCCAGCGCCTGCAGCCCGAGGCAGACGCCGAAGATCGGCAGGTCGCGCGCACGGGCCCGCTTGATGGTGGCGGCGCAGTCGAAGTCCTTCGGCGTGCCGGGGCCGGGCGAGAGCACGACCAGGTTTGGCTTCAGCCGGTCGAAGATCTCGTCCGGCACCGGTGTGCGCACCGTCGAGACATTGGCGCCGGTCTGGCGGAAATAGTTGGCGAGCGTATGGACGAAACTGTCCTCGTGGTCGACCAGCAGGATGTTGACGCCGTCGCCGACACGCGCGGTGCTGCGTTCGGTGCTGGCGGCATTGCCTGATTTGGCGTCGCGGATGGCGGAGAGCATGGCGGATGCCTTCAGTTCGGTTTCGGCTTCTTCTTCCTCGGGAATGCTGTCGAAGAGCAGCGTGGCGCCGGCGCGCACTTCGGCGATGCCATCCTTGATGCGGATGGTGCGAAGCGTCAGGCCGGTGTTCATGTCGCCGTTGAAATTGACCATGCCGATCGCTCCGCCATACCAGGCGCGCGGGCTCTTCTCGTTCTGCTCGATGAAGCGCATTGCCCATAATTTCGGCGCGCCGGTAACGGTGACGGCCCAGGCATGCGACAGAAAGGCGTCGAAGGCGTCCATGCCTTCGCGCAGCCGCCCCTCGATGTGGTCGACGGTGTGGATCAGGCGGGAGTACATCTCGATCTGGCGGCGGCCGATGACGCGCACCGAGCCCGGCTCGCAGACCCTCGACTTGTCGTTGCGGTCGACGTCCGAGCACATGGTGAGTTCGGATTCGTCCTTCTTCGAATTGAGCAGCTTCAGGATCTGCTCGCTGTCGGAGATGGCGTCGTCGCCGCGCTTAATGGTACCGGAGATCGGGCAGGTCTCGACGCGGCGGCCGTTGACGCGCACGAACATTTCCGGCGAGGCGCCGATCAGATATTCGCCCTCGCCGAGATTGATGAAGAAGGAATAGGGCGAAGGGTTGATGCTCTTCAGCTTGCGGGAAATCTCGGAGGGCTGGGTTTCGCAGCGTTCGTAGAACATCTGCCCCGGCACCACTTCGAACAGGTCGCCACGCTCAAAGCTCTTCATCGCCTTGCGCACCAGCTTGGCATATTCGCCGGGCTCGTGGTCGCCGCGCGGCGGGATGCGGTCGGCGGTCCTGAACGGCTCGACGATTTCGTCGCGCGGCAGGCCTTCGGTCGAGAAGCCATCGCCGGAATAGTCGTAGCGGTCGGTCCAGGCCTTGGTCGAATAGTGGTCGACGACGAGGATCTCGTCGGGCAGGAACAGCACGAGATCGCGCTGGCTTGGCTTGCGCTCGAGCTTGTAGTCGACCGGATCGAACTGGAAGGCGAGGTCGTAGCCGAAGGCGCCGTAGAGGCCGAGATTGGCATCTTCCTCGGTCTTGAACAAGGCGGTGATGGCACGCAGCACCGTGAAGACGGAGGGAACGCGGCTGCGTTCCTCCTCGGTGAAGACACGGCCGGGCTTGGCAACTTTGAGGCGGACGAGTTTGTTCGACGTCTCGGCGATCGTGACATCGTCAAGGCCGGCAAGCACCGTGCCGATCACCGGCAAAAGCACCTCGCCGCGGCGGTTCAGCGCCTCGATGCGCATGGCGCGGCCGCGTGCCGAGATCACCACCGGCGGATCGATGATGGCGGTGTCCCAGCGCGTATAGCGGCCGGGATATTCGTAATTCGAGGAAAACACGGCGCCGCGGCGCGAATTCAGCCCGTCGACATAGCCATCGATCGCTCCCTCATAGGGCCGATCATGGCGCTGGCGGGTAATCGCCACGCCGCCCGCAGTGACGAAGCGCTCGGCTCCATTCTCCAGAATTTTCGTCGTCATTGCCGTCTCCATCAGCGTCTTTGGGCAACGGACCCGGGAATGGCTTGAAAAAACAAATGGCCGCCCGGACATTCCGCTGCGGCCACCCTCTATTGTCACGCGAACGCGTTCGAACAGGCCGCTGTCAGCGAGCCCACCACCAAATGGTCTTGATCGAACGCATGTTCATGGCGATTCCCATAGCGGCGATTGGTCGGCCGCGCAACTGGATTCAAATGAAGGCTTCAATCCTCCAGCGTCCCGGACCTTGCATCGGCGCTCTTCCTGTCGCCGACCAGCTTCAAGAGGTCTTCGCCGGCGCGGATGATGCGGCGGGAACGCCGCGTCAGGATGAGGCCCGCCTGCGGCGCCAACACTTCCGTGCGGCCGTCGGGCTCGCCGGGCGCGTGGACGATGGTGGCAAGGCGCGCACCCTTGGTGACGCGGTCGCCCGGCTTCACGTCGTAGAGGATCGCGCCCGAGCGGGGCGCCGGCATCATCTCGGCGTTTTCGAGCGGCGCGACAATACCGGTAAAACAACTGGGCCCGACGAAGCTGCCAGGCGCGGGCAGCGCCTGATCCTGGATGACGCCACGCGCCACCAGCAGCCGGTAGAGCCCTTCGGCATCGGCGACGGCCAGGGCGCCGTCGACATCGAGTATGCCGCGATATTCGACCGTGGTGGCGACACGCCGGTCCAGGCGCGCCACGTCGGCTGGAGCGTTCTGATACGGCATGATCGAGGCGCCTTCGAAGGTGCCGTCGGGATCTTCGTGCCACAGCATCACCGCATCGACGCCCATGGCCGCTGCACAATCCGCCATGGCCGGCCACAGGCTGGTGTGGACATAAAGATAGGCGAGGCCCTCATCGTCGCAATGCAGGTCGAGCACAATGTCGTGGCCGATGGAGAGCTGCAGCAGCCGCGTTTTCAGCCGCTGGTCGACCGTGCCGTGCGTCGGCAGCAGGGCGACGTCGGGCGCGGCGAGCCGCGGAAAGCCGCGATTGAAATTGGTGCGCGTGCCCAGATGAAAGCGGCCCTGATGGTCGCCGTAAAGATATTGCGCGCGGCCTATCGGATTGGCCCAGGGCACGATGGTCATATTGCCGGTGATGCGGCCTTCGGCTTCCGCCTTGCTGAGCATCGGCATTAGCGTGTCGATAGCGACGACGCCCGGCAATTCGCCGGCATGAAGTGCCGCCTGCAGATAGGCGGAAGGCGCCGTCTTGTCCGACCCGGCGAAGCGGAAGAAGGGGAATTCGTAGGAAACGCCTTCGCTGTCGCCGGCGATGCGTTCGATGGACTTCTGCATGCTGGCCTCCGTCAAGAGTTCGGAAGACATGCCCGTCGCCGGCGCGCTTGTCGATTGGTCCAGCCAGCGGCGCTATGGGCGCAATGAGCCTACTCGGCGGGATGCGCGAGGGGTCGCGCGATACGCCCGGTTCACACCAGCGGCTTGAGTTCCTGGGCGATGGTCGGCAGAAGCTCCGAGACGTTCGGGTGGATGTGGACGGCGCGCGCCAGCGTGCTGACCGGCGCCTTGGCATACATCAGGTCGAGCACGCAGTGCACCGCCTCGTCGCCGCCCGGGCCGAGCACCGAACAGCCGAGGATCTCCCTGGTGTCGGCATCGACCAGGATCTTCATGAAGCCTTGCGTCTCACCTTTTTCGACTGCACGGCTGACGCGGGTCATTGGTCGCTGGCCGACCAGGGCGCGGCGGCCGGATTTCCTTACCGCTGTCTCGGTCATGCCGCAGCGGCCGAGTGGTGGGTCGATGTAGAGCGCATAGGCCTCGATGCGGTCGCTGACCTTGCGCGGATCGTTGTCGAGCAGGTTGGCGGCGACGATCTCGTAATCGTTGTACGAGGTGTGGGTGAAGGCGCCCTTGCCGTTGCAGTCGCCCATCGCCCAGATGCCGGGCACGCTGGTGCGCAACTGGTCGTCGACGACGATGAAGCCGCGTTTGTCGACCTCGACGCCGGCTTTGTCGAGGCCGAGATCGTCGGTGTTTGGCGTGCGGCCGAGCGCCAGCAGAACATGCGAGCCGACCGCAGCCGCCTTGCCTGGCGAGAAGGTCACGGCGATTTCGTTGCCTCGCCTGGCGAAGCGGATGTCGTCGGCGCCGAGATGGACGGCAATGGCTTCGTTTTCGAGGATCGACAAAATGGCGTCCGAGACGTCCTCGTCCTCGCGGCCGATCAGCCGCGGGCTTTTTTCGATGACCGTGACTTCGGAACCGAAGCGGCGGAACATCTGCGCGAATTCGAGCGAGACATAGCTGCCGCCGACGACGATGAGATGGCGCGGCAGCTCGTCGAGATCCATCATCGACGAGTTGGTCAGGTAAGAAATGCCGTCGATGCCGGGCAGGTCGGGCACCGAGGCGCGCCCGCCGGTGTTGAGGAATATCTTTTCGGCGCTCAGCAGATCGTCGCCGACGCGCACCGTGTTGGCGCTTACGAAGCGCGCATGGCCGCGATAGAGCGTGCATTTGTCCATGCCGGCAATCCAGCCTTCGAGATTGCCGCGGGCGTCGTTGGAGACCTTGTCCTTGCGCGCTTTGATTGCCTTGTAGTTTACGCCGACGGGACCGGAGAGCGTCACCCCGTAATCCGCGGCGGAGCGGGCGAGATGCGCGGCATAGGCGCTTGCCACCATCGTCTTGGTCGGCGTGCAGCCGGTGTTGACGCAAGTGCCGCCGACCAGCTTTCGCTCGATCAGCGCCACGCTCATGCCGGCCGCATTCAGCCGGCCGGCGAGCGGCGGGCCGGCCTGCCCGGCACCGACGATGATGGCATCGAATGTCTTTGCCGTCATGCCGCCGCCGCCACGATCAGAAGCCCGCCGGCGATCGCCACCGCGTCCTCGATGAAGGCGGCGGGCGGGTCCTTGCCGAAGCCGGTGGCCAGGCGCTTGCGCGCCTCGGCGCCGCCCAGCGTGCCGATCACCGCGCCGATGGCGCCGGCGATCAGGCCGCCGATGATGGCGCCGCCGGTGGCGCCGATCACCGCGCCGGTGAAAGCGCCCAGGACGATGCGCGTGCCGAATTGCTGCGGCACCTTGCGGCTCGGCGTCGATGGCAGCTGGTCGGTGACCAGTTCGGCGATGGCCAGGATGGTGAAGATGCCGACGGCGATCCAGTGGCCCATGAAGCTCGCCCAGGTGCCGGCGACCGGTAACCAGCCAAGCCAGGCGCCCCAGGCGACCGCGGCGGGCGCAGTCATGGCGCGAAGCCCGGCAACGACGCCAATCAGGAGTGCAAGAATGTACAGCATGATCGATCCCCTCGATGGCCGGCTTGGGACAGGTCCGAGAGAGCAAGCTACCATAGGTCGGGTATTTGACCAGAGGTGGTGTCGCCGCCGGCGCTTCCGTATTTTCACCACTTGTGCTTTGGCAAAGTTGAAACTGGAGTTGCGGCCATGACGGCGAGCGAACGCACGAAAATGGCGGCGGGCGAGTGGTATTGCTGCCTCGATCCGGAACTGGAGGCGCTGCGCATTACGTCGCGCGACGCGGTGTTCGAGCACAACAGCCTACCACCGCGGCAGCGTGGCGATATCGGGCCTGGATTGCGGACGCTGCTCGGCGCTGCGGGCGAGGGCGCCCGGATCGAAGCGCGGTTCCACTGTGCCTATGGCTTCAACATCTTTCTCGGCGACCGCGTCTTCCTCAATGCCGGCTGCACCATCCTCGACACGGCGCCAGTCCGCATCGGCAAGGGAACGCTGCTCGGCCCTAATGTGCAGATCTATTGCGCCGAGCACCACAGAGAGACTGCTGGGCGGCAGGCAGGGCTGGAAATCGCCAGGCCCGTCGAGATCGGCGACAATGCCTGGATCGGCGGCAGTGCCATCATCCTCGGCGGGGTCAGGATAGGCGACGGCGCCATCGTCGGCGCCGGTGCCGTGGTGACGCGCGACGTGGCGGCGAACACCACGGTGGTTGGTAATCCGGCACGGATAATCAGCAACAGCTGAGCACCGTGCTTCTGTCGCCGGTCATGTCGTCGTTTTGATGGACATGGGGGCGGCTGTGTCACTTGGCCGGAGGTGGATGCAACCGTGTGTCGAGCGCAAACGCCTCCTGCGTCTTCATGGCGTATGCCCCTCTGGCGAGGCTCGCGTCGAAGATCAGGTTCCAGCTATGCTGCGATACGGCGCTCGGAATCACAACAAACCGGTGCCGTTGCAGAAGATCGTCGCCAAACGCCTGTTGTCCGGAGCTCGGGATGCCCGGGCGCAACCAATTGGGGTTGGGCACGGCGGCGGGGTCGACGATATGCACATCCGCGACATCGCTGACGATCGCTGCCGTCATGACATGCGCAATCGTGTCGAGCACCCTGAAGCCCTTATGGACCGCAACTTCGAGGATCGCAGTCGACGGATCGATCGAGCAGTAGACGGCGCGCACGCCCTTGCTGTTCCAGCGTCCGCCCACCCTGTATGCGCCCTCGCCACTATCCCATGTAGGCGCAAACGCGGCTTGATCGAGGCGCCATCCGATGAGGTCGGAGCCACCGAGCGCCGCCGGCAGCGGCGTCATGCATAAACGCCATATTCAAGCCGTTCCAGATAGTCTTCTACAAGCTCGATCCCCGCCGGTGTCGCCAGAAGGTCGATTGGACGACGCTGGTCGAGCCCAATCGCCGGGCGCTCCAGCCATTGCTCTGCCTCCACCTGCGAACCGAACACGTCGGTCGCTTTCGACAGGATCTCCGCGAACTTCCAGGTTCGTCCGCTCTGGTCCTGACTGAGAGGCTTGGAAGGAGCATCCTTGCGGCGCTGGTAGGTGCGCAGGCTCATGCCGACGGCCTTCTCCAGCGAATCAGTCTTCTGGATGAAGACGAGTTGCCCGATAAGATGGTCCAGCGCTGAAGCCGGCAGGCCGTGCAGAAGCAACTCGTGGGCATCCAGAGCGCTGCTGAGGCGCCTTGCCAGAATGCGGCTGCCGCCTAGCAATTTCGCCACCTTCTGAAGTTCATTGTTTTTTGCTGCTGGCGCAGCCTTTTCCAATGCCATCGCTACGGCGAGCCCTCTTCGCGTCATCTGTCGCTTTAATATATGACAGATGACGCAGAGCCTTTCAAGCACGACAGGCTCGAGAGCAGGGCAATCGCTTAGAGAAAAAGATAGCCTGCTCGGGCCAGATGGCAGTCCAACGTTGGCACTGAAGCGATTGCCCTGGAATCGAGCGCAAGCCTAATTTCGCCTCGGCATGTGCGCCACGCGCTCCGCCTGAGCACTCTTCGAGAATTCGCGCCGGTACTGCGCCGGCGAGGTTCTGAGCCGCGCCGCGAAATGCTGGCGCAGCGAGGTGGCGCTGCCGAAACCGGCCTCGAAGGCAACCGTGTCCATCGATTTTTCCGTTGCCTCCAGCAGCCGCTGCGCCAGCTGGACGCGCTGTTCGGTCAGCCAGTCACCGAAACTGGTGCCGATCGTTTTCTGGAAACGGCGCGTGAACGTCCGGCGGGTAAGGCCGGCGAGACCGGCAACGCTGTCCAGACTGTGCGGCTCACCCAGGGTTTTGCGCACCGCTTCGAGAGCCTGGGTGAAGCGGTCCGCATTGCCGGTCCTGGCGATGGGACGTTCGATGAATTGAGCCTGCCCGCCCTGCCTATGCGGAGAAAGCACGATCTGCCGGGCCAGGCGAAGTGCCGCCTCCGCGCCGTAACGAGCCCGTACGACGTGCAGGCAGCAGTCGAGCCCGGCGGCGACGCCGGCGGATGTCACGACATCGCCATTGTCGATGTAGAGCACTTCCGGTTCGACGAGAATGTCGGGATAGAGTTCCTGCAGCTGATCCGCGTAGGCCCAGTGCGTCGCCGCTCGCCGCCCCGAAAGCAGTCCGGTCGCCGCAACAGCGAACGTTCCCAAGCACAGTCCGACGATCAGCGCGCCGCGCTCGTGCGCGCCAAGCAACGCGTCGATCAATGCGGCTGGAGGCGAGCTCCCGAGATCCTTCCAGCTTGGCACGATGATGATGTCGGCGTCATCGAGCGCGGAAAGCCCGTGCGGGACGCTGATGGTCAGCCCGGCATCGGTGCGGATCGGCCCGTCCTCAATCGCGCAGACCCGGAAGTCGAAGCGCGGCAGGCCGAGCTCCGTGCGATCCGCGCCGAACACGAGACACGGCACGGAGAGATGAAACGGGCTGATGCCATCGAAGGCGATGGCGGCAACGGCAGGATCGGTCATGGGAGCTCCAGCAACGGGCGAGGCCGATTGTCCCAATTCTTTCGAATAATGTCAATTGGGACACTTTTTGCGATCCGGCCCCGAGCTTATCGTCCACCCATTAATTTCAAACAGGAAAGGAAAACCCCATGTCGCAACCAGCCACAGGCAAAGCTCCACGCCGCGCCCTCATCGTCATCGATGTTCAAAACGACTATGACGGCGGCAACCTCGCCATCCAGCATCCGCCCTTCCGCGACAGCGTCGTCAATGTGGCGCGAGCGATGGACGCGGCCACCGAGGCAGGCGTCAAGGTGGTGGTCATCAAACAGTTGGCGCCGGAAACCTCACCGGTCTTCGCCAAGGGCAGCCATGGCGCCGAGTTGCACCCGGAAATCGCCAGGCGAAACCGTGACCACTATGTCGAAAAACACCTGCCAAGCGCCTTCACCGGCACCGACCTCGAGGCGTGGCTGCGCGCCAACTCTATCGATACGATCACGGTCATCGGCTACATGACGCATAATTGCGACCTGTCGACGGTCATCCACGCCGTGCATATGGGCTTCGAGGTGGAGTTCCTATCGGACGCAACGGGGTCATTGCCCTACGCCAACAGCGCCGGCTACGCGTCGGGGGAGGAAATCCATCGCGTCATGACGATCGTCCTGCAATCGCGCTTCGCGGCCGTTCTCAAAACCGCCGAATGGATCGAGTGCCTGAAGACCGGCGTGGTACCCCAGCACGACACACCCTATGCCTCCAACCAGCGCGCGCTGGCGCGGAGCGCAGCGTAGGAGACCATTGCGGACAGGCAGAAGGGCGCCGCAGCGTTGCGGCGCCCTTTGCCGTACGAGCACTGATTATCCCTAAAACAGGCCTTCGATCTGGCCGATTTCGTTCAGGAAGATCTTTTCCGACGATGGCGCTTTGTGCAGACCGGGCATGGTCATGACCTCGCCGCAGATGATGACGACGAAGCCTGCGCCGGCAGACAGCCTGACCTCGCGCACCGGTACGGTGTGGCCGGTCGGCGCGCCGCGCAGATTCGGATCGGTGGAGAAGGAATATTGCGTCTTGGCCATGCAGACCGGCAAATGACCGTAGCCGGCGTGCTCCCAGGCGTGGAGTTGGTCGCGCACCGATTTGTCGGCGATCGCTTCGGAACCGCGATAGATGCGCTGGACGATGGTGTTGATCTTCTCGAAGAGCGGCATGGCGTCGGGATAGAGCGGGGCGAATTGCGACGCGCCGGATTCGGCCAACGCCACGACTCTTTTGGCCAGTTCCTCGATGCCGGCCGATCCCTGAGCCCAGTGCTTGCACAGGATCGCCTCTTCGCCCATCGAGGCGACGTAGTCCTTCATCGCCTGGATCTCGGCCTCGGTGTCGGAGTAGAAATGGTTGATGGCGACCACAGCCGGCACACCGAACTGGCGGATGTTCTCGATGTGGCGGCCGAGATTCGCACATCCCTTCCTGACCGCCTCGACGTTCTCCTTGCCGAGGTCCTCCTTCTTGACGCCGCCATTCATCTTCATGGCGCGAACCGTGGCGACGATCACCGCCGCTGCCGGCCTCAGGCCGGCCTTGCGGCATTTGATGTCGAAGAACTTTTCGGCACCGAGATCGGCGCCAAAACCGGCTTCGGTGACGACGTAATCGGCTAGCTTCAGCGCCGTCGTCGTGGCAACGACGGAGTTGCAGCCATGCGCGATGTTGGCGAAGGGGCCGCCATGGACGAAAGCCGGGTTGTTCTCCAGCGTCTGCACGAGATTGGGCTGCATGGCGTCCTTCAAGAGTACGGCCATGGCGCCGTCGGCCTTGAGGTCGCGCGCATAGACGGCCGACTTGTCGCGACGATAGGCGACGATGATGTCGCCGAGGCGCTTTTCCAGGTCCTTCAGGTCGGTCGACAGGCACAGGATGGCCATGACTTCCGAGGCGACTGTGATGTCGAAACCGGCCTCGCGCGGGAAACCGTTGGCGACGCCGCCGAGCGAACAGATGATCTCGCGCAGCGACCGGTCGTTCATGTCCATGACGCGGCGCCAGACGACACGGCGGGTGTCGATGCCGAGCTCGTTGCCCCAATAGATGTGGTTGTCGATCAGCGCCGACAGCAGATTATGCGCGGTGGTGATGGCATGGAAATCGCCGGTGAAGTGGAGGTTCATGTCCTCCATCGGCACGACCTGCGCGTAGCCGCCGCCGGCGGCACCGCCCTTGACGCCGAAATTCGGTCCGAGCGAAGCCTCGCGGATGCATACGATGGCCTTCTTGCCGATGCGGTTGAGGCCATCGCCCAAGCCCACCGTCGTCGTCGTCTTGCCTTCGCCGGCCGGTGTCGGGTTGATGGCGGTGACGAGGATCAGCTTGCCATCCTTGTTGCCCTTCACCGACTTGATGAACTCGGCCGAGATCTTCGCCTTGTCGTGGCCGTAGGGCAGAAGATGTTCGCTCGGAATGCCGATCTTCTGGCCGATCTCCTGGATCTGCTTCTTCCTGGCGCCGCGCGCGATCTCGATGTCGGACTTCACTTCGGCCATGGACGACTTCCCTCTGAATTGGACGGATTTGACTAGTGTGGTCGCAAGAATAGCCCGGCATTGCAGGCGCGGGCATGTTCTACCCCTGTCGCTGCCGCGGCGTCAACTTTCATGCAACTATGTTTCCTACGAAGAAAATGCCTCTGCGGCCGGCTGCCCTGCTACAGGTTCTTTTCGCGCCGGTTGCCGCGCCGTATAGAAGCCAGAGCAGGCGCGGTTCCGCCGTCTCAAAACAGCCGCGTAATACGCGAAAAGCGACAGAAGCAACGGCGCAAATTCACCAGCGCCGGCTGTGCGGGACGATCCGCTACTGCGTCAGCACGTTGCTGATCTCGACCATGTTCGAGCGCACCCTGAGTATGTAAAACCCCATCGTCGTCAGATGTGTCGGCAACAGCCAGCCGTCCTCGCGACCATTGGCGATGATGAAGGGCTGGATGCGCAGCGCCGAGACGAATTGCGCGTCCATCGTATCCCACAGGTTCTGCAGGTGCTTTTCCTTGATGACGTCCTCGAAGTCGGCCTGTGCGCCCTTCATCAGCCCGTAATAGGCATAGAGCTGGCCATAGGCGAACCAGAAGCGGTCGTCGGCGCGCGTGTCGAACCAGCCATTATTGTGGTTTTCGGCACGCTCCTTGAGGATCGCCGAGGTCGAACCGATATCGGACGAAATGCGGTCGATATACTGCTTGAGATTGTCGGCGCGGGCATCGAACGTCGCCTGGCAGGCTGCGAGGCGGGCGTTGAAGGAACGCAGCTTGCGCACCGCGTCGCGATAGTAGCTCGGCGTCGGCGTCTTGGGCCCGAACGGGTTCAAGCCGAAATACCAGGTTTCCTCATCGAACTGCAGATTGCCGCGGGCGTCCTGCAGGTCGGCGTCGATCTGCGAGGTGGTGCGGACGCGGCCGAGATTGTCGGCAAGCTCGGTCGCCGTGCGCCGCACCGCCTGGTTGATGCCGCGCTGGAACGACGCCTTGTTGTCCATGAACGGCGTGTGGTCCCAGTCGATGCCGAACAGGCCGAGCTTGTAGAGGATCATCGACGACACCCAGGCATTCTGGTTGACGTTGAAGTCGGTCAGGTCGGCAGCGACCTGGGCAATGGCTGAATTTCCGCAGGTCTTGGCCGTGTCGGTGCCGGCGCCGGCGGAAACCTGTTCACCGGCGGAGCTGTTGCGTTTTTCGAACGTGTATTTGTCGACGTAATTCGGGTCGAAATTGTTCCACCACTGGGTGGCGTAGAAGAAGTTGACATAGAGACCGATCAGCACGAGCACAGCCAGGCCGAGCACCGCCTTCAGGATCCAGCCGCGTTGCCTGTACCAGCGCCCCGCCCACAGGAACGGCCACAGGATCGCGCCGATGAGCAGGCCGATGCCGCGGCCAATCCACTGGAAAATCCGGGTGAAGAAATTCACGATCGGATCAAGCATGGCGATGTCACCCCCTCAGTCAGTCAAGCCGTAGAGGCGTGTGCGAAACGCCACCTTGTCCTTCAGATATGTGGTTTTCAGAACGTCCACAACATGCGATCGCCAGGCGTCGCTGAAGCCTTCATAGTCCCTGTAGAAGCCCGGCTTGTTGAAGACGTAACGCGAAACGAAGTCCTGCGGCACGAAGTCCGAGATCAGCTGGTTGGTCAGCCAGGCGTCGGGATGGTCCGGCTTGGCGCGGATGACCAGGAAGCGCTGCTGCGGGAACACGTCCTCGATCTTGAGATGGCCGAGCTGGGCGATCTCGCGCTTGGCGGCGTTGAGGAAGGGAAAATTGCCGTCCCTGGTGATCAGATCGGTATGGCCGTGGATCCAGGTCTGCAGCCAGACCTTGTCGACGTCGGTCAGATTGCGGTCGGGATCGGCGTCGCGGATCAGCGCGCGCACCACCATTTCGGCGCGATGCTCGAGATAACCGGAGGTTTCGATCCATGAGGCGCGCGGCAACTCGAGGCGGCCGGTCGAAGCGAGGAATTTGAACACCTTGTCGGCGTCGTGGATCGAAAGGTAACTCACCTGCCATGGCCGCGAGCGGCGGAAGCCCGGCGCTGCCGGGTCGCTGATCACCGTCGTCACGTCCGGATCGACAAACACATAGAGCCCGCCGAAATGGCTGGTCCAATAGGCATTGTGGCGGAAGATCACCTGGTCCGGCACCAGCGCATTCTCGCGGATGTCGCCGCAGATCTTCGCCAGCTCGACCATGTGGGCCAGCATGGCGTTGTCGCGCCAGGCATCCGGCTCCTGTTTCAGCCGGTCGACCAGCTTGCCGAGCTCGGCGGCCTTGCCGAGCACATCCTCGGCCGACAGCACCTTGAACTCGACCTGGTTGATCGACAGCAGGTCCTCGATGCCGTCGACCTTGGGGACCGAATCCTCGATCTCGCCGTAGATGACGTCCTTGATCGTCAGCGCATCGATGGCGCGCTGGTTCTTGGACATGAACTCGTACATCAGCAGCGAGGTGTTGGAGAACGCCGTGTGCACCACCGGCAGGTCGATCTGCGACGGCGTCAGGATGATGAAGCGGCGGTTGACCTCGTTCGGATCGAGGTAGCTGTAGTCGCCGCATTCCTCGGCGACCTGCGGCGAAAAGCCGGTACGGTCGATCTCGAAGCTTTTCAGCTTGGTCGGCTTCAAGCCGAACGCGACCATCGCCTTGTTGTAGCGCTGGATCAGATGCGGCTCGTCGATCGTCAGCAGCCGGCCGTAGATCAGCTCGTTGTCGCGCAAGAGGTCCATGGGCAACTTAGACGATTTGGAGGGACTTCATAAGCCCTCGATGAACTACAATGCTCTCCTTAAAATTCAATTCTGCGTCAGGCCGTTCGTACCTAAACATATGGATACCTACCCTCACGACATTGCCAACAACCGAAAAATAGAATAAAGTTCTCAAAATAAAATCTACATCAGATATTTTCAGCGTGTTCGATTTTAGTCGCTGATTGTAAGCTGACTTAAACTCACTGATATTCAGTATCCATTTTCTTGATTCAGAGAATATCGAAAAGACGCTATCAATATCGGGTATAAGCCCATGCATCTCGTCAATAAGTTCTTTTCTTAGATAATTAGAGTATGCCTTGTCCGCATCTTTTACAGTATCAGCCGATATTTCTTCGCCATTTTTACTCAACTCAATATCTGCGCACTCTTTTAGATAATTTATGTAGTCGCGAGGCCTGCCTTGGGTGCTCATCGTGATGTACTTATAAGAGTCAATCTGCTTTTTTCCCCCTGAATAGCTCATGGGCGATCGTGAAAAGATAGAACACCAGAGTTTCTCAAAATTATCTTCTTGAATTCCGAAGACACGAGAAAGGCGGTAAGCAATCAGCCTTCTGATTTCAGGATCTTTCCATTTGAGTGATATTTCAAGATCTCGCCACTTATTTTTGTCGGCGTCCTTTATAAGATCATAGATGTCGTCTCTAAGGAAAATTACTGGGTACAGTTTTTTCCCTTTTGAGGTTATAGATGATCTAACATCTTGAACAGCCTTAAATAGACTTGTGAGAAGGTCTAAATAATTACTTTTATTGTAGCTAGCAAAAACATCTTTATAATCCTCATCCAATTCATCGAATAGAACGAATATCTTTTGATCGGGAATATTCTTCAGCACAAAAGCTTCTAAATTTTCCACTTTCTCCTGAAGTGTCGCCTTTTTCTTGTTGCGAAGCCAGTTCGTTACATTTATACCTGATCCTAAGACGTTTATTCCAAAGTCGCCAGCGATCCATTTTCCCACAATCGTACCCAGATTGTCACTGTCCGGAGCTGGGAACGCTTTCTCAATTGTACGCCTTACAAGAGGATCTGTATGGACGCTTCTGGCAATTGATCTGCACGCTGCGGAATATATAATTAATTTCCATATAGTTATGTATTGGTTTGGTTTCGTATATGTGCTATTATCTTGAGTATATAACTCATTGAATGGGAAATTTTTGAACGTTAATTTTGAGATTAGGTTCAAATTTGAATCATCATGATCGTGCAGATATTGAACAAGCGCCGTTTTTCCTGTACCTTTTCTGCCTATTACATAAGCTTTTTCTCCATCAATAATGTCGTGAAGCTCTGGAACAGTAAAGAAATATCTCTTAAGATCGTCGAGGCGAGCCTCAAGCTTCCACTTCGAAATTTCCGACAAAGCTTTTCTGCGAGTTTCTTTCGAGAGTTCGAGTGTTGGGCCTGCATACGGTTCAAGTGTTTTTACCCGATTTTGCTTTTCAGGGCTCGGGCGACTAACTGTCATCGCACTTCTCGCGTTGCGAGCTTTCATTTTTCCATCGGATTCATCTGCTTCAAAGGACAACCTTTTACCCTTCTTGAGGTCTGTCCAAGCACCGTGATATTCTGAAGAGTGAAGGAAATAGCGAACGAGAGTACCCTCGGCTTTGACGAAGCCGTAGTTTTTGCCAATGGGCAAAGTGTCAACCCAGCCGTAAAGCACTATTCCAACCCTCCCTTATGTCCGCGTCGAAAGTATATTGTAACTCACGCATTCCACAGCCCCTTCTTCTTCATCTCCTCGATCTCGCGGACGGCACGCTCCCGCAGCCGAGTATCGCGGATCATCTTGCTCACCGCGGCATCGTCGGACTTGTCGGAATAACGGAATTCGGAATCCGCATAGCGATTGATCTCCTGCATGACCATGTCCATCGAGAATGGCCCGCGCAGTTCCTCGATCATGGCTTTCTTGTCGTCGTAACCCTTGTGCATGAAGGCTTCCGGCTTTTCGAACCACTCGTCGGGCAATTCGATGTCCATGGCACGCATCTTGATCGCGTCGGTGACGTTCTTGATGGCGCGGCCGGTAAAGCGCGGCTCGGCATCCTTGATCATGTGCAGATAAGTGCCGATGTCGGCCATCGTCTTCGGTGCGCCGTTCTCCTTCATATAGCGCTCGTAGACCTTCATCAGCCCGTCTTCCTGCGGCTTTTCATGTTCCTCGTAGGCCTCCATCACCGCGCGCTGGATTTCCTGGGCAGCGTAGAGCTTGTGCTCGCCGAGCGGGATCTTGTGGTTCTTGCCGGCGAGCAGAACGAAGATGTCGATGTAGTCGTCGCGGCTCTGCGGGCCATCGACCAGCCAGCGCGCGCCGGCGCGCTGGCGCAATGCGTCGTCGACGTTCTCGGGATAGTTGGAAAACATGCCGAACGAGCAATTGCCGCGCACCACCGTGCCGGCACCCCCGAACGCGTCCATCAGGACGCCGGTGATTTCCTGCTGGCCGGCCGAGGCGCGATCGTCGGAGCGGCGTGCGGCGACCTGGTCGATATCGTCGATAGTGCCGAAGCCGATGACGCGCGGGTTCAGCACATTGTTGATGAACTGACGGCAGTTCTGGCCGGACTTGCCCTGGTAGGAGGAGATCTGGTCGACGCCGAAATTCTCGTAGGCGAAGGGATAGCCGGCGACCTGGCAGTAGCCGTTGAGAAGGCCGGCGATCATCTGGATCAGCGTCGTCTTGCCGGTGCCGGGCGCGCCGTCACCGATGAAGGTGAACAGGAAGCCGCCGAGTTCGACGAATGGGTTCAGCTCGCGCTCGAAGTCGTAGGCCATCAGCATCTTGGCGAGCTTGACCGACTGGTATTTGGCGATGTGGTTGCCGACGACCTCTTCCGGCTTCTTGAAGGTCATGACCAACGGTTTTGCCCGCTTGCCCGGCGCGACGTCGAAACCATCGAGCGTGAAATCGTCGACGTCGATGCGGATATGCGCGTTCTCGAACGGGCCGATGCCGTCGAAGCGGCCTTTTCGCGCCAAAAGCCCATCGATGGCAATACGGGCAAAGGCGCGCGCCCGGGTCATCAGGTCGGCGTCGTCCTTCGCGCCTGATATCGCCCTGTCGAGGCCGGCCACGATCGATTTCACCGCATCCTGGGGCGTGTCGAACAGAAAGTCCGGCTCGGGCGTGTCGTTCGGCGCCTCGCCGTCGCTATCGATCAGCTGGAACAGATAGGAGGCGAAGCTGAAGGCGGAAATATAGGCCGAAGCCGACAGCAGCTTTTTGAATGTGGCGGCCTCGTCGCCTTCGAGCGGCGCGCGGGCGTTTTTCGCCTGCAGGCTTTCGAGGTCAGAGCCTTCGGCGAAGACATCGGATATTGCCAACGCAATGGCCAGCCCACGCCGGGCGCGAAACAGCAGCGTGTGCTGCGGGATGGTCAGCAGCTGGTCGTCGGGATGGACGGCAGCGACGGTTTTGGCGAACTCGACCTCGCGCGTGCGGCGAACCGAGCCCACCGAAACGGTCGAGACGAAGCGGCGGTTGGTGCCGGCAAGCGCGGTACCGGATTCGCGCGATGGGTCCTCCAGCACGACGATGCGGGTGATGAAACTTTGCGCAGTGGCGCGGTGCTTTTCGATTGCCGCTTCCGGGATGGTGGTCAGACCGGTGTCCATGGAGGATACTCCGCGATTTGATGGTCAGACGTCGCTGATGACCTGCCCTTTGGACAGGATATGGACCTTGTAGCCCGAAAAGATCTTCTGCGCCTCGCCGGCGGCGTAAAGCGACTGATAGGCCTCATGCGGAATCAGCGCGTGGTTCTCGTAGCTCGACACGCCCTGGCGTGCGGCCTCGAGATCGTCGGTGTTGATGAAGAATTCCTGCGTCGTCTTCTCGCTCGAAAACAGCCCCTTGCGGCCGGGCTTCTCGGCCTTGGAAAAGACCTCCTGGATAGTCCAGGTCAGCAGCCAGGCGTTTTCCGGCTTGCGCACTTTGGCCAGCACTTCGTTCACCGTCGAATTGTTGTCGGTAATGCCGGCAGAATAGAACGGGCCGAGCACGACGCGGCGCAGCTGCTTGGGATGCAGCGTCTCGAAATCCCTGTCGAGGTTGACCGCGATCGTCGCCGGCGACAGCGTGTAGGCGGAATTCTTCTCGGTGAAATCGTCGAAACGGTGGGCGAGTTCGGGATTGAGCAAGCCGTCGACCGGCAGCGGAATGTCGACCCTCTCATTAAGCTTGCCGCTGCTATCGACCAGCTGCCGGATCATGTCGTCGGAGGAATCCTCGACCGTCGCCATGTAGACCAGCGGCAGGTTGGCGCTGCCGTCGAAGCAGGCCCAGTGGACCAGATAATAGGGCCGCAGCGTCTTCGGGTTGACCGAAACCTTGGCCGTCTGGGCGAGCGTGAACGGGCCGAAGGTGGTCCCGCTCTTGACGTCTTCGAGGTAAAGCCGCTCGGCCATCGACTTCTGCAACGCTTCGGGAAATTCCTTGTGGCGCAGAATGAAGTCGGCCATTTCCTCGCGCAGCTCGCTGGCCGAAGGGATGACGGCGAGACGGCTGTCGGCCTGGAGGCGGTCGTTTTCCAGTTCGAGCAGGTTCTGGAAAACCGGAAAACCGCTTTCGGCGCGCGAGATGCGGAACGTCTCGGTGAAACCCAGCCGGTTGCGCCAGCACGAGAACGACTTTTCGAGCCGCGCAATATATTCGGCGACGACCTTGGCGACGATGCCGTGCCGATAGAGCGGCGAGCGATCGTCGCGCATGAACACTTCGAGGCCGCCAAGTGCAGCCGCGATCGCCGAGAAATAGCGCGCCGCGGCTTCGTTTTCGGGGGTCATGCTGCCAGCCCTTGGGAGCAGTGCACGTGCAGCAATTACGACTGCACGTAATTTGCCGAATTGTGCTTCTTCATCACATCGTCGAAGCGGCGGGCGAAGGCGTCGTCGGCGAGCTTCTTGCGGCGCTGGATGTCGGCGGTGGCGACCATGTTCTTCTCGTGCATTTCAAGCAGATCGCCGATGTGCTTTTGCGAGGCGGCACCAATGCCGGCCATGGTCTCCTCGGCGGTGTTGTCGACCTGGCTGCCCAGCGTGTTGATCTTATGGGCGACATCCTGCTGGGCGGCGGTCTTCAGCGAATCTTCCAGGGCCTTGTACAGCACGATGCGCTGCTCGGTATCGATGGTCAGCTTGTTGATCAGCGTCGATTGCGCCGCGATCTGATTGTTGAGCGAATCGACGAAGGTCTGGAACATCGAGGTGTAGCGCTCCAGCGTCTGGCTCTCGGCCAGCAATTCCTGCTCCTTGGCCTGCTTTTCGTTGTATTCCGTGGCCAGTTTCGAGCGTTCGCCTTCAAGCTGCGTGCGCTCCTTCTGGCTGGTCGAGGCGGCGATCTTGTTCTCGATGTCGAGCAGCATCGGGTTGAGTTCCTCGATGCGCTTCTGCACGGTCTCGAGATTGGACATGGTTGTCTTGCGGCGCTCGATCACCTGCGACAGGCTGGCCTCGGAGGTCTTGTAGCGCGTGTCGAGAACCTGCTTCTGCGCCTTGAGGATGCCGACGATGGTGTCGGATTTCGCCAACAGCTCCTGCAAATTGCCGGCCAGCGACATGTTGCGGACGCGGTCGGTGCGCATGCGCTGTTTGCGCTGGCTGGAGAAGACGCCGACGAAATTCTCCCAGCCGGTGTAGTTCTTCATGCTCTCGAATTCGGCGCCGAAGACGTTGGTGGCGTCCTCCAGGCCGATGATCAGGTCGGCGATATTGCCTTCCATCACCTTCTGCTGCTTCAGCACGTCCTCGATGCGGGCATTCTCGATGTCGAAATTGGCGTCGCCGATCTTCTTGTCGGCGGTGGCGAGCGTGTCGAGCACGCTACCGGACTGCTCGATCTTGGTGCGCATGTCCTCTACGACCTGCTTGGTCTTGGCAATCTCGGCATCGAAATTCTGCAATGTCGCCATTGGGGCCTCCCGCTTCGGCATCGGTTTTCGTGTCGCGAACCGCCGTGACTATATGTGCCGGGTTTGGCGAATGAAAGACGGAAGACGGGCGACACCAGGAAACGAGGCAACTGGGGTCACGCTCAGGGCTTGGGATCAGCCTTGAGGTAGGCGATGACATTGGCGATGTCCTCGTCGCTGGTCAGGCCGGAGAAGGCCATTTTATTGCCGGGGACCTTCTGCCGCGGCGCGCGCAGGTATTCGGCAAGGCTTATTTCGTCCCAGACCAGGCCGGCGGCGCCGGCGTCCTTCATCCCCTGCGAGTAGCGGCTGAGATAACTGTCCGCGGTGCCGGCGGTGCGTCCGACGACACCCAGCAGATGCGGGCCGACCTTGTCGCGTTCGCTCGTTGCCTCGTGACAGGCCATGCATCTGTTGAAGACCTTCTTGCCGAGAGCGGCATCGCCGTCGGCATGCGCGGCAAGAGCTCCGACGATGAGGAAAGCAGTTGCAGACGAAATGGCTCGAAGCATGGGAACTCCCCGACGGCTCTGGCTGAGAGGTTTTGAAAATAGGAAGCAAGCCTTAACAAGCGCCGCACGATGACGCGATCGCGGAACGAATGTCGGCTGGGCGGACGGATGGACGCAACGCGCTGGTCAGGTTTTGATGAAGCCGATGAAATCGTCGGGCATGGCGCGGCCCATTTCCTCTTCCCAATGGCGGCGGCAGAGTGAGACATAGACGTCCTTGCCGATCGCCACCTGTTCACCCTGTTTCGCCACCTTGCCGTCGGCCCCTAGGCGTACCACCATCGTCGCCTTGCGGCCGCAACGGCAGATGGTGCGCACCTCGCGCAGCTCGTCTGATATCGCCAGCAGGGCGCGCGAGCCGGAAAACAGCTTGCCCTGGAAATCGGTGCGCAGGCCATAGCACATGACCGGAATGTTCAGCCGGTCGGCGATGCGGGCGAGTTGCCAGACCTGATCCTCTTCGAGGAACTGCGCCTCGTCGACAAAGACGCAATGCACCGTGGCGTGGTCATGATGCTCGGCGACCCGGGCAAACAGATCGTCGCCGTCGCGGAACAACTCGGCCTCCGTCTCCAAGCCGATACGCGACGAGATCAGCCCGGTATCGCCCTTGCGGTAGTGGCCGGCGATGAACAGCATCGTCGTCATGCCACGCTCGCGGTAATTGTACGAGGCCTGCAACAGCATCGTCGTCTTGCCGGCATTCATCGTCGCATAATGGAAGTACAGCTTGGCCATGCCGTCCTTTTAAGCCGAGTTGCAACAAAGCGGGGAGGGGGAGCGCCTACATTCCACCGGGAAAAGACGACTTCCATCCGTAAAGCGGCGGGCGTGTCGCCGATCGGCCAGCCTGCGCCGTTGTTCGTGATTGCCTTAGTGCTTGAAACCGCAGCAAAATGGTGTTTGGCTGACGGAACAAAGGTGGAAATAAAACCGCCACTTCGCTTCACCGAGAACTGAAATGGGAGAATTTCTATGTCGCGCATGAGTTCATTCGTCGCCGGTCTCGGCCTGGCGGCTTTTCTATCCACGACTGGGGCCTTCGCCGGTGATGCGGAAAGCTGCAAGACGGTGCGGCTGTCCGATGTCGGCTGGACCGACATCCAGGCGACTACCGGCGTCGCCTCGGTGCTGCTCACGGCGCTCGGTTACGAGCCGCAGGTGATCCAGCTTTCGGTGCCGGTGACCTATGCGTCGCTGAAGAACAAAGACCTCGACGTGTTCCTCGGAAACTGGATGCCGTCGATGACCAACGACATCAAGGACTATACCGCCGAAGGCTCGGTCGAGACCGTCAGCGAAAATCTCAGCGGTGCCGGCTATGGCATCGTCGTTCCGACCTATGTCGCCGATGCCGGTGTCAAGACGCTAACCGATCTCGGCAAGTTCAAGGACAAGTTCGACGGCAAGATCTATGGTATTGAGGCCGGCAATGACGGCAACCGCATTATCCTCGATATGATCAAGGATCCGAAGACCAATCTCGAAGGCTTCGAACTGGTCGAGTCTTCCGAGGCCGGCATGCTCACCCAGGCCGAGCAGTCGATGAAGAACAATGAATGGATCGCCTTCCTCGGCTGGACGCCGCATCCGGTGATGGGCGCCATGAAGATCACCTATCTCGAGGGGATGGGCGACAGCGGCTTCGGCGCCGCCACCGTGCATACCAATGTGCGCAAGGGCTACATGAGCGAATGCCCGAACGCCGGCAAGTTCATCGCCAATCTGAAGTTCAACCTGGACATGGAAGGCGAGATGATGGACGCGATCCTGAAGGGCGCCGACGCCAATACCGCCGCGACCGACTGGCTGAAGAAACACCCTGACGCGATCACCCCCTGGATCGCCGGCGTCACCACCTTCGACGGCGGCGATGCGGCGGCTGGGGTGAAAACGGCGCTCGGAAGCTGACCCGACCATCTGGCATGACGAGACAAGGGGCAGCCACGGTAGAAATGGCTGCCCTTTTTCATATCCTGTGACAAGATGACCGTGCGGCGAAGGACGGCGCCGGCAGAAGAGGGGCTAGATGGATCCGATCTCCAAATTCCTGGTCAGTTACAAGATTCCCATCGGGGCATGGGGGAAGGCGTTTTTCGGCTTTCTCACCGACAATTTCGACACCATCTTCAGGGCTTTTTCCAACACCCTCAACTTCCTGCTCGACGGCATCGTCGACGGGCTGCTGTTGCTGCCGCCGGTTCTGCTGATCGCGCTGATCGCTCTGCTCGCCTATTTCCTGCAGCGCTCGAAAGGCCTGGCTTTGGCGGTATTCATTGGATTGCTGTTCATCCTCAACCAGAACCTGTGGAAGCAGACGGTGGAGACGCTGGTGCTGGTGGTCGCCGCCGCCGCCGTGTCGATGGCCATCGGCGTGCCGCTCGGCATCTGGGCCGCGCACAAGCCGAAGGTGTATCGCGTCATGCTGCCGGTGCTCGACCTGATGCAGACGCTACCGACCTTCGTCTACCTGATCCCGGTGCTGACCCTGTTCGGCCTCGGCAATGCGCCCGGCCTCATCGTCACCATCATCTTCGTCATTCCGACCTCGGTTCGGCTCACCCATCTCGGCGTCACCTCGGTGCCGAAATCGATCATCGAGGCGGGCGAGGCGTTCGGCGCCACCAAACGCCAGCTGCTGTGGAAGGTCGAGCTGCCTTCGGCGCTGCCGACCATCATGGCCGGCTTGACCCAGTCGATTATGCTGTCGCTGTCGATGGTGGTGTTCGCCGCCCTTATCGGCGCCGGCGGCCTCGGCACCGAGATCAACCGCGCGCTCGGTTCGCGCCGGATCGACCTAGGGCTTGAGGCAGGGCTGGCCATCGTCGTGCTTGCCATCGTGCTCGACCGAATGACGCGCATCGGCGTGGGAGGCAAGAAATGACCGTCGCCGTCGATTTCAGAAATGTCGACATCGTCTTCGGCGCCGACCAGGCAGGCTCGCTGGCGCTGATCGACAGCGGCGCCACCCGCGCCGAGATCCTCGAACAGACCGGCAACGTACTGGGCTGCGCCGGCGCCAGCCTCACCGTGAACGAGGGCGAGATCTCGGTGCTGATGGGGCTTTCCGGCTCCGGCAAATCGACGCTGCTCAGGGCCGTCAACCGGCTGAACGTGGTCTCGCGCGGCCAGGTGCTGGTCAAGGACGGCGACGGCACGGTCGACGTCGTGACCTGCGACGAGGCGACGCTTCGGCGGTTGCGGCAGAAACAGGTGGCAATGGTGTTTCAGCAGTTCGGCCTGCTGCCGTGGCGCACAGTGGAGGAAAATGTCGGCCTCGGCCTCGAGCTCGCCGGCGTGCCTGAAGCCGAGCGCAAGGAGCGGGTGACCAAACAGCTGAAGCTGGTTCATCTCGACCAGTGGTCGAAGAAATACGCGCATGAGCTTTCCGGCGGCATGCAGCAGCGCGTCGGCCTGGCGCGCGCCTTCGCCACCGAGGCGCCGATCCTGCTGATGGACGAGCCGTTCTCGGCACTCGACCCGCTGATCCGGACCAAGCTGCAGGACGAGCTGCTGCAGCTTCAGGCCGAGCTGAAGAAGACCATCATCTTCGTCAGCCACGACCTCGAGGAGGCGCTGAAGATCGGCACCCACATCACTATCATGGAGGGCGGGCGCATCGTGCAGACCGGTGCGCCGGAAGACATCGTGTTGCGGCCCGCCAACGACTATGTCCGCGACTTCATCGCCAATGTGAACCCGCTCTCGGTGTTGACCGCGTGGAACGTCATGCGCGACCGCCGCGACCTCGAACATGGCGAGAACGGCTGGGTGTGGCTCGACCGGCGCAAGACGACGCGCTTCAAGATCGACGAGCATGGGCTGGTGGCGGCGGCCGAGCGCGACGGCAAGCCGGCGGTATGGGTGTCCTGCGCCGATGTCGAGGCACAGCCGGAGGAGACGGCGCAGGTGTTCTGGGCCAATCCCGGCACCTCGCTGAAGACCGTGATGCTGGCCATGCATCGCTCGCAGACCGCACCGGTGGCGCTGTTCGACGACCAGTCGCGCTTCGTCGGCGCCATCGGCGTCAGGGATGTGCTGAGCGCGGTGCTGCGAAGATAATTTTTCTCCTTGGCGAGAACCGAGACCAAACGCCGGCGCGAAGGAACGCCGGCTTAGCCCGATACCGCAAGCTAAACCGCCAGCGGCAATCTCAGTTCCGTCAACAGGCCGCCATCGGGGTGATTGGACAGGATGACCTCGCCGCCGGCGCCGCGGGCGATGTTGCGGGCGATGGTCAGGCCGAGGCCGAGGCCGCCGGTCTGACGGTTGCGCGACTGTTCCAGGCGCACGAACGAGCCGAACACGGCGTCGAGCTCGGCTTGCGGTATGCCCGGCCCTTCGTCATGGATCGCCAGCGTGATTGTCTTGCCTGATTGACGCAGGCTGAGATGCGCCCTCTTGCCATAGGTCACCGCGTTCTGGACGAGGTTGGTGACGCAGCGCCGCAGCGCGACCGGCCGCGCCATGCAGATCAAGCCGCGCGAGCGCCCGTCTTCATTCTCGAAGGAGACCTCGTCGAAGCCGTCGGCGATCGATTCTACCAGCGACCAGAAATCGATCCTCTCGCTCTTCTCCTCGGTCACCTCGAAAGTGGCGAAGTCGATGACCGAGCTGGCAATGCCTTCGATGTCGGCGAGGTCGTGCGCCAGTGCGGCGCGCACGGACGAATTCCTCAGCAGTTCGAGGCGCAGCCGCATCCTGGTCAGCGGCGTGCGCAGGTCGTGCGCCAGTGCGGCCGCAAGATGCTCGCGGTCCTCGACGTAGGCGCGCAGTCTCGCCTGCATGGCATTGACCGCCTTTGCCGCGGTACGCACCTCGCGGCTGCCGCTCTCGGCGATCGGCGGGCTCTTCAGGTCCTCGCCGATCCGCTTCACCGCGGTCTCCATCATCCTGTAGGGCGCCGTCAGCCGGCGCAGCGACCAGATCGAGGAAGCCACCACCAGCCCGGCGATTAAGGCATAGAGCGGCAGGCTATCGAAGCTCAGTATCGGCCCGGCCGGCGTGTTCGGTTCGGTGAAGTTCAGCCACTGGCCGTCGGCAAAGCGAAGCGAAGCCGTCAGCTTGTCGCTCTGGGCGAAATCGGCCGCCAGCACCAGCAGGTCGCGCTCGACCTGGCCGATATCGGGACCGGCGACCGTCCCACCGGGAGCGTCCGCTTCGTGCGTTGCCGGGTCGCGGCGGACCCGTGCATCGGTGATCCCGAACTTCGACAGCCGGCCGACCAATATGTCTTCCAGTTCGGCCAGCTCGTCGTCGCCCGCTATCGACGAGGTGACGGCGGGCGTGTCGGAGACGGTGAGCGCATAGGTGGCATTGAACAGCCCGGAGGCCGTCGCCTTGCGCTGTTCTGGGGTGGCATCATGCATCAGCTGCACCAGCGAGAAGGCGCGGTCGTTCAGCCGATAGAGATCGACGACGTCATTGGCGGCCGCACGGTCGCGCGAAACGATGTAAAGGGTCGCGATCTGGCTGATCAGCAGGCCGGCGATGACGATGAGCAGCACCCACACCGGCAGCGTTTGCGGCAGGATGCGTCTCATTCGGAGGTCGTCTCAGGCAGGAACTGGTAGCCGCCGCTGCGCACGGTCAGGATCAGCTTCGGCGTTTTCGGGTCGTCCTCCATCTTGCGCCGCAGCCGGCTGACCAGAATGTCGACGCTGCGGTCGAAGCTGTAGCCGCTGTCGCCGCCGGACAGCTCGATCAGCTGCTCGCGGCTCAGTACGCGCTGCGCGCTCTTGACGAAGGTCTGCAGGAGATTGAATTCGGCCATCGTCAGCTCGATCCTGACGTCGCCGGGCGCCATTAGCCGGCGGCGCGAACAGTCCATCGTCCAACCGGCGAAATGGTAGATCTGCCGCGAGGCGGCGCGTCGCGGCTCGGCGGCGCCATTGCGTCTCAAGACGGCACGAATGCGTGCGAGCAGCTCGCGCGGATCGAAGGGTTTCGGCACGTAGTCGTCCGCGCCCATCTCCAGCCCAACCACGCGGTCGGTTGTCTCGGTAACCGCGGTCAGCATGATGATCGGCGTCGAATAATTGGCGCGCAACTCGCGGCAGAGCTCCAGCCCGCTCTTGCCGGGCAGCATGACGTCCAGGACGATCAGGTCGACCTGGGCGCGGCGCAGGACGGTCTCCATCTCGGTGCCGTCGGCGGCGACAGATGTATGCAGCCCTCGCCTCTGGAAGAATTCCTGAAGCAGGTCGCGAATGCCCTTGTCGTCGTCGACGATCAGTATGTGGGGGTCGGATTTCACAGGAAACCTGTCATTTGTGGATCGCCCAAGCGGTGCTTCGGCCGTCAGCCAGACGATAGAATTCAGGCCATAAGTTGGCCAGTGAAGATCGGCGGCCCGATCCGGGCTGCCCAGAAACAATCCAGAAACAAAATTCTACAATCCGGAAAAACTGCCGAAAAAAATCAAGGTCATAAGTGGTGCCGTGGCGGTCAGGTCATCGGCTGCGACACGCGTTACGGGATACGGATAGACCAATGCAAAGGTTCTCGATCAGTCTGATGGGTGCGTTGCTTTCCATTTCGCTCGTCACGGCCGCGGTTGAACAAGCCGATGCAAAACTGGCCGATGCAAAGGTGGCCAATGCAAAGGCGGCCGATGCAAAGGTGGCGACCACCCGCAGCGAGCGTTGCATCGATCTGAACCGCCAGTTTGACGAAGCCCTCGAAACCCATGCCGCGGCAACGCAGGTCACCGCGGCGAAAGCACTTCAAAGAAAGGGAAACCGGTTCTGCGCCAACAAGAAACAGGCACAGGGAATCCGGATGCTCGCGAACGCCTTGAAGCTGCTTGGAGTGACACCGATCGATCCCGTTCAGTGACACTCAATCCGATCTGCACAAAAAGGAAGTGAAGCCATGAAAAAGTCTCTCCTCTCCGCCCTCGGTCTCGCCATCGCGCTGGCCGTCTCGATGCCGGTTCTCGGCGCCAGCAGCGCCAATGCCGCGACCACCACCCCGGCTGCGACGACAACGACGACCGCTGCGCCGGCCAAGGCCGTGAAGAAGGTCGCTGCCAAGAAGACCGTCAAGAAGCACAAGAAGCACGCGGTCAAGGCAGCTCCGAAGGCCTGATCAAGCGACATCTTTCTACCCTATGAGAAGACCGCTCCAGTTGCGATTTGCCTGGAGCGGTCGTCTTTTTTGTTGCGTGCAGACAATGGGGGCAGTCCCGGCCCACACCCCCGTTGAACGCCAGACGGCAGTTCCCACATAGGCACGGACTTTTGAACTGCGCCCGCCGGGAAGCCGCTCGCGCGCGGTTGAATGGACGACCGCTTTTGCCCATGTCAAAATGACCGCAAAGCCGTCGTACTCAATTGCCGGTCCAATGCCTGAAATCACGACAAAACCCCGTACCAGCACGAAGCCGAAAGTCGAACGGCCGAAGCTCTACAAGGTTATCCTGGTCAATGACGATTTCACGCCGCGCGAGTTCGTCGTGACTGTGCTGAAGGCCGAGTTCAAGCTCAGCGAAGACCAGGCGCATAGGATAATGATTACTGCGCACCGGCGCGGCGTCTGCGTCGTCGCCGTCTTCACCAGGGATGTCGCCGAGACCAAGGCGGCGCGGGCAACCGATGCCGGCAAGGCCAAGGGTTATCCGCTGATGTTCACGACGGAGCCGGAGGAGTAGGGCTCCTTTTCCCTTCTCCCCTTGCGGGAGAAGGTGGCCGAGCGAAGCTCGGTCGGATGAGGGGTGTTCCAGGGAACGCCGACGCCTCATTTCTTCCGGCACCCCTCATCCGTCTTGGCGCTTCGCGCCAATCCACCTTCTCCCACAAGGGGCCTGTTGCGTAATTCGCTGATTGTGATTCTCTGAGACGAAGCTCGGAGGGAATCGCGATGGCAGTGAAGCAGATGGGCCAGT
>NZ_JAMYMK010000032.1:0-28542 GCF_040318565.1 Mesorhizobium sp. M1142
TTGCAGACCATCGACAACCCGTTCGGCACGAGGTTGTCACCCATGTCTTAGGTACATTCTGTTACCCATGTCTCCGGGTCGTACCATTCGATTTTTGGTAGCGGGAGAGGGACTTGAACCCCCGACCCCAGGATTATGATTCCCGTGCTCTAACCAACTGAGCTACCCCGCCAGGGCGGCGAAGGCCCGAAATCCAGCTTAAATCGGCAGGCATATCGGCGCGTTCGCCAAGGTCGCGCGGATATAAGGTTGCGAGGCCAAGCCTGTCAAGCATCGAAGTGGCTGCCGCGCCGGCATATTGCTGGCGCCTAAAGCTTTGCCGGGCAGACATTTGGGCGCACAGGCCGGGGTTGAGTTCAGCGAGGCACGTCGCTATGTCTCGGCCACGAAAGCCATGGTCATGAATTGATGAAACCGCGCATTGCAGTCCTCGGTTGCGGATACTGGGGCAGCAACCACATCCGCACCCTAAAGGCGCTCGGCGCGCTGCACGCGGTTTCGGACGTCAACCCCGCGCGTGCGGAGGGTTTTGCCAGCGAGCAGGATTGCCTGGCGATCGAGCCGGAGGCGCTGTTTGCCCGCGACGATGTCGACGCCATTGTCATGGCGCTGCCGCCGCAGTTCCATGCCGACATGGCGGTGCGCGCCGTGCTCGGCGGCAAGGACGTGCTGGTGGAGAAGCCGATCGCGCTGACGGTGGCCGATGCCGAGCGCTCGGTGCAGGCGGCCGCCGATAATGGCCGTGTCTTCATGGTCGGCCACGTGCTGCGCTTTCATCCCGCCTTCGAGACGCTGAAGGCGCTGATCGACAATGGCGAACTCGGCGAAGTCCGCTACATCCACTCGCATCGGCTCGGGCTCGGCAAGTTCCACACCGAAAACGACGCGTTGTGGGATCTGGCGCCGCACGATCTGTCGATGATCCTGGCCATCACCGGCACCGAACCGGTCGAGGTGCGCGGCGAAGGCGCTGCCCTTCTCGACAATCTCAGCGACTTTGCGCATCTGCATATGCGCTTTCCCAGCGGCTTGCGCGGCCATCTGTTCGCCTCGCGGCTCAACCCTTACCGCGAACGGCGGCTGACCGTGGTCGGCACCAAGGCGATGGCGGTGTTCGACGATGTCGAGCCGTGGGAGCGCAAGCTTGCCGTCTACCGCCATGCGGTGTGGCAGGACAGCGGCCAATGGGCGTTCACCGCCAACGAGCCGTCCTATGTGGCGGTCGGGGAGGGCATGCCGCTGACGCGCGAGCTGGAGCATTTCATCCACTGCATCGAGACGCGGGCCGAACCGCGCACCAGCGGTGAGGAAGCCATCCGCGTGCTGCGCATCCTGACCGCCGGCACCGTTGCCCACACCAGACCCTAAAGAGAAAACGCCGTCTATTCGGCGGGAACCCGCGCCGGCTGGACGGCAAGCCGCGTCAGCATCGCCTCGGCTTCGGCGCCGCGCTCGGAGCGCTCGATGAAGCCGCCGCCGAACACGCGCGCCTCGTTGCCGTCGTCGGAATAGAGCACGCAGGCCTGACCGGGGGCGATGCCGGACTCGCCGTCAACCAGCTCCACCGAAGTGACGCCGGCGCGGTGATGCAGCACCGCCGGGCGCGGCGGCCGCGTCGAGCGTACCTTGGCGAAAAGCTCAAGCCCGGCCGCCGGGATATCGGTCAGCGGGCCATCGCCCAGCCAGTTCATGTTGCGCAAGAAGATCTTGTGGGTCTCCAGCGCCTCGCGCGGGCCGACGACGACACGGGCCCGGTCGGCGTCGAGATGGACGACGTAGAGCGGCTCGCCGGAGGTGATGCCGATGCCGCGGCGCTGACCGACGGTGTAGCGCAAAATGCCCTCGTGGCGGCCAAGCACGCGCCCGTCTATATGGACGATATCGCCCGGATTGGCGGCAGCCGGCTTCAGCTTGGCGATGATGTCGGAATACTTGCCCTGCGGCACGAAGCAGATGTCCTGGCTGTCCTGCTTGGCCGCAACCGTCAGGCCCATCTCCTCGGCGATGGCGCGAACCTCAGGCTTCGACAGGCCGCCGAGCGGAAAACGCAGATAGTCGATCTGCGCCTGGGTGGTGGCGAACAGGAAGTAGCTCTGGTCGCGGTCGGCGTCGACCGGCCGGTAAAGCGCGCGATGGGCGCCATTGGCGCCGGAGCGGATGTAGTGGCCGGTGGCCAGCGCATCGGCGCCGAGTTCCTTGGCGGTCGCGAGAAGGTCGGCGAATTTCACCGTCTGATTGCACGAGACGCAAGGGATCGGCGTTTCGCCGGCGACATAGCTTTCGGCGAACGGGTCGATCACCGCCTTGCGGAAGCGCTCCTCGTAATCGAGCACGTAATGCGGGATGGCGAGCGTCTCGGAGACGCGGCGGGCATCGTCGATGTCCTGGCCGGCGCAGCATGAGCCGGCCCGGTGCGTTGCCGCGCCGTGGTCATAAAGCTGCAGCGTGACGCCGACGACGTCGTAGCCCTCGCGCTTCAGGAGGCCGGCAACGACCGACGAATCGACACCGCCCGACATGGCGACGACGACGCGGGTGTTTTCGGGGCGTCCGGGAAGATCGAGGCTGTTCATGGTTCTTTCGTTCTGCGCGGCGCTTCAGTGCCAATGGCCGGAATATAGGTCAAGCGTCTCGACTGCGCCAGCTTTGCCGGGCCGGTTCATTTTTCCTGCCGGGTTCAACGCGCATGCCGGCAGATGTTTCAAATGCCGATGAAAAGGCTAACGCCGCGTTCATGATCCTTACCTAACCATTAGGGTCTGCTTAGGCAAATTTTAAAGCTGTGGCGGTAATGTGGTGGGGATTGGGTCTTTGAGTTTTTTGTAGAGAGTACGATGACCGATCTAATTAGACCGCGAGTCAAATATGTTATCGGGCCAGACGGCAGCCCACTTACCATCGCCGATCTGCCGCCGACAAACACACGTCGCTGGGTTATCCGGCGCAAGGCGGAAGTGGTGGCGGCGGTGCGTGGCGGGCTTTTGAGCCTCGAAGAGGCATGCCAGCGCTACAAGCTCACCACCGAGGAATTCCTGTCCTGGCAGGCGTCGATCGACGAATACGGCCTTGCCGGCCTGCGCACCACGCGCATCCAGCAATACCGGCATTAGGCCGGTAAGGGCGCTGATCAGCGCCCTTACGTTTGCGAGGGGCGACGATCTGCAATTTCAGACCGTCAGCACCACCTTGCCGATCGGCCTGGTGGCGAGAAAGGCATGGGCGGCACCGGCCTGTTCGAGCGGAAACGCCTTTGCCACGTGGACGGCCAGCTTTTTCGCGTCGATCAATTTGCCGAGCTCCACCAGGGCGGCACGGTCGGGCACTACGGACATGCGCTCGACGCGGACGCCTCGCGTCCTGGCCTTTGCCTTGGTGGCATCGCTGACATCGAGCAGCGACACCAGAACGCCGCCAGCGGTGAGCACTTTCAGTGATTGCTCCGCATGCACGCCGCCGAACGGGTCCAGAACCAGATCGATGTCGCGGGCCTTCCCGGTGAAATCATCCCTTGTGTAGTCGATCACCTCGTCGGCGCCGAGCGAGCCGACGAAATCGAGCTTTTCCGGGCTGGCGGTCGCGACGACGTAAGCGCCGTGCGCCTTGGCGATTTGTACCGCCAGATGGCCGACGCCACCGGCTCCGGCGTGGATCAGCACGCGCTTACCAGGTTCGAGCCGGCCATGGCGAACAAGGCCTTGCCAGGCCGTCAGGCCGGCCAGCGGCAGTGCGGCGGCTTGCGCGTGATCCATGCCTTCAGGTTTCGGCGCAAGCTCATCAGCCGGGACAGCGGCGAGTTCGGCGTAGGCTGCCGCCTGTTTGGGAAAACGCGTCATGCCGAACACGGCGTCGCCGACCTTGAGGCCGGAGACGCCGGAGCCCAGCGCCTCGACAACTCCCGAGACGTCCCAGCCAAGGACAAAAGGCGGCTCGCCAAGCAGCGGATAGTGGCCGCCGCGCACCGCACCATCCACCGGATTGATGCCGGCCGCCTCGATGCGGACGAGCACTTCGCCGGCCTCGGGTGATGGCGCGGGGCGATCGGCAATGACGAGGACGTCGGGTCCGCCGAAGGAATTCTGGACAATGGCACGCATGGAAGGCTCTCCTGCTGGTTTTGATGTGCCGCTATCATTTGGATAGTTACATTCTCTTGTCTAGTATGTACCTTTTTGATATATACGCACCTCATGGATAGTGAAGATGTTTCCCCTTTCGGCTATGACGCCTTTCGGCGGTCGTGCCCGTCACACGCCGTGCTCGAGACGCTCGCCAGCAAATGGGTCTACCTGGTGATCTGTGCGCTGCGCCCGGGCCGGCTCCGCAACGGCGAATTGGCGCGCAAGCTCGAAGGCATCACGCCGAAAATGCTGACGCAGACGCTGCGTATCCTGGAACGCGACGGGCTTGTGCGGCGCGAGGTTTTCCCGGTCGTTCCGCCGCGGGTCGAATATGAGCTGACCGAACTTGGCAAGAACCTGGCAGGACTGCTCAATCAGATCAGAGCCTGGTCGGAGCAGCATGTGCCCGACATCAAAAATGCGCGCGCACGGGCGGCGGAACAGCAAGAAGATCTGGGTGCCTGAGGCGGGCACAGTTCGGTGCGCAGCAATAGCGCGCAAGCGCGACGCGCGTTAAAGTCTTGTTTTCAGCCGATCATGGCGCTGCGACCGCCGGCTTCCGTGTCGCGCGCCTTGGTGTCGCGCGATTCCAGCATCTCGGCCTTGGAAAGCTCCGCTTCGGCTTCGCTCAGCAATGATTCGGCGACATTTCGCTGCTGGGCGAGGTCGCTTTGCGAATTTCTAAGGTTGTCGCGGCGTAGACGTGCCGCCTTGGCGAAGGTCGGATAAGCAAAGTGATTGATGTCGGTGATGCCGGCCTTCTTCTCTTCGGCAGCGATCTGAAGTTCCAGCTCGACGGCCATGCGCTCGAATTCGGCGATCATCATGTCGAGCTGCAGCAGCTGCCGCCGCTTCTCGCTCACCTGAAATTGCTTCAGCCGAACGAGGTTTTCACGTGACTTCATGATTCGGTACTCCCGGAAACGCACACCTGCACATATCGTCCAATTCACCCGGCACGGCCCAGGCCTGACCCGTTTCCACCGGCTTTCCCGGAACTATGGGAAACAAACTCCTAAAGTTTTTTGCCGGCGGTAACCATTCGTTTACGGGCATTGTTAATCATACGGCTCAGGACTTAAGGGCGGGTAAAAATTCTGCTTCTCGTCGCGAAACCCGGCCAGCGAGTCCGAAGAGTCACTTAGTCTGGCTTATTAATGTGCCGCATTAACGGTTTGGGTCTGTGATTCGTTATTGGATTCAACAAGGTGTAGAAAGGGGTTAAAAAATCTGATACCGTCACGGACGGGGAATTAGGTTTTATTAACCATTCGATGGCAGCCTCTGCTCAGGGCAATCACTGCTCCGGTCCTGGACGGGTCGTGAAATGGTCCGGCAGCAGAAAAGGGGAATGAAATGCGCGTTCTGCTGATAGAAGACGACAGTGCAACCGCACAAAGCATCGAGCTGATGCTGAAATCAGAAAGTTTCAATGTCTATACGACGGACCTTGGCGAAGAGGGCGTCGATCTAGGCAAGCTTTATGATTACGACATCATTCTCCTCGATCTCAATCTCCCCGACATGTCGGGCTATGAAGTTTTGAGAACGCTTCGCCTTTCCAAGGTGAAGACGCCGATCCTCATCCTCTCCGGCATGGCCGGCATCGAGGACAAGGTGCGCGGCCTCGGCTTCGGCGCCGACGATTACATGACCAAGCCCTTCCACAAGGACGAACTGGTCGCCCGCATCCATGCCATCGTGCGGCGTTCCAAGGGCCACGCCCAGTCGGTCATCACGACGGGCGACCTGGTGGTCAATCTCGATGCCAAGACCGTTGAGGTCGGTGGCCAGCGCGTGCATCTGACCGGCAAGGAATATCAGATGCTGGAACTGCTCTCGCTGCGCAAGGGCACCACGCTGACCAAGGAAATGTTCCTCAATCATCTCTATGGCGGCATGGATGAGCCGGAGCTGAAGATCATCGACGTCTTCATCTGCAAGCTGCGCAAGAAGCTTGACGCCGCGTCTGGCGGGCAGAATTACATCGAGACCGTCTGGGGCCGCGGTTATGTGCTGCGTGAGCCCGAAGATATCCGCGTCAGCGCCTGAACTAGGGGCGTGATCCCAAGGTGGGTGCCGGGTTTTTCGGAAAAGAACCTGGCAAAACAACAAGATAGAGCCGATCCGATTTTGGTCGGAATGGAACAGCTCTGATCAGGCGGCAACCTTCAAGGCGCGGAAGCACTCGAGCAGTTGCGGCCGGTTGAACGGCTTCAGCAGGTAGCCCTGGGCGCCGGCTCGTTTTGCCCGCATGATGGCCCCGACATCGACCTCGACCAGCGAAATCAAAACCTGCGGCAATACCGGGCTTTCGATGGCGCGCACGCGGCGGATGAGGTCCTGCGCCTGCATGTCCGGCAAGGCGCCGTCGACGACGATGATATCAGGCATGTCGGCCGCGCACATCTCGATCGCCTCGTGGCCGCTGGCGGCTTCGATCACCATCATGCCGGAACCGCCCAGGATACGCCTTGCGACCTTCCTGATGACGCTCGAATTATCGACGAACATGCAGCGTTTCATTCCCGGACCCTCTTGCCGTTTGGCGAACCGGCAGCGTCGTGGCATCTGCCGGGGAACATAGGCCGATCTGGTAAAGAAGCCGAAAAGCCGTTAGGTAAAATTTTCCTGAAGGTGTTTTTAGTGAAATCTTCTTTCGCAATGCTTCACGCAATCAATCCGCAAGCGCGTCTCACAGATATTAAGACCACGCCGTAAATATGACTTGGAGAAAATACTTTCCCCGCTCTTTCGGAGAACTTCAGGCTGCGGAAAGGACGATCTCGTCGGCGGTCGCGTGGATCGAAATCGTCATGTTGGCTTCGCGGGCCAGGAGCAGCGTGTAATAGGGCTGCACCGAATGCGCGTCGATCGGCTCGTCCGGCCTGTTGCCGGAATGCAATTCCAGGAATTTGGGCGGCACGCGCAGCATCGGGCCGCTCGCCGCGAGCGCAAAGCGCGGCTCGGTCTCCAGGTTCTCCAGCGTGACCGCCAGCCTGCCGCCGCGCGGAATGGCGGCGTTGGCGACGAGGATGAGATTGAGCAGCAGCTTGACCTTGTTCTTGGGCAACAGCGCACGGGTCCCGTTCCAGACCAGTTCCGGCTTCTCGTTCTTCAGGAAGGCGATGGCCACGGCCTCGGCATCCCCGGTGTCGATCAGCATGCCGGCGGAACCGGCGGCGCCGAAGGCGATGCGGGCGAATTGCAGGCGGGCGGAAGCGTTTTTGGCGCTTTGGCGGATCAGTTTCATGGCGTCTTCGTCGGCGCCGCCCTCGTCGAGCAGCTCAAGCCCGTTGTTTATGGCGCCGACCGGCGAAATGATGTCGTGGCAGACCCGGCTGCACAAAAGCGCCGCCAGGTCGGGTGCGGAAAGGGTGAAAAGCTCGGCCATCGGCAAAAATCCCTGCAAATTTCACAACACAATGACCGGGCGGTCATGATCACGCCTGTCAACACGAATCACGCTCTCTCCCAAGCATTCTGAATACACAGCGCTTATGCGTGCAGCAACAAATCCAAAATTTTGATTGTCGAAAATGGTGTGTTCACGCAGCAGGGTGCTGCGCGGGCGATGCAAAACAGCCTTCGAACCGCCATCTTCATGTGAGAGTTTAATGGTTGAAAAAGGATTACGGCATAGTTTGCCCCTAACAGTCATCCTTAACGGCCGCCAAAGAGCCGTACGGATGCGAGGCGTCGGCGAAAGTGCTCCCTGACGGAGATTGGAAGCATGGTTTCCCGATTCTACGACCGGACTTTTTTCCGTGTCATCTCAATGACGATCGCGCTCATCGGCCTTGTCGCCTTTTCGGCATCGGCGGCGCGGGCGCAGGAATACACGGCCCAGGAGATCGTCGATTCCGGTCATAAATTCTTCGGTGCGACATCGGGCGGGCTCGCCACCGTCGTCGAGAAGATTTTCGCCACCTATGGCTTGCCGAACGGCTATCTGCTCGGCGAGGAGGGGTCCGGGGCGCTGATCGGTGGCCTGACCTATGGCGAAGGCACGCTCTACACCAAGAATGCCGGCGATCACAAAGTGTTCTGGCAAGGCCCGTCGCTCGGCTGGGATTTCGGCGGCGAGGGCTCGCGCGTCATGATGCTGGTCTACAATCTGGACGATGTGAGCAGCCTCTATAACCGTTTTGGCGGCGTCGCCGGCTCCGCCTATGTCGTCGCCGGCGTCGGTTTCAACGTGCTGAAGAACAACAATGTGCTGCTCGTGCCGATCCGTACCGGCGTCGGCGCCCGTCTCGGCGTCAATCTCGGCTACCTCAAGCTCACCCAGCGCGCGACCTGGAATCCGTTCTGACCGGCATGACGGAGCGACGGCGATTGGGCCTGTGATCCCGCGGCCCGAGCTTTGCCGCGGCATACTCTTGCCGTGGCGCCGGATTTCCGTCATGCGAAGATGGCAAAGTCGACCTTTGGCGGTTGCCATGCACAACGGATAGTCATCTTGGTCCAGTCGATCCTGTTCTTTGTTCTTGGCTTTTTCTGCGCGGGCTTTCTGGCGCTGATGATTGCTCCGGCCGTGTGGCGGCGGGCGGTGGCGCTGACGCGCAAGCGCGTCGAGGGTTCGATGCCGTTGACGCTGGCCGAGATCCAGGCGGACAAGGATCGCATTCGCGCCGAGTTCGCGGTTTCGGTGCGCCGGCTTGAAATGACCGTCAAGTCATTGCGCGAGAAGGCCGCCGAACAGCTGGTCGAGATCGGCCGCGACCGCGAAGCCCTCAAGGAATTGGCGGCCGAGCGGCAGGACAAGAACCGGGTCGTCGCCGATCTTACAACCAGGGGCGAGGAGCTTCGCAAGCGCGATGAGCAGCTGCAGCAGCTGTCGGAGCGGCTTGCGGAGACCGAACGCGCCCTCGAAAAGCGTGGGCTCGAACTGCGGAAACTGGAGCACATGTATGACGACGCCAGTTTCTCATCCAGCAGCCGGCAGATCGAGCTGGTGGCGCGCGAATCCGAGCTGCAGAAGCTGGCGAGCGACATTTCGCTGCTGCGCGGCCAGCGCAAGGAGGCGGACAGGCGCAGCCAGGAATTGGCAGCCGAAAGCAAGGCTTTGCGGGACGCGCTGAAGGCCGAGAAGAAAAGAACCGGCGACCTGGAAAAGAAAATCGAGCGGCTGCTCGCCACGCTGGCCGATCGCGAGGACAGGCTGGAGCGCCGCGAGAAGGAACTGGTGCGCCTTCGCGAAAAGCCGAAAAGCGCTGAAAGGGCGCCTGCGGGGGGTCTTGCCGGCGTGCCAGGCAGTCAGGTCAATGTGGCCGCCAACGGCGACATCGAAAAGACAACCGCCAAGCTCGACGCCGACCGCGAGCGGCTGGAGGCCAGGCTGACATCGCTGGCACGCGAGAACAGGCGGCTGAAGACAGATCTTGCTGCCGTTGAAACGTCGAAATCACGGGCCGGAGATGATGCCGGCAGCGCCGGCGCGGCATTGCGCGAAGAGATGAACGATCTGGCGGCGCAAGTCGTGGCCCTGACGGCAAAGCTCGACGGGCCGGATTCGCCGATCGCCCGGGCGCTTGCAGCGGCTGAGGATGCGCCGCTGGGGAGCGGCGGACGCAGCCTTGCCGATCGGGTGCGGGCGCTGCAGAAGGCCGCTTCGACCGACTGAGATTCCGCAGATCCAAGAGCGGGCCCTCCGGCTCTGAAGCGCGTCGCGTTCGACCGGCCTCATCCGACGCGCTTTGAGTTCTTGTTTGATGCATGTCGTTATCGCAAAGCCGCTGCAATTTGACATGCCTTAGGCTCCGGAAAAATGATACAGCGCGATGGCTGACGCGGCGGCGACGTTCAGGCTGTCGAAACCTTGCGCCATGCCGATCCGCAGCGTCTGCAGGCGGGCAAGCAGGCTTTCCGGCAGGCCTTCGCCCTCGGTGCCGAGATAGAGCGCCAGCCGTTCGTTTCTCTTGGCATCGCGAATGTCGATCTGCCCGCGCGGCGACAAGGCGAATTGGCTGAAGCCTTGCCGGTCGAGCATTGCGGTGCAGCCGGCGGTATCGGCAAAGCAGGCGAAGGGGACCTTCAAGGCCGCACCCACCGAAACGCGGATTGCCTTGCGGTACAGCGGATCGCAGCAGGTCGGGTCGAGAAGCACGGCATCCGCGCCAAAGGCCGCGGCATTGCGGAAGATCGAGCCCATATTGTCATGATTGGCGATGCCGACCAGCACCACGATCAGCGCGCGGGCGGGCAGCGCGCCAAGCAAGGCTTCGGCGGAGATGGCCGCACCCTTGCGGCCGATCGCCAATATGCCGCGATGCATGTGGAATCCGGCGATCCTGTCGATGATTTCGCCGGATGCGACATAGATCGGAAGCCCGGCAGGCGCCTTGCGCAAGACGTCATCGAGGCCAGCCAGCCGGTTTTCGAGTACCAGCACCGATTCTGCCTCGAAGCGCCGGGCGGCGAGCAGCGTGTCGAGCACCACCTTGCCTTCGGCGACGAAACGGCCTTGCCGGCCGGCAAGATCTCGCTCCCGGATGTCGAGGTAGGCTGCGACGCGGGGATCGTGCGGGTCGTCTATGCGGATCGGATCCATGGCTTCCTCGGCGGACCATGGCGTCGGCCACGAATCGGGATTCGGTTTCGGAAGGCATGATGCCGGATCCGAAGCTCAGACCGTATCTCAGCGTCCAAATGGATGCACGCCGTTCTAACGGTTATCCAGTCACCGGGCGCCGGGCCAGGATGGAATCTGCCCGGGCTTTGGCGACGGGGAATATTGATTCCCGCGGCACGGCTCTTCGGCAAAGCCGCTTCTGCAGAATTTCGATGGGGCGAGGGAACCGCACAGGGCCATGCCGCGTCATAGAAGCGGGCTCCTGCTGCGGTCCTGGAAGGACATCGATGATCAGGCTCCTCGTCGTCTTTGCCGCCACGCTTGCCCTTGCATGCGGCGTGGCCCGCGCCGCCAAGCTCGATCCGGCCACCGTCAATCAGGCCCAATTCACTGTCGGCGAACCGAAGGGTGTCGATCCGATGCTGCTGAAGGCGCAGATCCTTCTGGATCGCGCCCGCTTCTCGCCGGGCCTGATCGACGGTCGCCTTTCCCAGAACTTCGCCAAGGCCGTCGCCGCGTTTCAGGCGGCAAACGGACTTCCGCCCGAGGGCAAGCTCAGTCCACAAACCTGGAGCAAACTCATCGCAACCTCCGCCAAGCCGGTGCTGGCGACCTATGAGGTGATGCGCAAGGATGTGCGTGGACCGTTCACCCGGCGTATTCCCGCCCGCTTGGAGAGGATGGCCCGCTTGCGGCGGCTCGGCTACCGCAATGCGGTGGAGAGGTTGGCCGAGCGCTTCCATATCAGCGAACAATTGCTGAGAATGCTCAATCCGGGCACCAGCCTCAGGAAGCCCGGCAGGACCTTGGTGGTGCCGGATGTCGACAGGGGCGACCCTCCCGCCGGCGTCGCCACCATCGAGGTCGACAAGGGCGCTCGCCTGGTGCGTGTGCTCGACCGTGCCGGCAAATGGCTGGCGGTCTACCCCGCCTCGATTGGGAGCGAGGAGAAGCCGGCGCCAAGCGGCATGGCAGAGGTCAGGCGCGTGGTGCACAACCCTACCTATCACTACGATCCGGACTTCGCTTTCAAGGGGGTCAAGACCAAGCGGCCCTTCACCGTCGCTGCCGGGCCGAACAATCCCGTGGGATCGGTCTGGATCGACCTTTCCATCGAAAGCTACGGCATCCACGGCACGCCCGAACCCGGCAAGATCGGCACGACCTTTTCGCATGGCTGCATCCGGTTGACCAATTGGGATGCCGAAGACCTTGCCTCGATGGTGCAGCCGGGCACGAAGGTCGAGTTCAAGGAGGAGATTGCGCAGGCCGCCGACGAGCGTGTTCAGTAGCAAGGCTGACTTGGCAACAAGGCGGATTTGGCAGCAAGGCGGATTTGGCGGCAAGCGGATTTGGCGGGGCGTTCTCCGCCTCGGCCGCTCAAGTCCCGGCGCGACGCAGCCGGTGAGCCATCTGCGACAGTTCACCTTCGCCAAAAATGCCGTCCAGCATATGCAGCAATTCGCGCACCGCCCCGGATTTGCAGGAATAATAGATCATTTGCCGATCGCGGCGGGTCTCGACAAGGTCGGAAGCCCTGAGCTTGGCCAGATGCTGTGACAGGGCGGATTGGCTGAGCGACACCTTCTCGGCTATGGCGCCGACCGACATCTCGCCCTCGGCCAGATAGCTCATGATCAACAAACGTTTTTCGTTGCCCATCAGCGTCAGAAACGCAGCCGCGGTTCCGGCGTTGGCGACTAGTTTGTTCGAGACCATAGATCCCCCATGCCTTCTTGCTCATCCGCCGCTATGGGGGCAATAGCGTCGGATTCCATAGACTTTCCCTATAGATGCACGCCAGCGATTCAGCGTCACTCGCAAAGGTAGAACATTTCGCTCAAATCTCAAGGCTTGCTTTCCATGCAAGCCGATTAACTGCCCCGCTGTGATTAATTTGCCGATCGGGCGGCCTTTGCCATATCGACCAGGACAGGCCTGAGGTCGCGTGCCGCTGCCAGCGGCTCGGGGAAGAAAACCCGACAGACATTGTCGCCGGATACGAGATCCATCCCGTCGGCGTCGAACCCGGTGACGATCCAGCCGTCGCCCCCGGCCCCGCCGAAATAACTTGCGTAGAGGGCAATCGCATCGAGATGGTCGGCGTTCATATGGTCGAGTGCCGATTGCTCGCCGACGGCAAGCTCTTCGACGATCGCTCCCGTCGCGACCAGATCGGTGCGGTCGAGCAGATAGGCCTTGCCGAAGCCGCCGTTCAGGCTGGCGCGCTCCGGTTCGACCCGAAAGATCGAGAAGTCGCCGAGTCCGGCATAGAGCTTCGCCTTGGGATTGTGGTTGAGGTAGCGCCGCTCGGCGCGGGCGTGTTCGTTCGATCCGCGTTCGAGCCGGACGGCGCGGCAGACGAGCGTCAGTCGCGGATGCGCCAGCGGATCGCCCTTGCCGGGTTCGCCGACGAGCAACGAGCAGCGCGGGTCGGCAAGGATGGCGCCGGTATGGGTGGACAGCATCGATACCAGGATCAATGGCGTGCCGTCGATGTCTGTGGCGACGCCGACCCGGCTGGCCAGCGGCGAACCGGTTCCTGGTTCGAGCACTGCCAACGCGCCGAAACGGGCGCTGCGGATCAGCGTCTTTGCCAGCCTGATCGCCTCGGTATCGGTCGCGCGGATCACGTCTTTCCTGGGTTCGTCCAAGGCATCACCGTCGCATTTATTTCGGCGCCATGCGGATGGCGCCGTCGAGGCGAATGGTCTCGCCGTTGAGCATCTGGTTCTCGATGATGTGCAAGGCAAGTGCCGCGTATTCCGAAGGCTCGCCCAAACGGGAAGGGAAGGGCACAGCGGCGCCGAGCGAATCCTGCACCTCCTGCGGCATGCCGGCCATCATCGGCGTCCTGAAGATGCCGGGTGCGATGGTGCAGACGCGAATGCCGGAGCGGGCGAGATCGCGCGCCACCGGCAGCGTCATGCCGACGACGCCGGCCTTGGACGCGGAATAGGCGGCCTGGCCGATCTGGCCGTCATGGGCCGCGACCGACGCGGTGTTGACGATGACACCGCGCTCGCCGCCCTGCAGCGGCTCGAGCCTGGCGGTCCGGTCGGCGACCAGGCGGATCATGTTGAAGGTGCCGATCAGATTGACCTCGATCACCTTGCGGTATTGATCGAGCGGATGCGGTCCGTCCTTGCCGATCGTCTTCATGCCGACAACGATGCCGGCGCAATTGACCAGGATGCGCGGTGCGCCGAGCGTCTCTGCCGCTTCCGCGACTGCGGCGGCACCGCTCTCGGCGTCGCTCACATCACATCGGACGGCGATGCCGCCGATGTCAGCCGCCACGTTGGCCGCACGCTCGATACCGAGATCGAGGACGGCAACCCTGGCGCCGCCGGCGGCAAGAGCGCGCGCCGTCGCCTCGCCAAGGCCGGAGCCGCCACCGGTGACGATCGCAATCTGGCCGTTCGGGTTCATCTCGACGTCCTCCTCCGTGTCCAGACTATGCCGCCAAGCCACCGTGCGACAGCGCCGGCACGGTCATGCCATCGCGGCGATGTGCGCGGCAATCCTTGCCTGGTCGGCGTGGCAAACCTCGCCCGCCAGCCTCGCCAACGCGCCCGGCACGATCTCGTGCGCCAAAAGCCGGTCGGGGTCGACCGGACGCGGCATCGAGATCTGCCCCCGCGGCAGCCTCCTGAAGCCGAGCGGGCCGTAGTAGGGTTCGTCGCCGACCAGCATCACCGCCGGCGCGCCGGCGTTGGCGGCGGCTTCCAGCGCGATTGCCACCAGCCGGCGGCCGATGCCGAAATTTTTGAAGGCCGGCCGCACAGCGAGCGGCCCGAGCATCAGCGCGCGGCCAGCGCCGGCGGCGATGCGCGTCATCCGTACCGAGGCGACGACGATTGTGCCATCGACGGCCACGAAGGACAAAGCCCGTTCATGCGGGCCACCTTGGCGGATCTTGTAGGCGGCGAGCACGAAACGACCTGGCCCGAAGGCCTCGTCATTGATGGCTTCGATTTCAGGATCGTGCGCCGGAGTTTCCGGCAGGTATTTCACGTCGGCCAGGTATTTCAAGTCGGCAAGGCTCATGGTCTTTGCGTTCCGGTATACGAGGAAAGGTTTGCTGCAAGCGGCAGCGTTCGCCAGTCAGCGCTTCATCAAGCGCGGGCGCTCTTTCGTCGTCGGTCGAACCGGATCACGGCAAAGTCGAACATGCGGATGTCCGCTACCACCAATTTTCAGCCGCCGCAATCGGCCGGCGCAGCCGACACGCACTCGACGCAGCCGTTGACGATCTGTTCAGCGTCGAGGATTTCCGCGGGGCCGCTTGCTGCCCTACATCGGGTAGGAACGCGAAAGGATATTTCATGGGATTGCTAGTCGAAGGCCAATGGCAGGACCGCTGGCACGATAGCGGGGAGAGCGGCGGCAGGTTCGTGCGGGCACAGTCGCAGTGGCGCGACTGGGTGACCCGCGACGGCACGCCGGTCGAAGGGCGAAAACGCGGCTTCAAGGCCGAGCCCGGCCGCTATCACCTCTATGTCTCGCTCGCCTGCCCGTGGGCGCATCGGACGCTGATCTTTCGCGTGCTCAAAAAACTCGAGGACGTGATTTCCGTCTCGGTCGTCCATCATTTCATGGGCGCCGACGGCTGGACGTTCCTGGCCGAGGACGACGCCACCGGCGACACGCTCTACGGCCTCGATTTCCTGCACCAGATCTACACCAGGGCCGATCCCGGCTATTCGGGCCGGGTCACCGTTCCGGTGCTGTGGGACAAACGCGAGCAGACCATCGTTTCCAACGAATCCTCCGAGATCATCCGCATGCTCAATTCGGCCTTCGACGAATGGGGCGATGCCAGGCTCGATTTTTATCCGCAACCGTTGCGCGGCGAGATCGATGCGATCAATGCGCTGGTCTATCCCGCGGTTAACAACGGCGTCTACCGTGCCGGCTTCGCCACCACGCAGGCAGCCTACGAGGAGGCATTCGGCGAATTGTTCTCGGCGCTCGACATGCTGGAGGACCGTCTGTCAAGGCAGCGCTATCTCGTCGGCGGCCGCATCACCGAGGCGGACTGGCGGCTGTTCACGACACTGGTCCGCTTCGACCCGGTCTACGTCGGCCATTTCAAGTGCAATCTGCGCCGCATCGCCGACTATCCGAACCTGTCGAATTATCTGCGCGATCTCTACCAGGTGCCGGGCGTCGCCGGCACGGTGAATTTGCACCACATCAAGGCGCATTATTACGGCAGCCACGAGACCATCAACCCGACGCGCATCGTGCCGGTCGGGCCAGAGCTCGACTATGGCGCGCCGCATGACCGCGACAGGTTCAGGAAGGCTGCCTGATTTTACCAGTAAGGCGATACCGCTGCGCCATCAAAAACCTCGGCAATCCGTCGCAAAGTTGCCGGCGTCGTTCCCTGAGGCAAGCGGTCGAGCGGGAAGAAGCCGGCTTCGGCGATCTCGCGGTCAGGCAGCTTGGGTGCTGGCTGGTCGAACTCCTCGACCAGATAAAGGCCGACATGATCGCGGCGGCTGGCGCGGCGGTTGAAATGCAGCGACTTCAGCACCGGCGGTCCGGTCAGCGCGATGTTGCCTTCCTCGAAGACTTCGCGTGTCAGCGCTTCGATCATCGTCTCGCCCAACTCGACGCCACCGCCGGGCAGGTGCCAGCCAGGAACATAGGTATGGCGGATGAGGAAGACGGAATTGGAGGGGCGGTCGTGAATCAAGCCGCGCACGCCGAGCGTCATCGGCCGCCGCAGTACGAAATACAGGTGAAACAGCCTTGCCCTGAGGCCCGGCCATCCGGTCTGGCGCAGCGCTTGCTCCGGATCCGGCGTCGTCATCGTCCGCGAAACCGTGAGTGGAAAGCGGCGCGCGCCTCGCCTATGAAGAAAAGATGTTCAGGCTCGCGCATATTTCCGATGTCCATCTGGGGCCGCTCCCCGATGTAACCTATCGCGATCTCGCCTCCAAGCGCGTGGTCGGCTACGTCAATTGGCAGCGCAACCGCCGCCGCCACATGCACGACGCCGTCATCGACACGATCGTCGCCGACATGAAGGCCAGCGGGCCGGACCATCTCGCCATCACGGGCGACCTGGTCAATCTGGCGCTCGACGGTGAGCTCGAGATGGCCAAGCACTGGCTGGAGACGCTGGGCTCGCCCAACGACGTGTCGGTGGTGCCGGGAAACCATGACGCCTATGTGCCGGGCGCCTTCGACAAGACCTGCCGGTCGTGGGCGGCATGGATGACCGGCGACGGCGTCAATACGCCGGTCGACCGCAACACCTTTCCGTATCTGCGCGTACGCGGCGATGTTGCGCTGATCGGCGTCTCCACGGCGCGCGCCACGGCTCCGTTCATGGCCAACGGCTTCTTTCTGGAAGGCCAGGCGGAACGGCTGCGCGGCATGCTCGACGCCACAGGCAAGCGCGGCCTGTTCCGGGTGATCATGATCCACCACCCGCCGATGCGCGGCGCCGTTTCGCAGAACAAGCGGCTGTTCGGCATCTCGCGCTTCCACAGGGTGCTTCACCGGCACGGCGCCGAACTTGTGCTGCATGGCCATTCGCATGTGCCGTCGCTGTTCTTCATCGGCGCCCGCAAGACAAAAATCCCGGTGGTCGGCGTCGCCGCCGCCGGGCAGGCCCCCGGCAGTTCGCATGCGCCGGCGCAATACAATCTGCTCGACATCGACGGTGAAAAGGACAATTGGCGGATCAGGCTGACGCGCCGCGGCCTGACCGGGCCGGCATTGCCGCCCAGCGACCTGCAGACGCTGGAGCTTGGCGTCGAGGCCGAGGCGTCGATGGCTAGAGCAATTCCAGGAAAAGTGTGAAGCGGTTTTTCGGAATTGCGTCAGAACAAAGAGATAGAGCCGTTCAGCATTTCGGTGAAACGCTGAACCGCTTTAGAAGCTGATTTTCATCGCGACGATGCGATCCCAGAACAGTACGAGCGAAATCGCCAGGCCGACCAGGGCGCCGGCGGCGATCAGGCCGAGGCCCGAGAAGAACGCCGACCAGCCGTTGCTGCGCGCGGCGATCTGCAGCGGCGGCTCGGCCTCCGCCACCAGGGCGCGTTTGAGGCCGGCGACGGCTTGCTCGATGCCGCCTTCCATCATTCTCTGGCGTTCGACAACGCGCTCGGCGACATAGCGCGTCACCTGGTCGGCAACGACCTTCATGTCGGTCGATTCGGCGAGGACGACGCGGCCGATGCGTGTGTCCTTGAGAAAGCGGTAGGTGCGGCGGTCGCGTCCCATGGCGACATGGCTGACGGCGTCGATCCACAGCCGTGGCTGCAGGCCGGACGAGACGGCGAAGTCGAAACTGTCCATGTCGGTGGGCACGTCGCCGAAGACCGGTGCGAGTTCGGCGGCAAGCAGATCGAGCCGCATGCGATGCGCTTCGCGCATGTCGACGACGACATCGTCGCGGTCGGCGAAGGCGTTCTTGACGTCGCGAATGGCATCGGACAGTTTTCGCGACTGATCGATCTGGGTGATGTTCTCGCCTGCGTCCTTCATCGGCGTTGCCTCGCGGGTTTGGTTAACACCGAATTAACACAGCCGCCGGCAAAATGCACTTGCCAGATCGACGGGCCGGCAAGGGTTCGGTGGAAGGAGCACCTGCGCCGCGGCCGTCCCGCGCGAGGACGGATCAGCTCGCCGCCGCAGCCAATTCTGGACGAAGTCGCCTGCTTCGGCGCCGCATGTTGCAACGGACAGCCTCGACGACCAGGCCGGGCGCTTCCTCGACCAGCATATGGCCGGCTTCCAGCACGTGGTGCAGATGAAAATGCTTCGGCAGGCCGTCCGCCTGGCTGACGGGCAGCATCGCGTCGTCGGTTCCCCAAACCACCATGACTGGCATATTCAGCGTTTCAAGCCGCTCGCTTGGGATGACGCCTTGCCGATCATCCCTGGTCATGGTGGCTGCGAGCTCGACAAGTGTCCGTAGCTGACCGGGACGCTGCCGCATCTCGTTGACGAGATCGACCCTATGCTGCGAAGGCCGGCTTTGTGGTCCCGACATGGCGGCAAGACAGGCGCGGATTTCATCCGTGCCGGCAGCGGCGGCGTAACGACGAAGCAGCGGACCATTGATCTCAGGACCAAAACCGCCCGGCGCCAGCAGCGTCAGCGAGGCTATTTTTTCCGGCTCGTTCAATGCCATCAGGGCGGCCACGGCGCCGCCCATCGAATGGCCGACGAGATGGGCCCGCTTAATCCCGCGAGCGGAAAAATCCGCAAGGACGGCACTGGCTGCAATCCTGGCCGGACCGCCGCCCGGAAAATCGAGTGACAGCCCATGCCCCGGCAGATCATAGGCCAACGTCCGCGCGCCGAGTGCCAGGGACGCGGCCACCTCGCGCCAATCGTCGTGGCAGCCACCGAAACCATGCAGCAAGGCGATGATTGTCGGGCCGGTGCCCCGTTCGGCGGCGTACAGGGATGGGGTCATGCAAACTTTATGGCTTGGTGCCGGGATCAGTCAGGATGCCGGGGGCGGTCTTATGCGGATCAGTCTTTGTGGGAGGTCAGACTTATGCGGAGATCAGTCTTATGCGCGATAAGACCTATGTGGGATCGGATTGGCCGGTTCAAATTGTGTCTGAATTGCGCTTTGGCCGTCCGGATGGCCAGTAAAATCTTCGCGATCACCTGACGTCGTGCACGCGCCCGGAGACGTCAGCTGGCGCCGCCAAGCCCGGCGGCGCGCAGGGCTTCCACCAGCCGGTTGGTCAGATCGGCGGGATATCTTCGTTCGACGAAGGTTGCGCGCGGATCGGCTGCGAATTTCGGGAATTTGGTGGTCAGTTCCTGCAGAAGCCTGCTCGCCAGCTTCTCGCGGCCGGCAGCCTTGGCACCGATCAGCCGCGCGGCCAGATAATGCGATTTCATTTCCGTCGTTCGCAAGCCGTCGCCGGCAAGCGTCGCCTTGTTCACGTCGCCCATCATGAACTCTCCGGCGAACAGCCCGTAATCCCACCATGTCGGATGGGCGCTGGCGATGTCCACCGCGTGAGCGATGATCGGGGTGCCCTCGCTATACCTGCCGGCGAAAACCAGCCCGTAGCCATAGGCGGCGGCCATTGCGAGATCGTAGGGATTGAGCTCATAGGCCTTGCGCATCCAGCGGATCGATTCCGCGGAATCGCCCATGCGCGAGTTGAGATAACCAAGGGCGCGGTGCGCGTAGGGGCTGGTCGGGCCCATCTGGATGGCGCGATGGGCAAACGTCATCGCTTTGTCGATCGTCGCGTCGGCGGGGTAGGGATAGTGGTCGGTGACCGCTTCAAGATGCAAGGACGCGAGTTCCGAATAGACGAGCGACGACTTCGCCTTCCCGTTGGCAAGATCTTCGAGGCAGCGGTAGGCGGCTTCGTGCGTCTGGGCGTTCTGGTCGAGATAATATTTGCCGTTGAGCACCAGGCACGCCGTCAGCCCGGTCTGGATGCCGCTCTGCTCGATGTAGTTGTAGATCGTGCCCGAGGCGGGAAGAGCCGAGCTCAAAATGCCGGAGATCTGGTCCTCGATGGCGGTGTTCGCGCTGTCGCCGGCGGTCAGGTTGCGTGACAGCAGCACGCGGCCTGTTGCCACGCTTTGCAGCTCGAGCATGATGTCGCCGCTGCGCGGCCCGGGCAGGACATCGAATACGAAGCTGGCGGCGTCGGTAACTGGATCGGGCGGGCTGTCGGCATCACGGCCGATGAAATTGATGGTGTCGAAGCCGCTAAGGCCGGCGCGCAGCGATGCGGCGACACGGCGAGCCACGTCGCTGTCGGCCTTGATGGCGATGTAGACCTGGGGAAGGTTTTCAACCGGAGGCGCTGCAATGCTGGCGGTCGCCACCGCGGTCTCGACCGCCGTGTCGCCGCCGGTCAGCAACACCACGCTGCCCTGGCGAAGGATCAGCACACCCAGCATGAGGATGACTAGCGCGATCGCCAGCCAGAAGAATTGCAAATGGCGCTGCAGCGAAGGTGCAGCAGGGGCGACGGCTGGAACGCTCAGCAATGCAGCCGGATGTGTCCGGTTGCGGGCGTCCTCCAGCGATCCGGGCGGGGCGGTCGTCGCCGCCTCCTCTGTCGCTGGCTGCGGCTTGCTCTTTGCCTCCACCTCCGCCGGCAAGCGAATGGCGTTGAGTTCGTAGGACGGAACATAGCCGCCGCGCGGAATGGCGATGCGGACCGGTTCGGCAACGCCCTCATTGGCGAAATACTGCTGCAGAAGCTCGCGCAGCCTGCCGGCCTGCACCCGCACCACCGCATCGGTCGACGGATCGAAATCGCCGTCCTTGCCGAAGACGTCCATCGCTATGGAGAAGCCCTTGAGCCGGTCGGCTTCGCCTGCCTGCTCGCGCTCGACGAGATAGCGGAGCAGCTTGCGCGCGCGCTCGGATCGTCCGAACGTTTCGCTGGCAAGCAATCGCTCCAGCGTTTCGCGCACTGCGGGGGCGGCAGGCGTGGTATGCTGCAAGTGTCGATCCCTTCGAATTCGGCACAGGTTGAGGTACAATCATATAGCGCTGGCGGCGGCTTACAAGCGTGTGCTTATGGTGCGATAGCGTACCCACCGGATAAAAGTCCGGTGGGCCGATGGCGCGAGTCTGGCAGTCTCGGCTAGCCGAGCTTTCGGCCGACGATGCGGTTGGCGGCCGAAACCACGGCTTCGAGCGAGGCGGCGACGATGTTGGTGTTGATGCCGGCGCCGAACAGCTTGCCGCCCGGATGTTCCATCTCGACATAGGAAATGGCCGAGGCATTCGAGCCGCGCTGCATGGAATGCTCGGAATAATCCAGCACCGACATCGGCACCCCGACATGGCGCGACAGCGCATCGACGAAGCCGTCGATCGGGCCGGTGCCGGTGCCTGATATGGTCACCTCCTTGCCTTTGTCGAGGATCACCGCTTCGATCACGCGCCGGCCCTTGACCTCCGTGTCGGGGTAGGTGTGGTGGTCGAGGAATTTCAGCCGCGCGCCGGGCTGGTCGACGTAGGTGTCGAGAAAGCGCTCGTAGATGCGCCTGGCCGGCACTTCCTTGCCTTCGGCGTCGGTGATCGCCTGGATGGCCTGGCTGAACTCGATCTGCAGGTTGCGCGGCAGGTTGAGGCCGTAATCCGCATGCAGCACATAGGCGATACCGCCCTTGCCGGACTGCGAGTTGATGCGGATGATGGCTTCATAGCTGCGGCCGACATCGGCCGGGTCGATCGGCAGGTAGGGCACCTCCCAGTGCGGCGTGTTGGCCTTGCGCAGCGCCTTCATCCCCTTGTTGATGGCGTCCTGGTGCGAGCCGGAAAAGGCGGTGTAGACGAGCTCGCCGACATAGGGATGGCGCTCGGGGATCTTCAGCTGGTTGGAGTATTCGTAGACGTCCTTCATGCGGTTGATGTCGGAGCAGTCGAGCTTGGGATCGACGCCTTGCGTGTACATGTTAAGCGCCAGCGTGACGATGTCGACATTGCCGGTGCGCTCGCCATTGCCGAACAGCGTGCCTTCGACGCGGTCGGCGCCCGCCATCAGGCCGAGTTCGGTGGTGGCGATGCCGGTGCCGCGGTCATTGTGCGGGTGCAGCGAGATCAACAGGTTCTCGCGATTGTCGAGATTGCGGCACATCCATTCGATGCGGTCTGCATAGATGTTGGGCGTCGACATCTCGACCGTGGAGGGCAGGTTGATGATCAGCTTGTTTTCCGCCGTCGGCCTGACGATCTCGGTGACCGCGTTGCAGATCTCCAGCGCCACTTCGAGCTCGGTGCCGGTAAAGCTCTCCGGCGAGTATTCGAAACGGTAGCCGCCGCCGGCCTTCGCCGCCATGTCCGTGATCATCTTGGCCGCATCGGTGGCGATCCGCTTGATGCCGGCGACGTCCTTCTCGAAGACGACGCGGCGCTGCAGCTCGCTGGTCGAGTTATAGAAATGGACGATAGGGTTGGTGGCGCCCTTCAGCGCCTCGAAAGTGCGGGTGATCAGTTCCGGCCGGCACTGTACCAGCACCTGCAGCGAGACGTCGGCGGGCACGTTGCCTTGTTCGATGCACCAGCGGGCGAAATCGAAGTCGGTCTGCGAGGCCGACGGGAAGCCGATCTCGATCTCCTTGAAGCCCATGTCGAGCAGCAGGGCGAACATGCGCGCCTTGCGTTCCTGGCCCATCGGATCGATCAGCGCCTGGTTGCCGTCGCGCAGGTCGACCGAGCACCAGATCGGCGCCTTGTCGATCACTTTCGAAGGCCAGGTGCGATCGGCAAGGCCGACGGTCGGATAGGGTTGGTATTTGCGGGCAGCGTCCGGCATGCCCCTCGCGGGCTTGGTGGTTTCCTCTACGTTCAGACGGATATCTTCTCGTGCGTTCATCGTCTTTTCTCCCGGCGGCTCGCGGATCCAGCTTCAGGCGGATTGGTGGCGAGCGGCGCCTTTACCAGAATTTCGTTCGCTTGATGTGACGTGCCAATTTGCAGACTGGCCAAGGAGCGTGCGCGTGAGCGGCGAATTCGACCGCCGGGCGCTCCTTCAGCGAACCCGGCGATCGCCGATAAGGCCGAGAAGCAGCAGGGTGGAGGCAAGCGCGCGAACGGTCTGGCCGGCAATGCCGGTCGGACGGGACGCAAAAGAGGTGGCGCGCGGGCTCATGGCGGTTTTCATACAGGAGCGGGCAAAGCGAGGCAAGTGGGAGCCTCGCTGTCGGCTTGGGGCTGTTCGGATGCCAGGGAAATCAATCAAACGGATGACCGATGCCGGCGCTGCCCTTCACGCAGGGCGGCGCAAACCTGTCGCGATTGTCCGGGGCAGCCACATTTTGTTCTTGCTTTGTGCCGGCAGCTATGCTACTAATTTGCGTATGGTGCTAATTGGCTCCAACGACCCGCCTCCCGAGGCGGGTTTTTATTTCGGCGTCATGCTTCGAGGACTACCCTATCGTCTCATCCGGCCGCTCCTTCCAGAGCACCGGAATCCGGTCCAGGAGGAAAGACATGGACACGCCCGATCCCATCCGCCGCTTTGTCGAAGCCACCAATGCCGGCGACACCGAAGCCTTCCTGGACAGTTTCACGCCGGATGCCTTTCTGAGCGACTGGGGCCGGTCGTTCCGGGGCCGCGAGCAGATTGCGCGTTGGAACCAGTCGGACAATATCGGCGTGCAGTCCAGGTTCAGCATCCTCGGCATCGCAGCAGCGGACGGCACCTGCCGCGTTCGCATCGCCGTCGAAGGCAACGGTTTCAACGGCGAGGGCGATATGGTCTTCACGCTGGACGGCGAGCGTATATCGAGCCTGGTGATCAGCTGACGCAGCCCAGCTGGTCTTTACTCCCGCAGGCTTCTCGCCACCAGCCGCGCCACGCTTGGGCCGACCAGCAGCACGATCAGGAAGCGTGCCGATTGCAGCGCCATGACGAAGGATATGTCGACATGCTGCGCGGCGGCGGCGATGATGGCGACGCTGTCCATGCCGCCCGGGCTGGTTGCCAGATAGGCGGTCAGCGGATCGATGCCGAGCAGGCGGCTGATCAGGAAGGCGAGGCCGCCGCAAAAGCCGATCAGGGCAATGATCGAGCCGACGATCTGCGGCAGTGCGCGGGCCGCGTGGCGCAAAATGGCCCTGGTGAAATTCAGGCCGATGCTCCAGCCGATCATCGTATAGCTCAAGGCGAGCAGCCAGGGCGGCAACTGCATGGTCACGCCGAGCCCGAGATGGATAACGGTGCCGAAAATGAAGGTGCCCAGGAAGAACGGCGACGGCAGCCGGAAAAGCTTTCCGGCGAGGCCGCCGACGAGCGCCACCCCGAAAGTCGCGGCTAAGCCTTGCGGGTCGACCGGTGGGAACCAGACGATGGCTGGCACCTCGATGCCCGAGGTGTCGACCCAGAGCTTGGCCACCAGGGCTGCCGTCATCGAGACGCAGATGACGCGCAGATAAAGCATGAAGGCGACGAGGCGCTGGTCGGCGCCGAAGGCACCGGCCATCAGCACCATGGCGGTGGCGGCGCCCGGCGACGAGCCCCAGACCGCGGTGGTGCCGGGCAGGATGCGCCATCGGCTGATCAGCCAGCCGAGCAGGCTGGATGCCGCGACCGTCGCCATCACGACGCCAAGGAACAGCGGCCATTCCTTGTAGAAGACGGGAAAGATATCGGCCGAGATGGAACTGGCGACCAGGCAGCCGACGACCGCCTGGGCTGAGCCGAACAGAACCCGCGGCACGCGCACCGTGGCGCCGTTGGTGCCGGCGACGATGGCCGCCAGCATCGGTCCGATCAAGAGCGCGGCGGGCAGGGCGGCGAGTTCCAGCGCGCCGGCAAACAGCACCGAGACCACCACCAGGACCGGCCACTGCCAGGCCTTGTGGATCCGCGCCAGGTGCTCGATGGCCGGCGGGTTCGGGGAAGAATCCATAGATGGGCTCTTAGACCGGCCGCGAAAAAATGCGAACCCTTTTTGCGGGGTTGGCCTTGGGTGACGACTGCAGGCTTCTGTGGCGATCCTTCGCGCCCCCCTCTGTCCTGCCGGACATCTCCCCCACGAGGGGGGAGATCGGCTGTTCCAGGGCCCCGCTCATTCCTGTGGCGTTTGGCGATTGGCGAAAGCCGAGATGACGGACAATTTCCCCACTTGAGGGGGAGATGGCCGGCAGGCCAGAGGGGGGCGCTGTCCCGCCGGCCTCTCCCTCTATTCCGCCTTCACCGGCAAGCCGAACCCGCCAACAGGATGCGTCTCCACCTGGAACTCGAACCCGGCGATGATCGGCCGTGCCTTGGCGATTGCCGCCTGGACTTCGGGCAGCTGCAGCGAAGCTTTGTGGCTTTCGGCGTCAGTCCACACTTCGGTCACCCAGATCGCGTCGGCATCGGCCGGGTCGGTGGCAATGATGTAGTTCAGGCAGCCGGGCATGGCGCCGGTGCTGGCGAGCAGGATATCCATCATTGCGTCACGCTGGCCGCGCATCGCCCGCATCTTGCCGATCAGTCCGTACATTCGCTTTGCTCCGTTGAGATGACGCAACCAGGAGTATGCAGGTCGCCGTCTACGGCATCAACTGCCCGCCATTGACCTCGATCACCTGGCCGGTGATGTAGCCGCTCAACAGATCGGAGGAGAGGAACAGATAGGCGCCGACGCAGTCCTCGGCCGTGCCGGCGCGGCCCTGCGGGATGGTGGCGATCATGCCTTTCATCTGGTCGTCGGTCGAGTAGCGTTCGTGGAAAGGGGTGGCGATGGTGCCGGGCGCCACTGCGTTGACGCGGATGTTGAAGCCGATCAGCTCCTTGGCCATGCCGCGCGTGACGTTGGAGACGAAGGCTTTGGCCGAGCCGTAAAGGCCGGCGCCGCCACCGGCGCCGTTGCGCGCGGCGATCGAGGAGGTGTTGATGATGAAGCCGCCCTGCCGCTTCAGCCATGGGATCGCCTTGCGCGAAGCTGTCAGCACGGAACGCGCGTTGAGATCCATCACCGCGTCGTAATGCGCTTCGGTCTGCTCGGCATAGGGCACGCGGCCGAGCATGCCGCCGGCATTGTTGACGAGGCCGTCGAGCCGGCCGAAATGTTGCGCACTGTCCTCGACGACGCGCTCGACATCGGCGGGGATCGAGAAATCGCCCTGGGCGAGGAACACGTCGCCGCCGCCGTTGCGAATGGTCGCGGCCAGGTTTTCGGCAGCCGCGCGGCTCGAATTGTAATGCAGCGCGACGCGGCATTTCTGCGCGGCGTAGGCAAGTGCAAGCGCCGCGCCGATGCCGGTCGACGCGCCGGTGACCAGCACCGCCTTTCCGGCAAGGTCGGGGATGACCAGAGAGGGGCTGACAAGGGTGGTGGTGGCTGGCACGTCTATTCCTCCGGGGGACTCTGCCTGCTCTTCGTAGGCCCTCGCAGTCCTCGCATTCAAGTCCGTAAAAGTTTAGAGCGGTTCACCGTTTCACGGAAACGGCGAACCGCTCCCTCTTTGTCTTGACGCAATTCCGGACGGAAAGCCGTTTCACACTTTTCCTGGAATTGCCCTATGGCCTGAGATAGGCGTAGCCCTGGCGTTGCAATTCGGCGAGCTTGACGACGCCGCCCCTGTCGGCTGCATGGAAGCCGTCGAGCAGGTCGGCCAGGCCGATATCCATGCCGTGCATGGTGTTGGCGCAAGCGTGCGGGCTGAGCCCATCCTGGACAAGGCCGGCGAACCGCCCGGAAATGGCGGCCGATATGCCCTTCGACTTGAAGGCGGCAAGTGCTGGGCCGTGCACGACAAGCGCGATGTCGACTTTGCCGTCGGTGCCTTCGAAGTGGTTCTTGATGTTGCCGAGCACGAAATTGACCTTGTCGAGGTCGCTGAGGTGATAGGCGACCTTTTGCCTTTCCTCTTCGGCCGCCGCCGGCTTGACTTCACTAGCTGCGGCCTTGATGGGGCGCAGCCCGAAAAGCCCGGCGGCCCCGGCAAGACCGACGCGGAAAATATCGCGGCGTCGCATGGCTTCATCTCCCATTTGGCCGGCCGGCGCAAATTGCGTGGCCTCGGCCTCGATCCTAACATAAGTTCACGCCATGTCTTGTCGGGGCAGGGGGAGCCAGCATGATATCAAGGACCGTGATGGGCGCCGGAGTTGGGGTTGCCTTGCTCGCCGCCGTCGCCGGCTCTGCTTTCGCCGATGACACGCTCAAACTCACCGAGCTCAGCCCCGACGGCAAGGACGCCTGCTTCGGCCGCGTCTATGACGCCGCGCATCTCAAGTCGCATCCGCAGCAGAAGGTGACGCGCATCTTCTTCTATTACGGCCGCGATCCGGTCAGCCGGCCAAACGAGGAGCCAAGCACCGGCATCGATTCCTCCTACAATGGCTTCATGGCGACGACGGTGCGCGGCGCCGAGGCGCCTGAATGGCTCGGCGGCTGGTGCAGTCATGAGTCGGAGGACGGCAAGACCGGCCCGATCCGTTGCGGCATGGACTGCGACCGCACCATGGCTTCGCTGAAGGTCGACGACAAAGGCCGGCTGATCGTCTCGGACGTGCAGCCCGACCTCTATCTCGACGCGGGATCGGAAGACGAGCTCGGCAAGGCGGAGTATGAAAGGCAGGCGCTGGGCAAGGACGACAACGGCTTCAGGCTCGACCCGATGCCGGCCGCCACCTGCAAGGCGGAGTTCGCGCGCATCGACCCGATCGACCCGGCCCTTGGCCCGCCATTGCGCGAGCGGCTGAAGCCGGACCAGCCCTTCTGCTACGGACGCGACTACGACGCCGAGCATCTCGGCTCGCATCCCGATCAGCTGACCCAGTCGATCAGGGTTTTCCGCGGACCGGTCGAGCTGGCGTCTTTCGCCAAGGAGGGCGATCCGGCCAATTGGCCAAGCGGCGCCGATATCGCCGTTTCGGTTACCACGCGGCAGAAATCGGCCAAGGTCACGCAGGTCTATAACTGTCAGGGCGAGGGCGACCAGTGGCGCTGCGCGGCGAGCGCGAAGACGGGTGCTGCCTCCTGCGATATCGGGCAACAGGAGGTCTTCCTTCGCCGCGGCGCCAACGGCACGATGATGCTGGCCAACCCGAACAGCGGTCTGCCGATCATCGATCTGTGTTCGGCGGAGGGCGACACAATGTCCGACGACAAGGTCTACCGGCTGGAGCCGATGCCGCAGGCTGCCTGCGGGCTGTAGCAGTTCAGAGACGCGATGCCGGCGGGACAGCACCCCCCTCTGTCCTGCCGGACATCTCCCCCTCAAGGGGGGAGATCGGCAGCTTCACCGACAGCGTTCTTCTTTGAAAATTGGCGAAAGCCGAAGCGACATCCAATCTCCACCCTGTTTGGACCGGGGACATCGCGAACAGGTGTGCGAGGACATCGCGAACAGTTTGGCGCGCTTTGCGCTGGGGGGTTCGGGAT
>NZ_JAMYMK010000033.1:0-2500 GCF_040318565.1 Mesorhizobium sp. M1142
AGCGCCCGTCGCTTCACCCGCCCAGCAGGGCACAACCCACGCCGGAAACGAACTCAAAACTGGATAGAAACTGGGGGCAACGTCACCTGCTGCCCGGTGACTGTGCGGCGGCACTTGGTGCATATCAGTCAAGACAGCAGCGCGCCCTTTTGGCGCGTCGTAAATCCCGATCGGCCATTCGCCCGATGTATGAGAGGTGGATCGGAACACATACGCGAGAAATTGGCGGCTGAATGCTAAGTGTCCTGTCGCCGTACTTCAGCGCATACGAAAACGGCCCGCACAAGGCGGGCCGTTTTCGTATTTTGGTTGCGGGGACAGGATTTGAACCTGTGACCTTCAGGTTATGAGCCTGACGAGCTACCGGGCTGCTCCACCCCGCGTCAACCCTAAAGGTAAGCCTTGGCTCACCGAATTCAAGCTTCCGCCAAATGAAAGGGCCGCTTGCGCGGCCCGGAGTCCCGTTGGCGGGCCTGTTCGTAAGGAGAAGATTAGAAGATTAAACAACGTGCGCTTGGCAGACCTGGCAGCGACCTACTCTCCCGCGTCTTGAGACGAAGTACCATCAGCGCTGGAGCGTTTCACGGCCGAGTTCGGAATGGGATCGGGTGCAGCCGCTCCGCCATAACCACCAGGTCGGCAAAACGCACGTTGCTCGAGAAGCTGTTTTCTGTGCCATCCATCTCGGCGCAATCCAGGGATTGTCGCCAGAAATGGGCATTAGGAATGAGAACGATCAAGCCGATCGAACTATTAGTACCGGTAAGCTTCAAGCGTTGCCGCTCTTCCACACCCGGCCTATCAACGTGGTCGTCTTCCACGGTTCTCAGGGAATACTCGTTTTAAGGTGGGTTTCCCGCTTAGATGCCTTCAGCGGTTATCCCGTCCGGATATAGCTACCCTGCTATGCGGCTGGCGCCACAACAGGTCCACCAGAGATCCGTCCATCCCGGTCCTCTCGTACTAGGGACAGATCCTTTCAATATTCCTACACCCACGGCAGATAGGGACCGAACTGTCTCACGACGTTCTGAACCCAACTCACGTACCGCTTTAAATGGCGAACAGCCATACCCTTGGGACCTGCTCCAGCCCCAGGATGCGATGAGTCGACATCGAGGTGCCAAACAACCCCGTCGATATGGACTCTTGGGGGTCATCAGCCTGTTATCCCCGGCGTACCTTTTATCCGTTGAGCGATGGCCCTTCCACGCGGGACCACCGGATCACTATGACCGACTTTCGTCTCTGCTCGACTTGTCAGTCTCGCAGTCAGGCAGGCTTATGCCATTGCACTCAGCGAACGATTTCCGACCGTTCTGAGCCCACCATCGCGCGCCTCCGTTACTCTTTAGGAGGCGACCGCCCCAGTCAAACTACCCACCATACATTGTCCCGGACCCGGATAACGGGCCGCGGTTAGACATCCATAGTGATAAGGGTGGTATTTCAAGGGTGGCTCCACCTGAGCTGGCGCCCAGGTTTCAAAGCCTACCACCTATCCTACACATGCCACTACGAATGCCAATGTAAAGCTATAGTAAAGGTGCACGGGGTCTTTCCGTCTAACCGCAGGAACCCCGCATCTTCACGGGGAATTCAATTTCACTGAGTCTATGCTGGAGACAGCGGGGAAGTCGTTACGCCATTCGTGCAGGTCGGAACTTACCCGACAAGGAATTTCGCTACCTTAGGACCGTTATAGTTACGGCCGCCGTTTACTGGGGCTTCGATTCAGAGCTTGCACCCCTCCTCTTAACCTTCCAGCACCGGGCAGGCGTCAGACCCTATACGTCGTCTTGCGACTTCGCAGAGCCCTGTGTTTTTGATAAACAGTCGCTACCCCCTGGTCTGTGCCACCCTCCCATGCTTGCGCATGAAAGGGTCACGCTTCTTCCGAAGTTACGCGTGCAATTTGCCGAGTTCCTTCAGCATAGTTCTCTCAAGCGCCTTGGTATACTCTACCAGTCCACCAGTGTCGGTTTCGGGTACGGTCTATAAGGAGGAGCTATTTCCTGGAACCACGCAGCAGCCCTTTCAATCCGATAAGATTGGACTACCTCAATGATCCGTCACTTCCTCCAGGCCCACGAATATTAACGTGGTTCCCATCGTCTACGCATTTCTGCCTCGACTTAGGGGCCGGCTAACCCTGCTCAGATTAGCTTTAAGCAGGAACCCTTGGACTTTCGGCGGGGGAGTCTCTCACTCCCCTTACGTTACTCATGTCAGCATTCGCACTTCTGATACCTCCACCATCCCTCACGGGTATGGCTTCATCAGCTTACAGAACGCTCCGCTACCGCTTGCATTGCTGCAAACCCTAAGCTTCGGTGTATGGCTTTAGCCCCGTTACATTTTCGGCGCAAAGACCCTTATTTAGACCAGTGAGCTGTTACGCTTTCTTTAAATGATGGCTGCTTCTAAGCCAACATCCTGGTTGTTTTGGGATCCTCACATCCTTTCCCACTTAGCCATAACTTGGGGACCTTAGCTGTAG
>NZ_JAMYMK010000033.1:7500-27820 GCF_040318565.1 Mesorhizobium sp. M1142
ACGCCGCCAAGATCGTTCGCACCAGCGTGTACGACAGGACCCAGCACATCGTCACCATCGCACTCGACGACCACGACCAATACGTGCCGGCGCAGGAGCCGGAGCCAAATCCCGAATTGCTGACGGCGTTCGACGATTCGCCTGCGCCCATAGTGCGCGGCAATCTGCCGAACGTCTATGACGGCATCTACCGCACCGCCTATTCCTACGGCATGTCCAAGGCGATGACGCAACGGCTGATCAAGTTGCTGGCATCCAGTGTCGACTTCCAGTCGCGCCTCAATCCCACGGACCGCATCGAGGTGCTGTTCTCGCAGCCCGATGGCGACGACCAGGCGTCCGACGAATCCGAGCTGCTTTACGTCTCCGCGACTTTCGGCGGCACGACGCGAAATTTCTACCGTTTCCAGATGCAGGACGGCAGCACCGACTATTTCGACGGAAACGGCAGCAGCGCCGAGCAGTTCCTGCTGCGCAATCCCTTGCCCAATGGCCGATTTACATCCGGGTTCGGTGCGAGGCGCCACCCCATTTTGGGGTATGTGAAGATGCATACCGGCACCGACTGGGCAGCTCCCGTAGGATCGCCGATCATTGCCGCAGGCAATGGCGTCGTCGAAAAGGCCGGCTGGGCCGGTGGCTATGGCAAGCAGATCATCTTGCGTCACGCCAATGGCTACGAGACGTCCTACAATCACCAGAGCGCGTTTGCCAAAGGCATCGAGCCGGGTGTTCGCGTTCGCCAGGGTCAGGTTATCGGCTATCTCGGCTCAACCGGCCTCTCCACCGGTCCGCACCTTCATTACGAACTGATCGTCAACGGCACCAAGGTCGATTCGATGCGCGTCCGCCTGCCGGTCGGCAAGACGCTGAAGGGCGACGACCTCGTCGCCTTCAAGCGCGAGCGCGAACGCATCGACGACCTGCTCAAGCAGGAAGACAGCAATCAGTTGAAGGTCGCGAGCGCCAAGATCGAAGGCTGAGCCGACGTTTTTTCGTGGTCAGCCCTGCTGATTCGCCGTGTCGCGCACCCATGGCAGCCGCTCGCCCGAAACCGTCGTCCAGGCGGTGATTGCCGAAAGCAGGCAAAGCAGCGCGGTCACCGCGGCAACGGCTGCGAATGCCGCGTCGCTGGCGGCAAGTCGTGCCGCATCGAGGCCGGGCGCCAGGCCGGCTGGCGGCGGTTCGCCGAAACCCGGAAGGCCGGTGCCGGCACCGGTGCTGAGCACGCCAGCATAAACCCAGGCCGCCAGCGATCCCATCGCCGCCACGGCGATCAGGCCGCCGATCCGCGAGACGGCGTTGTTGATGCCCGAGGCCGCACCCGTATCCTTGTCCTCGACCGCCGTCATGATGGCGGTCGACAGCGGCGATACCACCAGCGCCATGCCGAACCCCATCAGAGCCATCAGCGGGAATACCCCCAGCCAGAAACTGTGGATGCCCCAATAGGCCAGCAAGGCAAGTCCGGCAAAGGCGAGAGCCACAACCAGACTGCCGCTGGCGATCGGAAAGCGAGGCCCGATGCGGTCGGACCACTGGCCAACCGGTCCGGATAACAGTGCCATCAACGCCGACAGCGGCAGGAATATAAAGCCGACCTCGGCCGCGCTCAGCCCCCATCCGGCGATCATGAGCATCGGCAGATAGAACAAATTGGCCGACAGGGCGAAATAAAGGAAGAAGGTCGCCACGTTGGCGCCCGCGAACGCGCCGATCCGAAACAGCGACAGATCGATCATCGGCTCGCGCCGCCGGCGCTCGAAGACGATGAACACGACGAGCAAAACCGCACCGGCGGCGATACTCGGGCCGGACATCAGCCCCTCCCCGTCACCACTCATCGAGGTCAGGCCGTAAGCGAGAGCTCCGAACGCCAATATGGCGAGTGCAGCGCCGCCGAGATCGAGGCTGCGCTTTTCCGCCGGCGCGTCGGCAGGGATCTTGGCCAGCAGAAGATAGATCGAGATAAGACCGAGCGGCAGATTGATGGCGAAGATCGCCCGCCAGATGCCGTTGCCGAACACCGACAGCACGAAGCCGCCCAGCACCGGGCCGAGCGCCGTCGTCAGTGCCGATGCCGCGGCCCAGATGCCGATCGCCCGGCCGCGTTCCTTTTTTGGATAGGCTTTGGCGATAATGGCCAGGCTGCCCGGCACCATGATGGCCGCTCCGATACCCTGGACAGCCCGAAATGCAATAAGCATCGCCGGGTTAGGCGCCAGCGCGCAGGCAAGCGAGGCGGCAATGAACAGGACGATGCCGGCGACGAAAGAGTGGCGCAGGCCGAAACGATCGCCGGCGGCGCCGCCGACGAGAATGAGGGCTGAAAGCGTCAATGCATAGGCGTTGGATATCCATTGCGCCTCGGCCAGGCTGGCGCCGAGATCGACGCGGATAGCCGGCGTCGCAATGGCCAGGACCGATCCATCGATAAAGCCGAGCGCGGAAGCCAGAATCGCGGCGATCAGCACGAACCGCCGCCGCGCCCGCGGGCAGAACGTATCGGCCGGAAGTGAGCCGGTCAGGGGAATGGCGCCAGTACCGACTTTGGTTGGCGTGTGCATGCCGCCTTACCTAGACCGCCGGCATGCCGCCGACAACCGGCCAGCAGGCTGTTCTCGTTGAAACCAGGCCGAACCTGGCCATACAGGCAGGAGAGAACGCCCGTCCGGGTGCAAACGGTGGATGCCGTGCTAGATTCCCGCAACGCTGCAACAAGGGGGAACTACCGCATGAAACGACCGCTCGAGCCCTCGGCGGAAGGACGCGGGCGCGTCGTCGGCATCACCGACGGCGTGTTCGCCATCGCGCTCACGTTGATTGTTCTCGAGATCAGGGTGCCGGCGCATGAAACGGTGCATTCCGAAAGCGAGTTGATCGCCGCGATCACAGCACTGGCGCCGCGCTTCCTGACCTATGCGCTCAGCTTCCTGACGCTGACCATCTTCTGGTTCGGCCAGCAGGCGCAACACGGGTTGATCGCAAAATCCGACCGGCGGCTTGCCACGCTGAACCTCTGCTTCCTCGGCTTCATCGCCTTGCTGCCGTTTTCGACCGATCTTTTGGCCGACTTCCTTGAATTCAGGACCGCGGTGCTCGTCTACTGGCTCAATCTTCTGATGCTGGGACTGACGCTGCTCGCCAGTTGGCGCTACGCGGACAAAAACGGATTTCTGGCCGACGGTGTCGACGCGGAGACCACCCGAACGGTCTATCTGCGCATCGTCAAGGCACAGATCCTGTGGGCGATCGGCGCGGCACTGTGCCTAGCCAGCCCTTTGCTCAGCGTCGGCTTCATCTTGGTGGTGCAGCTGACCTATGCCGCAGCGCTGCGCGCGCCACTGCTGCGCAAGGTCATCGGGTGATTCGAGCGAAGGCGTTGCGCTTCAGTCGACGAACTCCACTATAACGCCGGGCGTCACGATCTTGGCGAGCTCGCGCGCATCCCAATTGGTCAGCCGCACGCAGCCGTGGCTTTCGGTCTTGCCGATCTTGGACGGATCCGGCGTGCCGTGAATGCCGTAGGTCGGCTTGTCCAGTGCGATCCAGACCGAGCCAACCGGGCCGTTCGGCCCCGGCGGGATGGTCAGGATCCTGTCGTTTTCGCCCTGCTTGAAATTGATGTTCGGGTTGTAGGTGTAGTTCGGGTCCAATGCGACACGCGACACCGCATGCGTGCCGGACGGCGACGGCGTATCCGACGAGCCGATGGTCGCCGGATAGGCTGCGACCAGCTTGCCCGCCGCGTCGTAGGCACGGACCTGCTTGTTGGCCTTGTCGGCGATGATGCGCGCCACCGGCGTCGCCACCAGCCTGCCGAAATTGGCAACCTTGATGATGGTGCCCGGACGATTGAAATTGGCGTCCGGATTGAGCTTCTTCAGATAGGTTTCATCCATATGGAAGCGCTCGGCCAGCGCCTCGGGCACCGACGTGTAGCCCATGCGGTCGAGCTGGGCCTTTTGGCTGTAGTCCTCCGGTATCGAAGCGACATAGGGGCCGGCCGCATCCTCGGGCGTGATCGTATAGGAGGCGAATGCATCGCCACCGGATTGCGCCAGGGCGGCCTGGATACCGACCGCGTCGGTGGATTTCAGATTGCTGCCGGTGATTTCATTGTAGGCGGCGAGTGCCTTGTCGACATTCGAGCCGAAGCGTCCGTCGATGACGCCGGGCGACGCACCGGCTCGGTCGAGCAGCACCTGCAGTTCCGCCACGTCCTGACGCGCGCCGAGCGAAAGCGACGGGTCGACCGCCGCCTTGCCGCCTGTGTCTGGCGGCGGGGCTGTGTCTGGCGGTAACGCCGCCTGCTCGTTCGGCACCGTCGGCTCGACCGGCTCGATCGAGGCCTCGTTGAGCGGCTGGCGCTCGATGGTGCGTGGCCTCACCGGCTGCGCTGCCTCCGGATAATCGTTGCCGTAGCCGTCATCCCGCGGCGCTTCGGGGAAGGCATCCATGGAATTGTCGCCATAGGGGTCGTACTCGTCGGCCGGCGGCACGATGATCCTGCCTTCGTCTTCCAACTGCCTGCGGCGGAACCGGGCCGTGTCCTCAGGGTCGAGATAATAGGGATCGTCCTCCTCGACCGGTCCGAGGTTGCGCAAGCGCTCGCGGCGCAAAACACGGCGGTCGAGCCTGGTCTGCGGCGGCTGGATGGCGATGACCTTGCCGGTTTCCGCATCGACGATGACGCGGTTTCCCCTGGCGTCGTAATAGATGTCGAGATTGCCGTCCTGGGCGACAAGAATGCCGCCGTCATTGGCAGCACGAACCACCCGCGGCGCGGTATCGGCCATCGGCGAGGCCATCGCATTCGACGCCAGCAGCCCGGCAGCAAACGCTGAAAGGGTGAGGATGGTGCGCAACATGATGGCCAAAATTCTCCGGTCCGTAATTGCCGCCGCCGGCATTGTCTCTCAAGAGCGCCGCGCGTCCCTTTGGGTGCAAGGACGCTCTAACGCTTTACATCTCCGCATCGTGCTTTGCGAAAATCAAAATCGATTTCGGGCCGATGTGGTCGCCAACCCCTTCGCCAGCAAATCACTTGCACACGATAAGGTTCCAATATGAACCGGGCATGAAGATGGCGGATTTCTGACCGATTAACCGGCAGCGAATCCCAATTCCTTGCGCGCCTGCTTCGTCAGCTTCAGCACGACGAGACGGTGGCTTTCGCGCAGATAATCCTTCAGCGCTTCATCATCCATGCTTTCGCTTGTCCGGCGCTGGATCCATTTCATGCCGCGCGAGGCGAGATACGGCGCCGGCCGAAGGCCCGGCTGTTCCCTCAGCACGTCATAAGCGATCTCGGAGCATTTGAAGGTGACGAACGGCTCCTTGCCTTCACTCCAGCCGCCGATCGCAAACACCTTGCCGCCGACTTTCCAGACATGGGCGCCACCCCACTGCACGACATGGGTCGTCGAAGGCAGCGAGGCGCAGAAACTGTTGTAGTCGTCCAAAGTCAACTGCGCCCCGCCAGTGGTGTTAGACCATGGACCGACGGTCGGCGTAGCAAAAAGCGGATGCCGGTTTTTCGGAAAAGATCATGGTCGAAATTGAAGCTAGGAATTCCATCCCGATTCGATCGGGATGGAACAGGCTCTTGGCTTGAACTCAGGCGGCCGCCTCGGTTGCCACGACTGCGGGCTTCGAGCGGAAGTTCAAGCGGTCGGATCCGGCGGTGACCTTGACAGTCGAGCCGTCGAGGATCTCGCCGAGCAGTATCTTTTCCGCCAGCGGATCCTGCAATTCCTTCTGCATCACCCGCTTCAGCGGCCGCGCGCCATAGGCCGGGTCGTAACCCTTGGCCGCCAGCCAGTCGATCGCCTCCTGATCGAGCGAAAGCGATATCTTGCGGTCGACAAGCAGGTTTTCCAGCCGCTTGAGCTGGATTTGGACGATCTGGCCCATATCCTGGCGGCGCAGCCGGTGGAACAGGATGACCTCGTCGATGCGGTTGAGGAATTCCGGCCGGAACGAAGCCCTGACGACATTCATCACCTCGTCGCGCACGACGTCGACATCCTGGTCCTCGCCGAGATTGACCAGATATTCGGCGCCGAGATTGGACGTCATGATGATCAGCGTATTGCGGAAGTCGACCGTGCGGCCCTGCCCGTCCGTCAGCCGGCCGTCGTCGAGCACCTGCAGCAGCACGTTGAACACGTCCGGATGCGCCTTCTCGATCTCGTCGAACAGCACGACCTGATAGGGCCGGCGCCGCACCGCTTCGGTCAGCGCGCCGCCTTCCTCATAGCCGACATAGCCGGGAGGCGCGCCGATCAGCCGGGCGACCGAGTGCTTCTCCATGAACTCCGACATGTCGATACGCACCATCGCGCTCTCGTCGTCGAACAGGAAGCTGGCCAGCGCCTTGGTCAGTTCGGTCTTGCCGACGCCCGTCGGCCCGAGGAACATGAACGAGCCGAGCGGCCGGTTCGGGTCCTGCAGGCCGGCGCGCGCACGGCGTACCGCCTTCGATACTGCCTGCACGGCCTCGCCCTGGCCGACGACGCGCTTGCCGATCTCGTCTTCCATGCGCAACAGCTTGTCGCGCTCGCCTTCGAGCATCTTGTCGACCGGGATCCCCGTCCAGCGCGAGACGATATGGGCGACGTGATCGGGGCCGACCACTTCTTCGACCATGCCGGCCTTGCCATCCCTGGCTTCGGCCTGCTTCAGCTGCTTTTCGAGTTCCGGGATCTTGCCGTAGGCAAGTTCGCCGGCGCGCTGGAATTCACCCTGGCGCTGGGCGATGGCAAGTTCATTGCGCGCCTCGTCGAGCTGTTTCTTGAGGTCGGCGGCAAGCCCGAGCTTCTGCTTCTCGGCCTGCCATTTCGAGGTCAGCTCGGTCGATTCCTCCTCGAGGTTCGAGAGTTCCTTCTCGAGCCGGGCGAGCCGGTCCTTCGAGGCGTCGTCCTTCTCGACCTTGAGCGCCTCGCGCTCGATCTTGAGCTGCATGATGCGGCGATCTATCTCGTCCAGCGCCTCGGGCTTCGAATCGACCTGCATGCGGAGCCGCGACGCGGCCTCGTCGACCAGGTCGATCGCCTTGTCCGGCAGGAAGCGGTCAGCGATGTAGCGGTTGGATAGGGTTGCGGCCGCGACCAGCGCCGAATCCGAGATGCGCACCTTGTGGTGCTGCTCGTATTTCTCTTTCAGCCCGCGCAAGATCGAGACGGTGTCTTCGACCGTCGGCTCATTGACGAAGACCGGCTGGAAGCGGCGGGCAAGGGCCGCATCCTTCTCGACATGCTTGCGGTATTCATCGAGCGTAGTGGCGCCGACGCAGTGCAGTTCGCCGCGGGCCAGCGCCGGCTTCAGCAGGTTCGACGCATCCATGGCGCCATCCGCCTTGCCGGCGCCGACCAGCGTGTGCATCTCGTCGATGAACAGGATGATGCCGCCGGCGGCGGACGTGACCTCGGAAAGCACCGCCTTCAGCCGCTCCTCGAACTCGCCGCGGTATTTGGCCCCGGCGATCAGCGAGCCCATGTCGAGCGCCATCAGCTGCTTGTCCTTGAGCGATTCCGGCACATCGCCATTGACGATGCGCAGCGCCAGCCCTTCAGCGATCGCCGTCTTGCCGACGCCGGGTTCGCCAATCAGCACCGGGTTGTTCTTGGTGCGGCGCGACAGCACCTGGATCGTGCGGCGGATCTCGTCGTCACGGCCGATGACCGGGTCAAGCTTGCCCGCGCGAGCGTCCGCCGTCAGGTCGCGCGCGTATTTCTTCAGCGCGTCGTAGCCCTGCTCGGCGCTCGCCGAATCGGCGGTACGACCTTTGCGTACGTCGTTGATGACCTGGTTCAGCTTCTGCGGCGTGACACCGGCCTTGGCCAGGATGTCGGCCGTCTTGGCCGATTTTTCCATGGCGAGCGCCTGCAACAGCCGTTCGACGGTGACGAAGCTGTCACCGGCCTTCTTGGCCAGTTCCTCGGCGGTCGAAAACACCTTTGCCAGCGGCTGGGCCAGATAGAGCTGGCCATTGCCGCCCTCGACCTTGGGCATTGCCTCCAGTGCCGTTTCGACGCCGAGTTTGACGTCCCGGACATTGCCGCCGGCGCGCTCGATCAGCGACGCAGCCAGGCCCTCGTCGTCATCGACGAGGACCTTGAGGATATGCTCGGGGGTGAATTGCTGGTGATTGCGGGAAAGCGCCATGGTTTGCGCGGACTGGATAAAGCCGCGCACGCGCTCGGAATATTTTTCAAGATTCATGCCTGTCTCCTTCCGTCACCGGCCCGCTTCGCGGCACCGGATCAGATTGCGGTGACGGACCCGCCCGTTCGAGCCGGATCCTGTTCACGCAAGATATGGGACGCAAACCACGGACCCTCAAGACGCCTCGACACTGGCGAATGGATAATAATATTGCGAGCACGCAAAACAAAAACGGCGGAGATTTCTCTCCGCCGTCCATACATGTCCCGCAAAAGTGCGCGGCGGTTTTGCGATAACGATATGCATCATCACAATAGGAACCTAACGCGCGTCGCATGAGGCCGGTCGAACGCGACGCGCCTTTGGGCTAAAGGATGCCCTAAGATCGGCCGAACGTTTTTTCGATCAATTCTCGACGTCTGCGATCACAGCTTGACCGCCGGGGCTTTCAGCCGGCGCTGCATCGACATTGCCAGCGTCGGTATTGCCAGTCTCGGTATTGCCAGTCTCGGTGTTGCCAGTCCCGACATTGCCAGTCTCGGTATTGCCAGTCCCGGCATTGCTTGTCTCGGCATTGCTTGTCTCGGCACTCTCAGGGCCGGCGTTGTCGTTGCCGCCATTTGCCTGTTCGACATCGAGGCGCGGGCGACGCGGGCGCCTGGGGCGGCGGGCCGGGCTGCTTTCGGCAGCGGCTTCGTTGAGCTCGGCCTGGGCGGCGAGACCCGCCGGCGAAAGGTTGTGAAATTGCTGTGCGGGCTCACCCACAAAGATCGGCTCAGCTGCCCGCACGGGCTCCGCCTGCGCCGGAACCTCCTCGCGCCGTGGCTGTTCGACGCGCTGGCCACCCTGCTGCTCGCCGCGCGAGCTAAACTCGCCACGCTGGCCGTTCTGGCCGTAACCGCCATTGGGGCGACGGTCGCGGTGGCGACCGCCATTATTGTCGCGGCCGTCACGGTTATCGCGGCCGCCGCGATTGTCACGGCTGTTTTCCTGGTTCAGCGCCAGCTCGGCCGGCGTGCCATCGATGACCGGCTGCGGGCCGGCCCCCTGATTGACCGTCGAGCCCGATGTCTCGTTGGCATTGTTGTTGCCAGCATTGTCGAACTCGTCGCGATCCTCGTCGCCATCATCGTCGAAATCATCGCGAATCTGCTGGGCGTTCTGGATCGGCATCTGCGCCTGAGCGGCTGCGATGATGCGGTTATAGTGTTCTGCGTGCTGGAGATAGTTTTCCGCCATCACCCGGTCGCCGGAGCTGTGCGCGTCACGGGCTAGGGTTGCGTACTTCTCGGCAATCTGCTGAGCCGATCCGCGGATCTTCACGTCCGGGCCGTTGCTCTCATAGTTGCGCGTCAGGGGATTCGGCCCCTTACGGTTGTTGTTGTTATTGTTATTGCCGCCGCCGCCATTGTTGTTGCGACCGCGCATGCGCCTGTTTTGCTGTTGTGGCCTCATTAGACTCTCTTCACTTTGAAATTTTCGAAAAACTCTTCACGAACGGAGGCGCTCATGCGGCCAGCCGTTTCGTTCTTTCACCGGCGTTCGCCCGCATCAATTGCGTTGGCGCCACGTGCCATCCTGTTCCGGTTACTTCACTTGCCGGACGATTCCCGCACGAAGCTTGGGCGTCGTTTGCGCAAGAAGGCAGCTATTTCCAAGGAAAACCGAATCGCTAAGAGCACTGCCTGCTTCGTCTCATCCGGTTAAGGCGACCCTAGCCGCATTCCCCGGTATTGCCAAGCGCTTTTTTCGCACTGCATCACGGCTTCCACCGTTCGAACACAAGAACTCTGTTGTTTCCGCCGAGATCACGAAACACCCCGACAGAACTGTACCCGGCCGCGGAGAATATCTCCGTAACCTGTTGGTGCTGCGTATGGCCGATCTCGACCGCAATCCTGCCTTGGACTTCCAAATACGCTGCCGCTCCTGCGGCGATCTTCCTGTAGGGGCTCAGACCGTCCACACCGCCATCCAGGGCCTGGCGTGGATCGAAACTGCGGACCTCGTCCTGCAGATTTCCAATGTCGTCTGAGGGTATATAGGGAGGGTTTGCGGCAATTACATGGTACCGGCCAGAAACTTTTTCAAACCAGTCGGATTTGAGCGCCGTGAACCGGCCGGCGAGCCCCAATTCCCTGGCATTGCGCGTGGCGGTGGCCAGCGCCTCTTGCGAAATGTCGACGCCAGTGGCGGTCGCGGCCGGAACCGCGCTGAGCAACGCCAGCGCGATGGCACCGGTGCCGGTCCCGAGATCGAGGATGCGGCAACCGCCTTCGCGTGCCGCCATTGCCTTGACGAAAGGCAGCACCGCCTCGACCAGCGTTTCGGTATCCGGTCGCGGCTCCAGCGTTTGCGGCGAAAGCGAAAGGCGCAAGCCGTAGAATTCGCGGTAACCGAGGATGCGGTGCACCGGCTCGCCGGCGATGCGCCGGCGCAAGGCGGCATCGATTCCCGCCGTCACGTCCGCATCGACCGCGCACCCAGGATCGGCGATGGCCTGCGTGCGGTTCGTGCCGGAAAAATGCTCGACGATCAGCCTGGAATCGAGCGCCGGATCCGCAATCCCGGCTGCGGCGAGCCGGTTTCGCGCTTCCCGCAGCAGCGGCGCCAGAGTGGCGGGCAGGCTGTCAGCCATCGATGCCTATATCGGCGAGCAGCTTCGACTGGTGATCGGCTATCAGCGCGTCGATGATCTCGTCGAGTTCGCCCATCATCACCCGGTCGAGCTTGTAGAGCGTCAGGTTGATGCGATGATCGGTGACGCGACCCTGCGGAAAATTATAGGTGCGGATGCGTTCCGAGCGGTCGCCCGAGCCAACCTGCGACTTGCGCGATTCTGAACGTTCCTCGTCCGCTTTGCTGCGTTCGAGGTCGTAAAGCCTGGCGCGTAGGATCTGCATGGCCTTCGCCCGGTTCTGGTGCTGCGATTTTTCCGCCTGCACCACCATGATGCCGGTCGGCAGATGGGTGATGCGCACGGCCGAATCGGTGGTGTTGACGTGCTGGCCGCCGGAACCCGAGGCGCGCATCGTGTCGATGCGGATGTCTTCGGCCCGGATGTCGATGTCGACCTCTTCGGCTTCCGGCAGCACCGCGACCGTCGCCGCCGAAGTGTGGATGCGCCCGCCCGCCTCGGTCGTCGGCACGCGCTGCACCCGGTGCACGCCGGATTCGAACTTCAGATGGGCAAAGACGCCCTTGCCCGAAACGGTGGCGATGATTTCCTTGTAGCCGCCGACCTCGCCTTCGCTGGCCGACACCGTCTCGAAACGCCAGCCATGCGCCGCTGCATAGCGCTCGTACATGCGAAACAGGTCGCCGGCAAAAAGCGCCGCCTCGTCACCGCCGGTGCCGGCACGGATTTCGAGGATGGCGTTCTTGTCGTCTGCGGCATCCTTGGGCAACAGCAGGATCTGGATGTCCTTTTGCAGCACCTCGATTTGATGCTTGACCTCCGGCAGGTCGGCCTCGGCTAAGGCGCGCATCTCGGCGTCAGTGCCCTTGTCGGCGAGCATCGCCTCCAGATCGGCCTGTTCGCGCTCGGCGGCGCGCAGTGCCCTGATCTTTGCCACCATCTCCTGGATGTCGGCATATTCGGAGGCCATCCTCACATAGGCGTCCGGCGCCGGCCCGGCCGACATCTGCGCTTCGAGCATGTCGAAACGCTTGACGACTTGATCCATACGGTCGCGGGGCAGGTTGATCATGGCGAAGTCTATAGCGGTATAGAGCGGTCGTCGGCAAAGGCTTGCAGCAGCGCCCGCATCGGCAGGCCATGCGCCGGCGCCATCAGATTGTCGTCGAAGAACGCCTCCAGCTCGCTGAGCGGCAGTTCAGTCAGCATCGCCTTGACCGGGCCGATCGATGCCGGCGACATCGAGATCGAGCGGTAGCCAAGGCCGATCAGCGCCATCGCCGAAATCGGCTTGCCGGCAAGTTCGCCGCACAGGGTCACCGGCGTATGGTTGCGCGCCCCGGCGTCGGCAATCTGCTTCAGGACGCGCAGGAACGGCGTCGAGAGCGGGTCGAAGCGGTCGGACAACTGGGTGTTGCCGCGATCCACCGCCATGACGAACTGGAACAGGTCGTTCGAGCCGACCGAGACGAAATCGACCGCCTTCATCAGTTCGTCGAGCTGGAACAGCAGCGACGGCACCTCCAGCATCGCCCCGAGTTTGAGGCTGGTCGGCAAATGATGGGCAAAGCGCGACAGATGCCGCACCTCGCGATCGATGATCTCGCGCGCCTGCGCAATCTCGCCGAGTTCGGTCACCATCGGCAGCATCAGCTTCAGTTCGCGTCCGCCGCACGCCTTGAGCAGCGCGCGGATCTGGGTACGCAGCAATCCGGGCCGGTCGAGGGTCAGGCGGATGGCGCGCCAGCCGAGTGCCGGGTTCTCTTCCTGAATCGAGCCCTTGAAATAGGGCAGCACCTTGTCGCCGCCGATATCGATGGTGCGGAATGTCACCGGCTTGCCGCGCGCCGCTTCGAGCACGTCACGATAGAGCCGCTCCTGGGCTTCGGCGCGCGGAAAGGTCGAGGCGACCATGAATTGCAGTTCGGTGCGGAACAGGCCGATGCCGGCCGCACCTGCTTCGGCCAGTTGCGGCAAATCCACCGCCAGTCCGGCATTCATCAGAAGATCGACCTGGACTCCGTCCTTGGTCACCGACGGCTTCTTGCGCAGCTCGCGGTAGACCTCCTGCCGCCGCGCCCTGAAGCGCACTTTCTCGGCATAGGCCGCCTCGAGGTCGGGCTGCGGGCGCAGATGGATCGCGCCTTCCTCGCCGTCGACGATGATGGCATCGCCGTTTTCCGCCATGGAAACGGCGCCCTTCATCTGGCCGGCGACGGGTATGCCCATGGCTCGCGCCACAATGACGACATGGCTGGTCGCGGCGCCGTCTTCCAGCACCAGCCCGCGCAGCTTGTCCCTGGGATAATCGAGCAGCTCGGCAGCCCCCATCGAGCGGGCGACGATGATGGCGTCCTTGGGCAGCGCGGCCGCGACGTCCTCCGGTCCGCGCCCCATCAGTTGCCGCAGCAGCCGATTGGCGAGATCGTCGAAATCGCTCATCCGTTCGCGCAGATACGGATCGGTCATATGCAGCATGCGGGCACGCATGTCGCTCTGAACTTTCTCGACCGCCGCTTCGGCCGTCAGGCCATTGCGGATCGCCTCCTCCAGCCGGCGCACCCAGCCGCGGTCGTTGGCGAACATGCGATAGGCTTCGAGCACCTGGCGATGCTCGCCCTCGAAGGCGACGTCGCGGCGCTCCAGCATGTCGTCGATAGACAGCCTGAGCGAGCCGAGCGACGCGTCGAGCCGCCTGACCTCTTCCTCGCTATCCTCGTTGAACAGGTTGGTGACGACGATACGCGGCTCGTGCAGCACCACATGGCCGAGCCCGACGCCTTCATTGAAGGACAGGCCGGTAAAGCTTACCGGGCGGCGCAGATCGAGCTCTAGGCCGGGCCTTGTCAGCCGCTCCAGATCGCCGGTGGCGATCATCTCGGCGATCACCATCGCCGTCGTTTCCAGCGCCTCGACCTCGTCGTCGCGATAATGGCGCATGGTCTTGTTCTGCACGACCAGAACGCCGAGCGTCCGCCCTGCCCGCAGCACCGGCACGCCGAGGAAGGAATTGTATATCTCTTCCCCTGTCTCCGGCAGGTAGGCGAAGGCAGGATGCTCCTGCGCGTTGGAGAGGTTGAGCGGCCGCGCCGAGGCCGCGATCGTGCCGACCAGGCCTTGGCCCAGCCTCAGCTGCGCCAGGTGGACGGCGTTCGGGTTCAAGCCTTCGGTGGCGTAGAGTTCGAGCACCGAATCGGCGCGCAGAACATAAAGCGAGCAGACCTCGGCAACCATGTTGGAGGCGATGTCGCGCACGATTCGGTCAAGCCGCTCCTGCGGCTCCAGCGGCTCTTGCATGAGCTCGCGGAGCCGTTTCAGCAAAACGCGCGGGCCACTGGCCGAATCACGCATCGCGGCTTCTTCTCCAATAGCGTTTCAACCGGTGCAGGTTGCCCTGCACAGCGGCACAAACGCAACAACTCAATTAGAGCGCCATCGTCCAATTGGACGCATAAAGACCGCTCCAAGCCTTTCGATCCGCGCATCCCGCCTTCCGAAAATCGACTCCGATTTTCGGGCCGATGCAGTCTGCTACTGCTTATCCAGACCGTACACGGAATGCAAAGTGCGAACTGCTAGTTCCGTATAGGGACCGTCGATCAGGATCGAAATCTTGATTTCGGACGTTGTGATGGCGCGGATGTTGATCGCGCGGTCGGCCAGCGCCTTGAAGGCTGTGGCGGCGACGCCTGCATGGCTGCGCATGCCGATGCCGATGACCGAGACCTTCGACATGCCGGCTTCCGACTGCACCACGTCGTAGCCGATCGTCGCCTTCAGCCGTTCGAGCACGGCAAGCGCCTTGTCGACGTCGCCGGATGGCACGGTAAAAGTCATGTCAGTGAACTTGCCGTCCTCGGAAATGTTCTGGACGATCATATCGACATTGATGTTGGCCTCGGCCAGCGGCCCGAAAATGCCGGCGGCGACGCCCGGCCGGTCGCCGACGCGGCGCAGCGAAATCTGCGCTTCGTCCTTGGCATAGGCAATTCCGGTGACGACCTGCTGTTCCACGATCTCTTCCTCGTCGCAAATAAGCGTTCCCGGCGGATTGAGCAAATCCCCCATTCCGGGTGCATCGGGATCGTCGAAGGACGACCTCACAAAGGTACGCACCCTGTGCACCATGGCAAGCTCGACCGAGCGCACCTGCAGGACCTTGGCCCCGAGCGAGGCCATTTCGAGCATTTCCTCGAAGGAAATCTTGGCCAGCCGCCGGGCCTTCGGCTCGATGCGCGGATCGGTCGTGTAGACCCCATCGACATCGGTGTAGATATCGCAGCGGTCGGCCTTGACCGCCGCCGCGATGGCGACTGCGCTGGTATCGGAACCGCCGCGGCCGAGCGTTGCGATCCGGTTGTCCGGCCCGATGCCCTGGAAACCGGCGACCACCGCCACCTGGCCTTCGCCGAAGCGCTTGATCAGGAATCCGCCGTCGATATCGAGAATGCGCGCCGCGCCATGCGCGTTATCGGTCTTGATCGGAATCTGCCAGCCTTGCCAGGAACGGGCATGCACGCCGATGTTCTGCAGCGCGATCGCCAGCAAGCCGGCCGTAACCTGTTCGCCGGAAGCGACTACGGCGTCATATTCGCGCGCATCGTGCATTGGCGAGGCCTCGCGCGTCCATTGCACGAGCTCGTTGGTCTTGCCGGCCATCGCCGAGACCACCACTGCGACCTCATGCCCGGCATCGACCTCGCGTTTGACATGGCGCGCCACATTGCGGATGCGGGCGATGTCGGCGACGGACGTTCCGCCGAATTTCATCACGATGCGCGCCATGGAAGCGAAATGCCTTTGACTGGATGCCGGACCGAAGGCCGAAAAGTGGAAAAATGCGCCAAGCTGTGGCGAGGCGCTCAATGCGCGGCCTCCTTAGCCAAATGACAGTCGTTTCGCAAGGCGTGCCGCCGCTGGCGGCCGGGCGACACACCAGCGCAGCATCGTGCCTGCCCTGCGTCTTGCCAATATGGTGCGCGCTTCAGCCCAGCTGTGCCGTGGCTCTCCACAGGCGCGGATAGTCGAGGACGAAACCGATCGGCGAGACCTCCAGCATCTCATTGTAGCCGAACATCGGGGCTTCGTAGGCGTAATGTGCCGCATCGACGCGCTGGTAGGTCTGTTCCAGGCGAACGAGCCTGAGTTCGGGAAATGTCAGATAGGCTGCCGGCGCGGGCGTCGCCATGCCGACATCGAGGGCAAAACGGCGAAGCGCCAAAAGGTTTGTGGCGGGTGTGAAGCCGAGATCGACATCGATGAGGCCGTCGACTTCCGCTTGATGCTCGCCGTTCAGCGTCCATGGGCGCTCGGTCAGCCGGTCGATCCCATAATGCAGCTCTTGCGTGCCGACAAAGCCGTCGGCGCGCGCCGAGCGTGTACGCCAATCGGCGTCGCAGTCCACTTCGTACGCGATGCTGCACGGCTTGCCGTCCTGGACGAAAAGCGCTTGTCCCCTGAGATTCCACCCAGAACTCGCTTCCGACAAGCGTCGTGGCCTTCCTGGTCAAGCCGGCGCCAAAGAATGGAAGCAACCGCTCGCATCGTTGTGCACTCCTCCGAACCCGATGTCTCTGCTTCGTTCGCCAAAGCCTAGGCGTTTCCTTCCGGCACACCATCAACTGACACGTGCTGACACAAATGCAGCCGGCAAAAGGCGGCGTCGGCAGGCATCGCGCGCATCGCGCAGCCGGCGGTGAATTTCGCGCCTTGACATTCGCAGCCTCGCGCCCGACTTCCTAGCGTCCGAGGAGACCACGCGATGCCTGAGCCCCGACGATCGACGATCGATGCCGGAGAGGTGGAACGCTTTTCCGCCCTTGCCGCCGAATGGTGGAACCCGAACGGCAAGTTCCGCCCGTTGCACAAGTTCAACCCGATCCGGCTTGCCTATATCCGCGACCAGGTGGCGGCCCGCTTCGGCCGCGATCCGCGTGCGGCACGGCCGTTCGAAGGCCTGCGCTTCCTTGACATCGGCTGCGGCGGCGGGCTTTTGTGCGAACCGATGGCGCGGCTTGGCGCCGAAGTGGTCGGCGCCGATGCCTCCGCCACCAACATCGAAGTGGCCAAGCTGCATGCGGCGGAAGTCGGCGTGAGCGTTGATTACCGCGCCACCACCGCGGAAGACCTGGCCGACGCCGGCGAAAAATTCGACGTCATCCTCAACATGGAAGTGGTCGAGCATGTCGCCGATGTCGATCTGTTCCTGGCCAAATGCGGCGAGATGGTCAAGCCCGGCGGCATCATGTTCGTGGCCACCATCAACCGCACGCTGAAGGCCCTGGGCCTGGCCATCATCGGCGCCGAATATGTGCTGCGCTGGCTGCCCCGCGGCACCCACCAGTTCGGCAAGCTGGTGCGCCCCGAGGAACTGGAAAAGGCGCTTGCAGGTGCTGGCCTGACCGTCATCGACCGCACCGGCGTCACCTACAACCCGCTCGCCGACCGCTGGCAGCGCTCGAAGGACATGGACGTCAACTACATGGTGCTGGCGGAGAAAGCATCCGTCTGAAACTTATGCCTTCTCGCCCCTATGTCTTCTGGCTTTGCGCCCTGGTGGTGATGAACACGCCGGCGGTGATGATGACGGCACCGGCCCAGGTCAGCAGTTGATAGCGCTCGCCGAGGAAGAGGGTCCCGGCAAACAGCCCGACCGCCGCCGCGACGTAGCCGATCTGGCTGAGATAGACCGGGCCGCCGACCGCTTGCAGGCGGAAGAAGAAGGCGAACATCGCCGAGGCTGATGCCACCTGTGCCGCAGCGACCAGCCGCACGCCGCCGAGCGAGCCGAATGCATTGCCTTCCAGCAGCACCAGAATGCCGGCAAGCAGCATCAAAGCTGCTGCCAGACGGCTGCCGACGGCGAGCTCGATCGGGCCGGTGCCTTCGGGCCAGTCGACGGTACGGTAAATGTTGCCGGCGGCGAGGCTGACGGGGATGAGCAGGCCCATCGCAACCCAGAAAAATTCGGCCGGCTGGCCCGCTTCGCCGCGCGTCACGGCCACCATGACTGCGCCCACGAAACCGACGGCGATGCCGACGACGCCCAGCGTGGTCTGGCGCCTGACGCCGAGCAGAATCGAGAACACCAGCGTGACGACCGGCGACAGCGTGAACATGATGCCGCTATAGCCGGCGCCCAGATGCGGAATCGCTGAAAACATCAGCAGATTGGGGATTGCGTAGGAGACGGCCGCGGTCACGAAGAAATAGCGCAGCCTGTGCAGCGTAAGCCGCATGCGCTGCCCGTTGAGCAGCAATGCGCACAAAAGCACGCCGCCGGCGCCAAGCGAGATGACGAAGGCCCAGACCATGGCGGGCACGCCGGCCGTCGTCGCGATCTTGCCGAACGGCAGCGTCAGGCCGAGCAGTCCGCCGGTGACGACCAGAAGGCCAAGCGCCGAGTCCCAGAGAAATTTCATCGCACCATCCCGTCGCCCGTTCGCGGCCCTTGGCCTACACCACAAGCTGAGGTAAGATAATATAAAGATTCTTCACGTCAAGATATATAACGGTGAGAGACATGGATCGCGCGGCAAAAGCGATCGAGCAATGGAAAAAGGAACGGCCGGATCTCGATGTCTCGCCGATGGCCGTGCTTGGACGGTTGAACGAGGCCGCCTCGTTGATCGCACGAGAGCGGCTGGCGCCGCTGTTTGCAAGTTACGGGCTGCAATCCGGAGAATTCGACGTGCTGGCGACGCTGCGTCGTTGCGGGCCGCCATATGCGCTGACGCCGACGGCTCTGTACGAGGCGACGATGGTGACGTCGGGCGCGATGACCAACCGCCTCGATCGGCTCGAGAAATCCGGCCTGATCAAGCGCGGGCCGCACCCCGACGATCGCCGCGGGATTATTGTGCAGCTGACCGGGAAGGGCCTCGCTTTGATCGATGAGGCGGTGACTGCTCACGTCGCCAACGAGCACCAGATACTTTCTGGGTTAGCACGCCCGGAGCAGACCATGCTGGCCCGCCTGCTCGAAAAACTGATCGCGAGCTTGAGCTAACCGAACCGGCCAAGGGCCGGGCCGAGGGGATGGAAAAAGCTCAGATCTTGGTCGCAGAGCCTCGTTTGGGCCGGCGAACAGCTCTGATCTTGCCGCTGTTTCCGCCACCGCAGAAAAACTGGTCGCCGCCATCGGATTCGAGCCCCGACACGCCTGTTCCCGGCGGCATATCGAGCTTCTCCAGAACCTTTCCCGTTTCAGGATCGATCCGCCGGACATCGCTCTCCTCGCCCTCCCAAGTCCCATGCCACAGCTCGCCGTCGACCCAGCTGACGCCGGTGACGACGCGGTTGGAAACGATGGTGCGAAGGATTGCCCCTGTCTCGGGATCGACCTGATGAATCTTTCGGCCCCGATGCTGCCCGACCCAGAGCGTTCCTTCGGCCCAGGCGAGCCCGGAATCACCGCCATTGCCAGGCGCCGGGATCGACGCCAGCACCTGGCCATTCTTTGGATCGATCTTCTGGATGCGATCCTCGGCGATTTGATAGAGGTGCTGGCCGTCGAAGGCCGTTCCGGCGTGTGCCGCGACCTCGATCGAGCGCACCACTTCGCCGCTTGCCGGATCGAAGGCGTTCAATCTGTCGCCTGAGGCAAACCAGACATGCTCACCGTCGAAGGTAACGCCGTCTACGTGGTCGACACCCGGAACGGGTCCGTATTCACGGAGGATTTCGGCAGAGGATCGTTCCATAATTCCATCCTAGTAGCCCGGCAGTGGACCGGGGAGTAACAAGATTGTCGGGAAACCCGGCAGCGGCGGGGTCATCCAGCGACGCGCCCGTCCGCGGCCGAACGACTGCACCTTGCCGGCCTGGGCGAGCTGCTCGAGCGCCCGCTGCACGGTACGCGAACTGGCTCCAAGCGCAATCGCCAGGGCCGAACTCGACCAAGACTCGCCGTCAGCGAGGAAGGCGAGCACGGCGGCATGCTCTTCTTCGACGGGCGGCGCCAGCACGACGACCTCACCTGCGCGGCGCGGCGCCAGCGCAAACCCCCGCTTCGTTGCGCTCACATCGGCCAAGCTACGAAGCTCCGCGCGAAGCCGCCCGACTTCGACCCGTAACCGTGCGCGATGTGATTCATCCGCGTCCTTTCCGCGGAAAGCGCGCGCGATAAGCGTCGATCTTGCCACGTCCCCCGGCCAGGCTTCGGCCAGCGCGCGGGCCAGCGCGAACAGCACCGGGCGGGTCGCCAGCGAGACGACCGTATCTGCTACCCGCACCACATTGCGGCATGCATCCACCACGAGCGCCCCCGACGCCAGAAGCGCTTCGACTTCATCGAGCAGGAGGGGCCGTTCCTCACCACGGGCGATAAGGCGTGCCGCCGGCGTATCCAGCACCACCGATGCGCTCTCCACCTCCGCGATCAGCGCGGGGATGCCGGACGCGCGCGCCCCCCCCGCCCCCCGGCCGCGGGGGGGGCGCGCCGGGCCCGTGACCACCCGGGGGGAGGCGGTGGCCGCGCCCCCCACCGCCTGGGGGGGCCCCGGATGCGGGGGG
>NZ_JAMYMK010000034.1:0-26956 GCF_040318565.1 Mesorhizobium sp. M1142
TGCAGACCATCGACAACCCGTTCGGCACGAGGTTGTCACCCATGTCTTAGGTACATTCTGTTACCCATGTCTCCGGGTCGTACCCAGGAGCCAATGGTGGGCCCGGAGGGCGTATTAAAATCTTTGATTTTATTGACTTTTTCGTGGGCAAAATCAGAAATCTTCCCGTATCGTTCCGTATGCTCCCGTGACGCCATACAGTCCACTCTAGCTAACCTCGTTTGCGAACGTTCGGAGCCATGCTCCAGAATGACCGCATTGGGGCCGGTTGCTGACTGTCCGGTTCAGGGACGTAAAACTTGAGAAGCTGACATTCAGTGAGCGCAGATCGCGGTCCTGAGCGACCATTTCTGTGCCAACTGCCCCGACAGCGGGCCGATCGTCATCCGGACGGAACATTGCCGAACAAGGCATTCAGTCCTTCTGCCATCGTCGGATGGGTGAGGATGGCATCGCGCAGCGTCGTATAGGGCAGATTCGCAGTCATGGCGGTCTAGACGACGGCCACGACCTCGCCAGCCTCCTGGCCAATCATCGTGAATCCGACGATCATGTCATCTGACCCGACAAGCGCCTTCATGAAGCCGGCTGTCTCCGAGGTCGTACGCGTCCGCAGAAGCGCCTTCATCGGCAGCTTCGCCACTCGCACCGCCACTCCCTTGTCGCGCGCGTCGTCCTCGCTCAGCCCGACCCTGGCAAGAGGCGGATCGATGAACATGCAATAAGGCGCCATCCGTCCGTTGGTCGATCGTTCGCCGCCCGCCAGATTGTCGCGGATGACGCGGAAGTCGTCGAGCGACATATGGGTGAATTGTGGGCTTCCCGCGCATTCGCCGATTGCCCAGACATTCGGGACCGCCGTCTCTCGCAATCCTGCTTGTCGGCGCCGTCCTGAGGAACGATGAACTCCGGCTCCAGCGGAATGACCTTGTCGTGCCTCGGCGCCACCATGCTCGCCGCCAGCATGGTGTGGAAATACTCCGTATGGGCGGGCTTGTTCTTGCTCCCGCCGCGCAGGCGATGCGAGCAGTGGCGGCAATGGATCATTTTGGAACAGGGGTACTCGGTCCCGTCGAGGGCGATCAGCAGACGGCCGTCCAGTCGGCGGAAATCGTCCAGCCCGCCTTCGCTGCGCCGCAGGAACTCGACCGTCTCCGAAAAAACATCGGATTGAGCAGGTCGGGCGTCGCCGCGTCCAGCATGTCGCGGATGTGATTGTCGCTCGGTACCTTCGACAGGCCGAACAGGGCCTGGCAATTGGAGCGCCCATGCCCTTCCTCGAAACGTCGCTGATGCGAAAGAAAGGACGGGCTCTGCATGAAGAACACCGAGAACGCCGCCATGCCGATGTCGGTCATCAGATAGATCACGTTGAGCCCCCGGCGCTTGTCGGGAAACCGCTCCAGACACCGCCGCAGGGAACCGAGCAGGTCTCCAGCGCATGCATGGCCGAAACGAATCTGATTTGCTCCGCCCTTGGGAATCCCCTTCGGCCGGGCCAGCGTCACTTCATCGACGGCTGTGGCCTTTCGGACTCACCTGGACCCAATGCACTTGCGACTCGCTCACATTGAGAACTGCTGGCCGGCGGCCGTTCGTGTTGCTTAAGAATAGTGCCTGTGATATGGTCGAATACTGGAAGAGTTACCGTAGAATGCGTTGGACGGTGCACTAGCATGCGGTTACCCCAAGACGATTTCGTTTCCGAGATAGTAGGTAATCCTGCCGACACGCCCGATGCGATCCTCGTAACCGGGTTTCTCGGAAAGTCCACCGGACCGGATATGACCCGCATCTACCTCGACGTGATGCTCGGAAGCTTCGTCGATGTCCGCGACACTGCGATTCTCCATGCCAGGCGGATTTCCGAAGCGCAGTCGCCGCTCGGCGGCTGGTACATCTGGCTCAAGCGCGACCTGGAAATGGTCGACATGATCCGCGATGCCTACACACGCCTAAGCAAGATCCAGCAAGAATACGTCGATGATCTTCGACAGACCACCGACAGCTTCAGCGGTCTCCAACCCGGCTGGCCGCAGATGCCAACCGGCTGAGGCCGGGACCCGGGGATGCCGCGCGACGTGAGACGCGGCAAGAAGAATAGGGGGAATCGGCTATGCCGAGAGGTCAGATAGCGGAAAATGCCCCCGACCTCGACCGGCGCCTGCTGGAATATCCCCTGTCCCATGCCCAGTCCCGCCTCTGGTTCCTCGACAAGCTGACGAGCGGGAGCCCCTTCTACAACCTGCCGCTCGCCGTGCCGCTGCCGGGCAACGTCAACCGCACCGCGTTGGGACTTGCCTTGAACGAGGTCGTGCGCCGTCACGAGTCGCTGCGCTGCTGCATTCGTGAGGGAGGGGAAGAGCCCACGGTCGTGGTGACGCCGTTCGAGCCGTTCGCCCTGCCCTTCACCGACGTGTCGCGATCCGGCAAGGAAGAGAAAGCGGAACTGGCCGAGATCACGACTCGCGAGGCCGGCCGGCCCTTCGACCTGCGCATCGCGCCGCTCGCCCGCTTCCGCCTTCTCCGGCTGTCCGGCGACCGGCACCTGTTCCTCGCCACGATGCATCATATCGTCTCGGACGGGTGGTCGATGGGCGTGTTCTGGCACGAGCTGACGACGCTCTACGCGGATGCCGTGGCCGGCCGGCGCCCGAGCCTGCCGGAGCCCGATCTGCAATATGGCGACTACGCCGTCTGGCAACGCGAGCAGCTGTCCTCCGGGGCGCTCGAGCCGCAGCGGCAGTTCTGGCTTCGCCAGCTCGCCGCCGCGGAGCAGTTCGACCTTCCGACGGATTTCGCCCGGCCCACCAGCCAGGCGCACCGTGGCGCAACGCATTCGCTCGCGCTGTCCGCCGAGACCGCTCGCGCCCTGGTGACGGCGGCGCAGCGGGCCCGCACAACCCCGTTCGCGGTGCTGCTGGCAGGGCTTTCGGTGGTCCTGGGACGCTATGCCGGCCAGACCGAAGTGGTCATCGGCACGCCCGTCGCCAACCGGGACCGCGAGGAACTGGAGCAGATGATCGGGTTCTTCGTGAACTCGGTCGTCCTGCGGATCGACCTTTCGGGAGCGCCGGATTTCACCGAGGTCGTCGGCCGCGCCGGACGCACGGTGGCCGAGGCGCTGTCGCATGCCGATTACCCGTTCGAGCGGCTCGTCGAGGACCTCGACATCACGCGCGATCCCAGCCGGAACCCGCTCTTCCAGGTCACCGCCCAACTCTTCTCCACGCCCGGCCAAAAGGTATCGCTCGGCGCAGCCGCCCCAGGCCGGCAGGGCAGCATCATGCCGATCGACAAGGGCACTGCGCTGTTCGACATGGCCTGGAATTTCTGGTTCGACGGACCCGCCATCCACGGCCAGGTCGAGTTCGACACCGCGCTGTTCGACCCGGCAACCGTCGCGGCGATGGCCGACGCGTTCCTGACCTCGCTTTCCGCCGCCCTCCGCGCACCCCGCCTACCGATCCACGATCTGCCCCTCGTGAGCGGCGGCGACGCTGCCGAACACGCCCCGCCTCCGGGGAAGACCCGGGCCGGACCCGATCTCTGGACCCGGATCCGCCGATGCTGCGAGGCGGAGATGGACCGGATCGTCGTCGAATGCGGCGACGTCACGCTTTCGGGCGCGGAGCTCGTGAGGCGGGTCGAAGCGGTGGCCGCGGGTCTCCGGGCAAGGGGTGTCGGGCCCGAGAACGTGGTCGCGCTGAACCTCGACAGGTCGGAGCGGCTGGTCATCGCGGCGCTCGGCGTGCTGGCAGCCGGCGCGGCGTTCATGCCGCTCAGCATCGAGAACCCGCCGGGCCGAAACGCAGACATCGTCACCCTTACCGGCTGCACTCTCGTGATCCTCGACGAGGATGGCGGCGAGGTGCCGGCGGCCTGTCCGTCGGTCGCCATCGGGGCGCTCGCGACGGCCGTCGGGAAGTTCGCGCCGGTGGACGCCCCGTCACCGGGCCAGCTCGCTTACGTGATCCTGACGTCGGGGAGCACCGGCAGGCCGAAGGCCATAGCCCAGACCCACGCGGCAATTGCCAACCAGATGGACTGGCTCGGGCGCCGCTTCGCCACGACGGGGGACGACGCAATCCTGTTCAAGACGCCGCTCGTCTTCGACGCCAGCCTGTGGGAGCTGTTCCTGCCACTCTGCGCCGGCTTCCGCCTTGTCGTGGCCGATCCGGAGACGCACCGCGACCCGCGCCGGATCGTCGCCGAACTCCGGGCGCGTCGCATCACCATGCTGCAGCTCGTGCCGTCGATGCTGCGGCTCGTCCTCGATGATCTCGAAATCTCGGAGTGCACCGAACTCAGGCTCCTGTTCACGGGCGGCGAGCCGCTGGAGCCGGGGCTCGTCACGGCGACGAGGGACGCTCTGCCCGGTTGCGGCCTCGTGAACCTCTACGGCCCGGCAGAGACATGCGTCCAATCGGCGATCGGAGCGGACTCGGACGGCGCCGGCCGGCCCGAGTCGGTGACCGAGGCGGTCGACGACAACCGTCTCTACCTTCTTGGTCCAAGACTGGAACGTATTCCGGCCGGGCACCCCGGCGAGCTCTGGATCGGCGGCGCTGGCGTTGCCCGCGGCTATCTCGGCGATCCCGGGCTGACTGCCGAGCGGTTCATGCCGGATCCATTCTCCGCCGACGGCGCGCGAATCTACCGGACCGGCGACCGCTTCGTCCGCCGGCCCGACGGGCGGCTCGACTACAAGGGCCGCCTCGACGGGCAGGTGAAGCGCTCCGGCATCCGGATCGAAACCGGCGAGATCGAGGCGGCACTCCTGCTGCACGCCGACGTCGGCAGGGCCGCGTGCGACATGAAGGGAGGCCTTCTCCTCGCCTATGCCGAGACCACGCGCAGCGCGGTCGAGCTCCGCCGCCACCTCGAGACGTGGCTCCCCAGACAGATGCTGCCGGACCGCGTCGTGGCGCTGCCGGCCTTCCCGCTCCTCGTCAGCGGCAAGACCGATCGCGTGGCGCTCGCCGCCGCTGAGCCGCCGCAGGACAAGCCGGCCGTCATCGAATTGCGCTCGCACGTCGACGAGGCGGTTGCGACGATCTGGGCCGATATACTCGACCGCGACGCAGTGAGCATCGGCGAAGACTTCTTTTCCGATCTCGGCGGCCACTCCCTCCTGGCGATACGTGCCGTCGCAAGCATGCGCGACGTGCTCGGCATCGACTTTCCGCTGCACCTCATCTTCGACCATTCCACCGTCGAGACCCTCGTCGACGCCCTGCGGCGCGACGGGGCGAACGCGGACAGACTTTCGGCCATTGAGGAAGTTCTTTCGTCCTGACACTGAGGACTGACGACATGGAACTCGGCACGACCCATCGGCTTCGGAGCCTCAGGGACAAGCTTCATGCGCTGCCGCCGCAGGACGCCGGTACGGCGAGCATCGAGATCCGGCCCAATGCCGGCATCCATCCCACCTCCTTCGCGCAGCAGCGGCTCCTGTTCCTGGATCAGCTCTCGCCGGGCAATCCGTTCTACAACGTCTCGGTGACGATTCCGCTCGGCCTGGCGTTGGATCCCGCGCTCCTCGAGACGTCGATCCGTGGCGTCATGGCGCGCCACGGAACGCTGAGGACGCGCTTTCTCCGCGGCGACCCCGCTCCGCTCCAGCACGTGGAGAAGGAGGTCGAATTTCACCTGCGTGTCGACGACCTCACCGGGATGCCGAAGGCCCGGCTGGAGGGGGAACTGGCGCTGGCGGCCACGGAGGAAGCTGCTGCCCCCTTCGACCTCGCGGTCGCGCCCCTCCTCCGGGCCCGCCTCCTGAAATTGGCTCCCATCAGCTGGGTCCTCTTGCTTACCGTCCACCACATTGCAACCGACGGCTGGTCGATGGGTCTCCTGTGGGAGGAGATCATCGCCCGCTACCTGGCCCTGGCCGCGGGGCGTGAGCCCGAGCTGCAGCCGCTCACGCTTCAATACACCGATTTCTCCCGCTGGCAGCGCCGGTCGATCGAGGGCGGCGAGCTCGCCTCGCAGCTCGACTACTGGCGCCGCGAGCTCGACGGAATCGAGCAGCTCGACTTTCCGACCGACCGACCGCGCCCGGCCCGGCCGTCCTTCCGCGGCGCGACCGAGCCGCTGCGGCTTTCGCGGCAGCTCACCAAGGCTGCGCGCCGCGTGGCCCGCGAGCAGGAGACGACGCTCCACAACCTGCTGCTCTGCGCCTTCGCCAGCCTGCTCCACAGGCACACCGGCCAGGACGAGATCGTGATCGGTTCGCCCAGCGCAGGCCGCACGCGGACCGAGCTCGAGCCGCTGATCGGCTTCTTCGTGAACGAGCAGGTCCTCAGGATTCCGGTCCATCGGCACGACCGGTTGCGGGACGTTCTGGCGAGCGTGCGCGACAAGACCCGCGGCGCGCTCGCCAACCAGGATATCCCGTTCGACAAGGTCGTCGAGACGTTGCAGCCGGAGCGGGACATTACCCGCAATCCGATATTCCAGGTGGTGTTCCAGCTGTTCGCACCGCCGAAGGCAAGGCATGGCAACGGGGCGGCGTCGGCGGTCTCGCAGGCCGAGCGGGGCACGTCGATCTTCGACATGGCCTTCACGCTCATCGACGACGACACGACGCTCGGGGGCTGGCTCGAATACAACACGGACCTCTTCGACCAGGCCCGGATCCGGCGTCTCGTCCGTCAGTACGAGCGTGTCCTGACGGCGCTCCTCGGGGAACCCGAGATCCGCGTCGGCGATATCCGCCTGCCGAGCGACGACGAACTCCAGAAGTTTCTCGGCCCCTGGGCCGGGCGCCCGCACCCGACGGCCCTGGATCTGCGGGTCGCCGACCGGATCGCCGGCCAGGCGCTGGCCCGGCCCGAAGCGCCCGCCCTATTGACCGAAGACGGAGACACGATCACCTTCGGCAAGATCGAGGAGCGGTCCGCCTGCATCGCCCGGGCCCTCCTCGCCCGCGGCCTCGCTCCGGAGACACCGATCGCCGTCTTCGCCGAGCGAGGTCCCGACATGGTGGTGGCACAGCTCGCGATCATGCGGGCCGGCCTCTGCTACGTGTCGGTCGACGTCCGTTACCCGATGGAGCGCGTCGTCTATATGATCACCGATTCGGGCGCGCCGGTGGTCCTGACCACGGACCGCGCTCCGAAGCTCGACGCTCTCGCGGTCGACATTCTCGAGATCGCGGAGCTAGCGAACGGCGCGAATCGCGCGGCTTGGCCCGATCTTCCCGTACCGCATCCCGAAGCGCTCGCCTATCTGATCTACACCTCCGGGTCGACGGGCCGCCCGAAGGGTGCCGGCATCACGCATCGCGGGCTCGAGGCGCTGGTCGACTGGCATGTGGAGCGATACGCCCTGGACGCAAATGCGCGCGGGTCGCTCGTTGCCGCCACTTCCTACGATGCCTGTGTCTGGGAAAGCTGGCCCTATCTCGCCTGCGGCGGATCGCTCGTGATCCTCGGCGACGAGACGCGCGGATCGGCCGAGAAGGTGCTCGAGGTCCTCGCTGCGCGCGAGGTCACGCACAGCTTCCTGCCCACCCCACTGGCCGAAGCAGCCTTCGCCGAGACATGGCCCGAGGGAATGCGGCTGGCGGCGATCCTGACCGGCGGCGACCGCATAACGATCCGGCCCGACGAGCGCGTCCCGGCACCGGTCTATAACCATTACGGCCCGAGCGAGGACAGCGTCGTCACCACCGCCTCGGACGCGATCGGCGTCGAGGATGACGGCGCGACGATACCGATCGGGCGGGCGATTCTGGGGAGTTACGTCCGGGTTCTGGACCCGTGGCTGGGGCTTTGCCCGGTCGGCGTGCCGGGGGAGCTCTACATTGGCGGTGCGGGTCTGGCGCGGGGCTATCTGGGGCGGCCGGGGCTGACTGCGGAGCGGTTCGTGCCGGACCCGTTCGATCCGCCGTGGCCGGGGGCCGGCGGGCGGCTCTACCGCTCGGGCGACGTGGTGCGCTGGCGCGAGGACGGCACGCTGCAGTTCCTCGGCCGCACCGACCACCAGCTCAAGATCCGCGGCTTCCGCATCGAACCCGGCGAGGTCGAGGAGGCGCTGCGCGCCCACCCCGCCGTGCGCGACGCCGTGGTCGGTCCGCGCGAGGACGCCGCCGGCCATCGCCGCCTGGTCGCCTGGGTGACGCAGGACCTGCCCGGCGGCGAGGAGGCGGCGGCGCTCGCCCTGGACCATCTGGCGCGCTGGCAGGCGCTCTACGACGCCACCTATGGCGCGGCCGGGCAGGAAACGCCGGGCGACTTCGACATCACCGGCTGGAACTCGAGCTATGACGGCGCCCCGCTGCCGCAGGCCGACATGCGCGAGTGGGTCGAGGCGACGGTGGCGCGCATCGCCGCGCTCTCGCCCCGCCGGGTGCTGGAGATCGGCTGCGGCACCGGGCTTCTGGCGCTGCGTCTGGCGCCCGGGACCGAACGCTATGCCGGGATCGACTTTTCGGAGATCGCGCTCAGCGGGCTCGCCGGGCAGTCCGACCTGCCGGAGGCGCTCGAGCTGCACCACCTGCGGGCCGACGAACTGTCGGGCTTCGCCGCGGCGAGCTTCGACACGGTGATCCTGAATTCGGTGGTGCAGTACTTCCCCTCGCTCGACTATCTCGTGACGGTCCTCGAGCAGGCACGGCGGGTGCTGGCGCCCGGCGGCGCGCTGTTCCTCGGCGACCTGCGCAACCTGGCGCTGCTCGAAGCCTTCCATGCCGACGTCGCGATGGCCAGGGCAGCAGCGGACGAGCCGGACCGCACGGTCGCGGCGCGGGCGGCGCAGGCGCTGCAGCTCGAGCAGGAGCTCTGCCTCGACCCGGGCCTGTTCGCGCCGCTGGCCGCCCGCCTCGGCTTCCAGGCGGTCGAGGTGCGCGCCAAGCGCGGCCGCGCCGTGAACGAGCTGACGGTGTTCCGCTACGACGTGGTGCTGCGCGTTCCGGGCGAAGCACCCGCAGCACCGCCGGCCGAGTTCGCCTGGCAGGACGGGACGGCCTGGGCCGCCGCCGAGGGCCCGGCCGGCCTCGCTGCTACGCTGGCCTCGCGGACGGAGCCGCTGGCGCTGCGGCGTGTCCCCGACGCGCGCAGCCTCGGCGCGCGCGCCACCTGCGCCCGCCTCGGCCAGGCGCTGCCGCCGGCCGGCAAGGCGGTCGATGCCGAGGCGCTCGCCGCGGCGGCCGAGGCGTCGGGCTGGCGCGCCGACATCCGCCCGCCCGACGGCCATGGCGGCTTCGACGTCGTGTTCTGGCCGCCGGACGACCGCCGCCGGCTCCTCGAGCCGGCACTGGAGGACCGCGGCGCACCGCTCCAGCCGCACGCCAACGCACCGCTCCAAGGCCTGTTCTCCGAGCGGCTGGTGCCTGAGCTCAGGGAGCATCTCGGCGCCCTCCTGCCCGACCACATGGTGCCGCAGTCCTTCGTGGTGCTCGACCGCATCCCGCTGACGGCCAACGGCAAGATCGACCGCGCCGCCCTCCCCGACCCCGACGGCATACGCCAGACCTCGGCCGGCTACGTCCCGCCGCAATCCCCCGTCGAGGACATCCTCGCCGACATCTGGGCAAGCCTCCTCAAGATCCGTCGCATCGGACGAAACGACAACTTCTTCGAACTCGGGGGCCATTCGCTCTCGGCCACGCAGCTGGTCTCGCGCGTGCGCGCTGCGGCCGGGGTCACGTTGCCGCTGGCGGAGGTGTTCGACCGGCCTCAGCTGGCGGACATGGCCGCGTGCATCGAGGCGCTGATCCTGGCCGTGGTGGGAACGGAGGCGGAGGCCGATGTCGATGCGTGAAACCGGGACGGAGTCCAACCGTGCGACGATGCAGGGCGAGGCACAGCGCCATGCGCTGATTGCCGACTTCCTGAAGGCACGCAAGAAGGAAGATGCCGGCATCCCGCGCCGCCAGGGGGACCGGCCGTCGCGCCTTTCGTTCGCGCAGGAGCGGCTCTGGTTTCTCGACAAGCTGGTCCCCGGCAACCCCTTCTACTCCGAAAGCGCCGTCTTCGAACTCACCGGGCAGTTCAATCTCGGCGTGCTCGAACGGGCACTGAACCGGATCATCGAACGCCACGAGGCGTTGAGGACGGTGTTTCGCGACATCGACGGGCGGGGGCACCAAGTGGTGCTGCCGGAGATGAAGGTGCCGCTGCCGGTGATCGACCTGCAGATGCTGCCGCTCCGCGACCGGGTCAGGCACGCGATCCGCCTCTCCGAGGAGGAGGCGCGGCGGCCTTTCGACCTGCAGTGCGGACCGCTGCTTCGCGTCACCATGCTGCAGATCGACAAACAGAAATTTCTGTGCCTGCTGTCGATCCATCACATCGTCTGCGACGGCTGGTCGATGAAGATCTTCGTCCGCGAACTCTCGCAGTTCTACGCCGCGATCGCCGAGGGCAAGGCACCGGCGATGCCGCCGCTGAAGGTTCAGTATGCCGACTTCGCGGCATGGCAGCGCCAGCAGCATTCGCTCGCCACGATGCTGACCCACGCCGAATACTGGCGCCGCACTCTGGACGGTGTCGCGCTCCTCAACCTGCCCGGAGACAGGCCGCGGCCGGCGGTGTTCAGCTACCGCGGCGCGGTGCTCGACGCCGCGCTGCCCGGAGAAGTCTCGGAACGACTGGCGGAGCTTGCGCGCGAGGAAAACGCGAGCCTCTTCATGGTGCTTCTGGCGGCGTTCCAGGCGCTGCTCTTCCGCATCTGCGGCACCGACGACGTGGCCGTCGGAGTGCCGGTCGCCAACCGCAACCATCCGGAAACCGAGCCGCTGATCGGGTTCTTCGTCAACACGCTGGTGATGCGCGGGCGGCCGGCCGCCGGCATGACCTTCCGCGAATATCTGCGGCAGGTCCGGCGCACCGCCATGGAGGCCTACGAGCATCAGGACATTCCCTTCGAGAAGATCGTCGAGATGCTCCAGCCGAGCCGCGACCTGTCGGTCAATCCGCTCGTCAACGTGATCTTCCAGATTGACCATGACGAGGGCCGGAAGATCACCAGCTCGGGCGCGCTGGAGCTCGCCGAGTTCACCAGCGGCACGGCCAAGTTCGATCTCCGCATAGACCACCTCGTCAGCGGGGGGCAGATCCGGACCCGGCTGGAATACGCCACCGACCTCTTCGACGCGTCGACCGCCGGCCGGATCATGCGCTGGTACGAGACGCTTCTGGCCGACGTGGCCGCCGATCCGGCGCGCCAGCTGGGCGCCATCGCCTACGAGACCGGAACGGAGGTGAACAGGCTTCTCGACCTTTCGGGCTCGACCAACACGGAGCCGAGCAACAGGACCATCATCGAATGTTTCGCCGAGACGTCGGCCGAGCATGCGTCCGAGGTCGCCGTCGAGAGTCAGGACGGGCGGGAGCGGATTACCTACGCCGAGCTCGACGGGCGCTCCGCCGCGATGGCGGCCCGGCTCGTGGCGCTCGGCGTGAAGCTCGACGATCGGGTCGCCCTCGCGATGGACCGGGGTCCGGATGTGGTCGTGGCGATGCTCGCCGTGCTCAAGGCGGGGGCGGCGTATCTGCCGCTCGATCCGTCCTACCCGGCCGAGCGGCTGCGGATGATGATCCGCGACGGCGGCGCGCGCGTGGTGATCGCGGATGGCCGCAACCCGGACTTGCTGACGGAGGACGACATCGAAGTCCTCGAGCCGGACGACGCATCCGCGAGGCAGGGGCCGCGCCTGCCCGCTGCGGCGCGGCGGCCGGACCGGCTCGCCTATGTCATGTTCACCTCTGGCTCGACCGGTCGTCCGAAGGGCATCGCCGTCACCCACGAAGGGGTCGTCCGGCTGGTGCGGGGAACCGATTACGCGCGCTACGCGCCCGACGAGACCTTTCTGCAGGTGGCGCCGCTCGCATTCGACGCGGCGACGCTCGAGATCTGGGGGCCGCTCCTGAACGGCGGCCGCCTGGTCATGTTCAGGGATGCAAGGCCCGATCTCGACGAGCTCGAGCAGGTGCTCCGCGATCGCAAGGTGACGACGCTCTGGATCACCTCCGGCCTGTTCCGACAGCTCGTCGAGGTCCGGCCGGACGCCCTGCTGCTCCTGCGCCAGCTCATGACGGGCGGCGACGTCGTCTCGATCCCGCATGTTCGAGAGGCGTTGCGAAGAGCGCCGAGGCTGCGCCTGATCCACGCATACGGACCGACTGAGAACACCACGTTCACGACCTGCCGCCGCGTGGCGGCGGGAGACCTCGCCGGCGCGACGATACCGATCGGGCGGGCGATTCTGGGGAGTTACGTCCGGGTTCTGGACCCGTGGCTGGGGCTTTGCCCGGTCGGCGTGCCGGGGGAGCTCTACATTGGCGGTGCGGGTCTGGCGCGGGGCTATCTGGGGCGGCCGGGGCTGACTGCGGAGCGGTTCGTGCCGGACCCGTTCGATCCGCCGTGGCCGGGGGCCGGCGGGCGGCTCTACCGCTCGGGCGACGTGGTGCGCTGGCGCGAGGACGGCACGCTGCAGTTCCTCGGCCGCACCGACCACCAGCTCAAGATCCGCGGCTTCCGCATCGAACCCGGCGAGGTCGAGGAGGCGCTGCGCGCCCACCCCGCCGTGCGCGACGCCGTGGTCGGTCCGCGCGAGGACGCCGCCGGCCATCGCCGCCTGGTCGCCTGGGTGACGCAGGACCTGCCCGGCGGCGAGGAGGCGGCGGCGCTCGCCCTGGACCATCTGGCGCGCTGGCAGGCGCTCTACGACGCCACCTATGGCGCGGCCGGGCAGGAAACGCCGGGCGACTTCGACATCACCGGCTGGAACTCGAGCTATGACGGCGCCCCGCTGCCGCAGGCCGACATGCGCGAGTGGGTCGAGGCGACGGTGGCGCGCATCGCCGCGCTCTCGCCCCGCCGGGTGCTGGAGATCGGCTGCGGCACCGGGCTTCTGGCGCTGCGTCTGGCGCCCGGGACCGAACGCTATGCCGGGATCGACTTTTCGGAGATCGCGCTCAGCGGGCTCGCCGGGCAGTCCGACCTGCCGGAGGCGCTCGAGCTGCACCACCTGCGGGCCGACGAACTGTCGGGCTTCGCCGCGGCGAGCTTCGACACGGTGATCCTGAATTCGGTGGTGCAGTACTTCCCCTCGCTCGACTATCTCGTGACGGTCCTCGAGCAGGCACGGCGGGTGCTGGCGCCCGGCGGCGCGCTGTTCCTCGGCGACCTGCGCAACCTGGCGCTGCTCGAAGCCTTCCATGCCGACGTCGCGATGGCCAGGGCAGCAGCGGACGAGCCGGACCGCACGGTCGCGGCGCGGGCGGCGCAGGCGCTGCAGCTCGAGCAGGAGCTCTGCCTCGACCCGGGCCTGTTCGCGCCGCTGGCCGCCCGCCTCGGCTTCCAGGCGGTCGAGGTGCGCGCCAAGCGCGGCCGCGCCGTGAACGAGCTGACGGTGTTCCGCTACGACGTGGTGCTGCGCGTTCCGGGCGAAGCACCCGCAGCACCGCCGGCCGAGTTCGCCTGGCAGGACGGGACGGCCTGGGCCGCCGCCGAGGGCCCGGCCGGCCTCGCTGCTACGCTGGCCTCGCGGACGGAGCCGCTGGCGCTGCGGCGTGTCCCCGACGCGCGCAGCCTCGGCGCGCGCGCCACCTGCGCCCGCCTCGGCCAGGCGCTGCCGCCGGCCGGCAAGGCGGTCGATGCCGAGGCGCTCGCCGCGGCGGCCGAGGCGTCGGGCTGGCGCGCCGACATCCGCCCGCCCGACGGCCATGGCGGCTTCGACGTCGTGTTCTGGCCGCCGGACGACCGCCGCCGGCTCCTCGAGCCGGCACTGGAGGACCGCGGCGCACCGCTCCAGCCGCACGCCAACGCACCGCTCCAAGGCCTGTTCTCCGAGCGGCTGGTGCCTGAGCTCAGGGAGCATCTCGGCGCCCTCCTGCCCGACCACATGGTGCCGCAGTCCTTCGTGGTGCTCGACCGCATCCCGCTGACGGCCAACGGCAAGATCGACCGCGCCGCCCTCCCCGACCCCGACGGCATACGCCAGACCTCGGCCGGCTACGTCCCGCCGCAATCCCCCGTCGAGGACATCCTCGCCGACATCTGGGCAAGCCTCCTCAAGATCCGTCGCATCGGACGAAACGACAACTTCTTCGAACTCGGGGGCGACTCGATCATGTCGATCCAGGTCATCGCGCGCGCCAAGGCCCGCGGCGTGAGCCTGAAGCCCCGCGACCTTTTCGAGCACCAGACCATCGGCGAGCTCGCAAAGGCGGCCCGGCAGACGGCGGCGCCGATCCGGCAGGATCCGGTGACAGGGACGGCGGAGCCGACTCCCATCATCCGCTGGTTCCTAAGGCACCACGGGAACCTCGCGCATTTCAACCAGTCGCTGCTGCTCACGGTGAACCAGGCGCTTTCGGCGCCACTGGTGAAATCCGTGATGCGCGCGCTTCAGACTCACCACGACGTGATGCGGGCGCAGCTCGTCGGCGGAAGACTGGAGTTCGGCCCGCCCTTCGACGAGGTCCCCTTCTTCGCACTGGATATGAGCGGGGTGAACGGCAAGTTCTGGACGAAGGCGATCGAGGACAACTGCCAGCGCGCGCAGCGGTCGCTGAACCTGGAGAAGAGCCCCCTTTACCGTGTCCTGCTTCTCGACTTCGGGCTGGCGCAGCCCGCGCGCCTGCTGTTCGTGTTCCATCACCTCCTGGTCGACGGCGTGTCCTGGCGGATCCTGATGGAGGATTTCTGGACCCTTTACGCCAAGGGGCTGCGCGGCGAGGAACTGAGGCTGCCGCCGAAGACCTCCTCGTTCCTGGACTGGAGCGAGTACCTGGGACGGCTTGCCGGAGCCGAGTCCATTCAGGCCGCCGAGACGTTCTGGCGCGAACTCCTCTCCACGGTCGCGGTCCCGGCCATTGCCGCGCCCGGCGACGCTGCCCAAAACACCGTCGCCCACACGGCGAGTGCGCATATCGCGCTGACGCCCGAAGAAACGGCGGAGTTGCTCATCGAACTGGTGCCGCGCCGGAAGTGCGGCATGGACGTGGTGCTGCTCGCAGCCTTTGCCCGCGCGTGGCGGACGTGCCGCGGCGAATCGGTTCTCGTAGACCTCGAGGGGCACGGCCGCGACGGGCCGGACGACTCCCTCGACCTCAGCCGGACGGTCGGATGGTTCACCCGCATCCATCCGGTCCCGATCGACGCATGCGAGGGCGAGACGCCGCTGGCGACGCTCGCGCGGGTAGAGGAGAGAGTGGCGGAGGCCGCTCCGCACGCGCTTGCCTACGGCCTCTTGCGATATGGTGCCGAGGACCGGCTGTCCGATCTTCCCGAAGCAGCGGTCTCGTTCAACTACCTCGGTCAGTTCGAGCCCGCCGCCGCGCGCTTCGCAACGGTGCAGCAGGCCCCGGAGTCAGATGGCGACAATCGCGACCCGGAGATGCTCCGGCACCACTGGCTTGAGGTCTCCGGCCAGGTGGCCGAGCAGACGCTGAGCTTCGACGTGGTCCACTGCCACCCCGTCCACGCCGATGCTGCGCGCGCACTCGCCAACCGGTTCCTGGCCGAGATCCGGGATCTGATGGACGCACTGAGGCGCGATTCGGGGCGTACACCGACCGCGCAGGTCGACATCGATGCCGAGGACTTCGAGGCCATCCTTTCCGAGTTGGCAGATGGAGAGGCATCATGACATCTCCTGATATTGAGGCCGTTCACGACATGACCCCGCTGCAGAAGGGCATGGTGTTCCATTCGGCCATGCATCCTGCGGACAGCTTCTACGTCGAGCAGGTGACGTTCGGTGTCGGCCTGGCCATGTCCCCCGAGATCCTCCAGCGGGCGCTCGACCACGCGACCCGGCGCCACCAGGCGCTGCGCACGGGCTTCTTCTGGGAGAGCGTGAAAGCGCCGGTGCAGGTCGTCTTCCGCAAGGTCCGGATTCCGGTGGAGCACCTCGACTGGTCGCTGTTGCCTTCCGACGAACAGGGCGGGAGGTTCCAGTCCCTGCTCGAGCAGGATCGCTCCCGCGCCTTCGACTTGCGGCGGGCGCCGCTCTTCCGGGCCACGATCGTTCGCGTCGGGCGGAACGCCTGCCAACTCCTCTTCACCTTCCATCACGCGCTTCTCGACGGGTGGAGCCTGAACCGGCTCTTCCGAGAGATCTGGGAGGTCTATCGTGCGCTGGAGGCGGGCCAGACGCCGAGCCTCGCCCCGGCGCCGAGCTACGCCGAATTCCTGAGCTGGCTCGGCCGCCGCGATCCCGAGGAATCGCGGCGCTATTGGGCCGAAGCGCTGCACGGTCTGGCCGGCCCGATACCGCTCCCCGTCCTGCGCGAACCGTCACCTTCCGGGGGCCGTTCGGTAGGGCACCTGCTGCGGGACATCCCCGCAGACCTGACTGGCCGGCTGCAGAAGCTTGCCCGGACCGAGAGGGTGACGCTGAGCACCGTCTTCCAGGTGGCCTGGGCGATCCTGCTTTCACGACTCTCGGCGCGTGACGAGGCGGTGTTCGGGACGATCGTCTCGGGTCGTCCCGCCGATCTCGACGGCGTCGAGGAGATGATCGGCCTGTTCATCAACACCGTTCCCCGGCGCATTCCCATCGCCGCGGGTGCGAACGTGGCCGACACGCTGCGCCAGGCGCAGGCGAGCGCGACACGGCAGCGCGATTTCGAACATTGCTCGCTGACCGACATCCAGGGCTGGAGCGAGGTCGCAAACGGGACTGCGATGTTCGAGACGCTGTTCATCTTCGAGAACCTTCCCGGCGCGACGAAAGCGGGGACCGGACAGGCCTTCGCCTTCGAACGCACCAACTATCCGCTGACGCTGCTCATCGCGCCGGCGGAGCGCATCTCCCTCAAGGTGCTCTACGAGGAGGCGAGGCTCTCGCGGGAGGGCGCACGGACAATCCTCGAGCAGTTCGTGTCGGTATGCGAGGCGATGGCCCGCGCCCCGATGGGTCCGGTCGCGGACGTGATGCCGCTGACCGAGGCCGAGCGCAGGCAACCCTCCCGCGAGACGATCGACGCCCTGTCCGTGGACGTCCTCTGGCGCAACCGCATGAAGGCCACGCCCGATGCCGTCTGCGTGATCGAGGGTGGCCGCCAACTGACGGTGGCGGAACTCGACCAGCGCGCGGCGCAGGTCAGGGGCCGGCTGCAGGCGGCGGGTGTCGAGCGCGGCGACGTCGTGGCGATACGCGGGACCGAGGGTGCCGACCTCGTCACCGCGATGGTCGCGGTCCTGACCGCAGGCGCCGCCTTCCTGCTGGTCGATCCGGGCTACCCGCTCGAGCGGCAACGGCAGATGTTCGCGATTGCTAGTCCGCGCTGCATCGTCGGAATCGCCCCCGAGGGAAGCGACCTCCCCGTCGTCGATCCGCGAGGCACCGCCCGGCCGGCCCCGCCGGCCAGGGGGCTCCGCCCCTCCGATGCAGCCTTCCTCGTCTTCACCTCGGGTTCGACGGGACAGCCCAAGGCGGTGGTGCAGACGCACGGGGCGCTGTCCAACAGGCTGATCTGGGCATGGCAGGCCTGGCCATTCGCGGCCGATGACCGGTCCGTCCACAAGACCCAGCTCGGCTTCGTCGACGCGATCGCAGAGATCCTCGCGCCGGTGCTCGGCGGAAGTCCGCTGGTGATCGCGCCCGAGGAGACGCAACGTGATCCCGCCGCCCTGTGCGACCTGCTGGCGGCGCAGTCCGTGACACGGCTGATTTGTGTTCCCTCGCTGCTCACCGCAATTCTCGGGCATATCGAGGCCGCCGGCCAGGAACTGCCCCGGCTGCGGATGGTGACATCGAGCGGCGAGTCGCTCCGGGCCGAACTCGTCCGGTCGTTCGCAGAGAGGCTGCCGCACGTCACGCTCGTGAACCTCTACGGTTCTTCCGAGGTGATGGCGGACATCACGGTCCATGTCTGCGATCTCGCCCGGCCGGGCGACACGATCCCCATCGGCACCGACATTTCGGGGATCGAGATCCGGCTTCTCGACGACAGGTTGAGGCCGGTCCCCGTCGGCGCAATCGGCGAGCTGTACGTTTGCGGCGCGGGCCTCGCACGCGGCTATCTCCGCAACCCGCGGGAGACCGCCGCCCGCTTCCTGCCCGATCTCCACCGCCGGGGCGAGCGCATGTTCCGCACCGGCGATCTGGCGCGCAGGCGGCACGACGGACAGCTCATCTTCGCAGGACGCACGGATCACCAGATCAATTTGCGCGGCACGAGGATGGAGCCGGAGGAGATCGAGGCGATCTGCGCCGCGCAGGACGGCGTTGCCGCGGCGGTCGCCCTCGCGATAGAGGACGGAGCGCTGACGGTCGCGGTCCTGCCCCGGCCGGGCTCCAGCCCGGACATGGAGTCGGTGCGCGCGGCCGTGACGCGCCTGCTGCCGCGCCACATGTGGCCTGACCGCCTGGTCGCAATCGACCGCCTCCCCTGCCTTCCGAACGGCAAGATCGACCGGTCCGCCGTCGGCGCCTTGCTGGGCAGGGTGAATGGAGCGAGCTCGCGGCGATCCGAGCCGCCGCACACCGAGATCGAGAAGCGGCTGGCGGCGATCTGGGCGGACTTGCTGTCCGTTCCCGAGCCCGGCCGGCGGGACGATTTCTTCGCGCTCGGCGGCCACTCGGTGCTGGCCATGCAGCTGGCCTCGCGCGTGCTGAAGCAGACGGGCGTCCGCCTGCCGCTGCACGTCATTTTCGAGCGGCCGTCGCTGGCGGACATGGCCGCGGCCCTTGCGCGGCAGGTGCCGGCGCCAGCGAGCCCGCGCATCCAGCGCGCGAGGGGCAAGCTCGTGGCGGTGGAGGAGCCGCGGCGGTGATGGGTGCCACGGCCCTGTTCCTGGCTCTTACGATCGAGGTGCTCGCAGCCATGCCGGCAAAGGCGAATGAGGTTCAGACGCTGAACGGAGCCGAGTACCGCTCGGCCATCCGGCAGACCTCTCACGCCACCACGGCCACCGGCACGCGGACGGCCGTCGCCGTCACCTCGGCCGCGCAGGCCGCGGCCGAAATCCTGCCTCTGGTCGAAGAAGGACGGATGAGCGCTGCCGACGCCGCTCTTTCGCTGGCGTTCAGCCAGATCGTCGCCTCCGGCGGCAGCTGGGTCAGCCTGTCTGGCATCCTGTCTGCGATGGTCTACGACCCCGACACGGGATCCCTGTCGGCGCTCGACGCGGGCTACCGCGTGCCACTGGGCGAAACGCGCCCGGGGCAGATCCCGAGCCAGTCGAAACGCAGCGGCCGGGGGGTCCTCACGCCCGGTTTCCTCATGGGAACGGCGGAGCTTCACGGGAGATTCGGCAGCGCGCCATGGTCCGAGATCCTGGCCGCCCCGATCCGCGCCGCCTCGGAGGGCGTGCCGGTCAGCCACAACCTCGCGCAGCTGATCGGATTCCGCGCCGACATACTGCGGCGAAGCGATGAGGCGGCCGCGATCTTTGCCCCGGCAGGTCGGCTTCTCCAGGCAGGCGACACACTGCAGCAACCGCAACTCGCGTCGCTCCTGGCGCAGCTGGCCTCGAAGGGGCCCGAGGCACTCCAGACCGGAGACTGGGCCGGCCGCTTCGTGGCGGCCGCGGCGTCGGCCGGCGGCGATCTGTCGATGACCGACTTCGAGGCCTACAGAGCGGAATGGACCGCGCCGGAGAGCCTCGACCTCCCCCCCTACAGGGTGAATGCGGATACGAGCCAGCTCGGAGGACGCTGCCTGATCGATGCGCTGGCCGAGCTTCAGGGCACGGCGGGCGCCCAGCCCACGGCCGACCCGGCGACGCGCTGGGAGAGGATCATTCGGGCCTCGCACCGCTGCTATGTCCTGGCCCAGGGGAAGGGGCTCCCGCCGGCTGCGGGCCCGATCCCGCTGGCCGAACGGCTTGCCGGCTCGGCAGGGACGGCCGGCCACAGCGACGTCGTGGCAGTGGCGGCTCCCGACGGCCAGGTCGTGGTGCTCTGCCACTCGATCAACACGACGGCATGGGGCGAACTCGGCATCTTCGTCGACGGCGTGGCGCTGCCGGACTCGGCGAGTTTCCAGCAGCGTCTGCTGCGCGACCTCGGTCCAGGCGACCGGGTACCCAACGGGCTAGTACCAATGATCACCACGCGGGACGGACGCCCGTACGCTGCCGCTGGCGCCATCGGCGGTTCGGTGTCGGAGCTGATGCTCCAGGTCACGTTCGGCATGGTGGCGGAGGGCCGTGGTCTGGCCGAGGCGCTCGGGCAGCCGCAGGTCCTGCGCTCGATCTGGCCAGCCATCGGCTGGTTCCAGGTCGGACTCGGGGTCATCGCTCTGGCGGTTCTGCTGTCCTGTCTTGCCATATCCGCGCCCCTTCCGGTGGTGACGCGGCTGCTGCTGGCCGGGGCATGTCTCGCCAGCGCGACCTTCTCGGTCGGTGTCCTCGTCGGGGGAATCGCCGGCTGCCGGGCCTGCATCGCGGCCCTCGACTGGCCACGTGTCATCCTGGGTCTGGGCGCCGCCGCCTTCCTCTGCGTGGCATTCGCCATTCCATCGATCGGCCTTTGGCGCGCCGCGCTGCCGCTCGCCGCCGCGCTCTGCGCCGTCCTGCTCCCCGTCGTCCTGCGTTCCTCGCTCGTCCCGGTGAACCTCGTCTTGCCGGGCACGCTGGAGCCGGAGGTCGTGGCGGAGCTCGGACGGCGCCGCGTCGCGCTCCGCGAGATCGGCACGGACCCGCCATTCGGCTACCTGGCCGGGGTGAGGTTCGCCGGCGATGCCATCGAGGCGGCCGTGTCCAAAACCAGCCTGGATGGCGGCGCCTATGCCAAGTGAGGAGGGTCCGGGATGAAATTGTCCGGTGTGCTGTTCAACCACGACAAGTTCTCGAGCAGGAATTCGGCGCTGAACGTGCGTCTCAACGCAGTCTCCGCCGCGCGCCTCCCGGAGTGGGAGCCTGGCGACACTTTCTTCAGCTCGGTCGCCTGCTACTCGGCGGCGGATGTCGATCTCGACGATCTCAGGGTCTTCGCCCGGTTCCGCGCGCCGGAGCATGCCAACAAGACGGTGCTGGTGCTCGCCGACACGCCCGACAGCTTCAACCTACCGGCCTTCCTCGAGGACCAGCTCAATGCGCTCGTCTTTCTCAACTATCCGCTCTACCTGGCTGTGCGGCAGTATCTGCAGATCGTCGCCACATTCGCCAACGAGACCAACAGCAACGTGCTGGGCGCGCTGGCGCCGACCGCGGTGACCTTCGACGGGAACGGCAACAGCGACTGGATGGCGTTCAAGCCGACGGGCGCCAAGCTCAAGACGCTGGGAATTGGACGTCACGTCCTCACCTGGCACTGGGCCAGCCAGACTCCCGGCGGGACGCTGCGCCCGTTCCAGGTGACGCAGCACAAGATCTACACGGTACTCAAGACGCCGGAGCGTCCCTGGGTTCAGCAGCCGTTCACGGCGAACAACACGCAGCTTCCCTGGATCGAGGCGCTCGAGGTGGCCACACAGTGGGCGGCCGGCGCGACCGACATCGGCGACGCCTGCCAGAGGATCACGCACGCCGTCTACGACCTCGGCGGCGAGTTCTTCCAATATGGTTGTCCGATCGGCGCCGTGACGGTCTACAGCGAGTTCAACCTCAGCCCGCTGTTCAACCTGACGATGTTCCTGCAGCGACTTGGGGGCGGCCGGGGCCTCGGCCAGTACGTCAACTGCTCGGATTGCGCGACCTTCGTCTCGACCTTTGCCAACCTCGTCGGCGCTGCCTTGTGGCAGTCGCAGATGCGGGACTTCGAGCGGGCGTTCCCCGTCAACCCCATCCTTGCGATAGGCGATACGCTGGTCCTACCGCCCTGCGGGGTCGGATTGTTCAACTACCACGAGGTCGCGTGGTCGGGTGAGGCCACCGAGGACGATCTGGTGTACGATGCCTGCCTGGAGGTCAACTCGAACACCGCCCTGGGCCCCGTCGAGTTACTGCTCCCGACAGGCCTGCGATTCGGATCCGTCAATGACGGTCAATACCGGGATTGCCTGGCGGCTCCGTTCGGACGCGATCTTTGCAAGGCGCAGCCCACGCTCCGCGTGCGCCGCGCCGTGTTCTGACGGGAGTACGTGATGCGGGATCTGGAATTGGCTCGCCTCAGGCAGTTCCTCAAACTCGACGAGGAGCACCTGGAGACCGTGCGGCGGGGAGCGGAAGGGATGTTCGCCTGGAATGTGGCGCTGGAGGACGCCGAACTCGCCGATTGGACCCTCGTTTCGGACCAGTTCGTGCAGGTGGGCGACGACGAGCAACTCGCGACCGGGCTCTGGGAGAACACGGCCGGCGTCGTGGTACGGACCGATGTCCAGGCCTACCGGGACAATTCGGTCGCGGTCGATGCGCTGATCGCGCGGCTGGCGGCGCGGCAAGGCGGAACCTACGCCAGGGACGACCCCGACGCATGGACGGGTGTCCGATTCCGGTCGGAGGATGGAGCGACCGTGGTTTGCCTGGCTGCCAACCTCGTCGTGACGCTGATCCTGGTCGAGGGCACCACCGATCTCGTCGCCCTCTCGGACACGGTGGTGGACAGCTTCCTCGGCGACGCCGCGGAGACGGAGGAGGAGGAGGCTGCTGGCGCGCCTCTAAGGGCAGCCATCGGCGCGGCGATGCCCCTCGATATCGCGGTGGCGGCGGCGACCAGCGAAGGCAGAGCGGGGGTGGATCTGGGCAGCATCATCGCCCCGCCCCCCGACACGCGGGCGGCCTGGCCGGTCCCTCGCACGGACCGGCCGACGCGGGTGGTCGTCAGGTCGCGGGACGGAGATGTCGCGCTGCGGGACTTCCGCCTCCGCGCCGTCGCGAGCACGGCCGGCGACAAGAAGTTTGCCATTACGCTGAAACCGCACGGCGCTGCGAAGCGGCGGCGCCTGCACCTGTCCATCAAGGTGGACAGGGAACGCTAGGGAGCATGAGGAAAGATGACGAACATCTTCGACGACGAGACCGTCACCTTCGACGTGGTGATCAACGACGAGGAGCAATACTCGATCTGGCCCGAGGGGCGCGACGTTCCGACGGGCTGGCGGAAGGTGGGAGCCTCGGGGACCAAGGGAGAGTGCCTCGCCTACATCGAGGAGAACTGGACCGACATGCGGCCCGCCAGCTTGAGGCGACAGATGGAACGCTCGCGGAGCGCGCGCTGATGGAAGCACGTCTCGACAGGTCGGGCCTCCTCGTCGCCCGGGCCGCGAGCGCACGACAGGCCCTGCGCCGGGTCGTGGCGATTCCCCATGCCGGGGCTGGACCGAACACGGTGGCGAACTGGGCCGCAGCGGTCGACCAGGCGACGGAGATGGTCTTCGTCCGGCTTCCCGGCCGCGAGACGCGCTTCTGCGAGCTGCCGATCGCCGACGCCGACGAAGCGGGCCGAGAGGTCGCCGGCGCGGTCGGCTCGCTGCCACCCCGTCCGACCGTCCTTCTCGGCCACAGCATGGGCTCGCTCGTTGCCTATCTCGCAGCGTGCCGGCTGACTCGGACCGGCTTCGCCCATCTGGCCGGACTGATCGTCTCGGGCCTCCACCCGCCCCACACCGATGGATTGTGCCCACGGGTCGCCGGCATGCCGGACACCGAGTTCCTGGCAGTGCTCGAACGCCTTGGCGGCATGCCGCCCGGGGTGTCGGACAACGGCGAACTCATCGATCTGCTGTTACCGCTGATCCGGGCCGACTTTCGTCTCGTGGAGGACTACAGGCACGAACATGTCGATCCACTTTCGGTGCCGATCGTGCTAATTTCGGGCGACCAGGATTGCCTGGCGCCACCCCACGCCGCCCACGGTTGGGACGGATACACCGACGCCGGGTTCCATTCGCTGACGCATGATGGCGATCACTTCGCCGTCATGGACCCGCGGGGGACATGGCTGGACGCCGTCTCGACCGCGCTCGCGCTGATCTGGGGAAGCCGGGAGCGCTCCGAAGCCTCACGAGAGGCGAACGCCAACTGCAATACCGACCTGTAGAGGAGATTCTGACATGGCAAACGAGCCGAACACCAACCCCGAAAGCGGCGAGGGTAAGAAGCCCGAGCGCGAAGGGCCTTCGACATCCAAGTCGTCCGCGCCGAGAACGACGCGCAGGAGTACGACACGTTCGACCGCATCGGCTGCCGCCAGTTCGACCGGTTCGTCGTCGTCCAGCGCGCCGAAATCGCGCAAGACCAAGGCGGAAAGCACGATCGAAGAGACCTTCTCCGCATTCCACGCCGGACTGCAGCAGCTCCAATCGCAAGTGACCAAGGAATGCCAGCAGGTGATCGACAAGGTGACGACCGACGTGGAGAAGCTGAAGAATGACGTGGCCTCATCCGATCCGACCATGTCGTTCGTTCGCGATCTCACGGATGCCGTCGAGAAGCGCGATGCAGCTGCGGTGGCAGAAGCGTTTGCCACGCTCGTGCGTCATACGGTGCAGCGGCAGGCGGCGGCGGAGAAGCGGCTGCTCGACATCGTCACCAACTATTATCGCGGCCTCAGCACCGTCGCCGAGAACGCCCAGAACAGCTTCCTGGACGACGCGCGGGACTACTCCGATTCCGTGGCAGAGGCACTTGCGGGAAGCAAGCTTTCGGATCTCAGGCCAAGGGACCAGACGGTCGCGGCGCATGCCTTGCTGCTCGGCGCGATCGTCCGGTCGAACTGGCAGCGCCTTCACTGACCTGCGCGGCAGGCCGGGCGGATGACCATCGGGAATCGAGTTTTGCGCCTGAAGGTACCCATGGACCGGACCGGACCGCAGCGTGTCGCGGAAACGTCCGGTGCGGAGGCAATACGCGCAGCGCTCTCCGGAGCGCTTGGAACGGGCGAGGAGATCGCCGTGCTCGTCGTCCCGCTCGATTCGGTGCCGCCTTCGCTCGACCTTTTGCACCCGCTGGAGCGGCCCGCCGTCGAGAGGGCGGTGGACAAGCGCATCCGCGAGTTCGTGGCCGGCCGCCTTCTCGCCCGGGAGGCGGCCCTCCTGCTCGGGCTGTCCGATCTGGTGCTCCCTGCGGGGCGGGATCGGGCGCCGGTATGGCCCCCCGGTATCGTGGGCAGCATTACCCACAGCCGGCGGTGGTGCGCCGTGGCGATGGCGCGAACGCGCGACGTCGCCGGTCTCGGCCTCGACATCGAAGAGCACCCCGGAGTGCCGGAAAGGCTCGCACCCGAGATCATGACGAAGCCGGAGATCGACTCGTGCAATCGCCTGGCCGCGGCGGAGCGCGATTTGATGCGCTCTTTCGTGTTCTCGGCGAAGGAAGCGGCGTTCAAGGCACAATACGGCCTGACGAAGACGATGTTCTATTTTCAGGACGTCGATACGCGGATCGACATGGATCGCCTGGCCTTTTCTCCCGCCTACAATCTGCCCGGCGTTGCCGACAGGCTGCAGGGCTTCGCCCGTTCCTGCGGCCTCTTCCATCTTCACGGGCTCGTCGGCTCGGCGGTGAAGCTCACCGACCCATCGCGGCGAAGCGGCACTGCCGCCCCGGAAATTTCTTCCGTCCCGCTTCGCGCAGAATAATATGGCTGGCGTTGGCCTGCGGCGCAGGCCAAGAATTCGCCGCGCCGCAAGTGGTGCGGTGCACCCCAAACCTGGCGTCGTCCCGGGGGTAGCATGCCCGATTTTCCACTGTCCCGTCGCCGGCTCCTGGCGAGCACGGCATTTCTTCTTGCCTCCTCGACGGTATTTTCGGCGATGGTGTGATCGAAGGCATGCGCCGCGCAAATGGCATAGAGCGGCAGCGCCGATGCACCGAAGATTGCCGCCAGGATCGATCGGAACAACCTCTCCTCGAGATGGAGCATGGGACAATGTGACGGCCGCCACAACTCCCACGAGACTGGCGGCCATGACGACTATGCGACGGTCCAGCGTATTGGAGAACCGTCCTATCGGCCATTGCACCAGCGCGCCGCCGAGGACGGCGATCGACATGAAAATGGCAATGCCCGATGTGTCTGCACCAAGCCCGAGGACATAGGTCGGACCAAGGGACCAGAACGCTCCCGTGGCAACGCCGGCGAGGAAGACGCCGACAACTCCGACTGGCGAACATCGATAGAGTGCGATAGGCCGAAGCCTGGCTTGACCGAGTGGGGCCCGTGGCGTGGACGCGGTAAGCGCAATGGGAACCACCGCCAGCGAGATCAGGATCGAGACCAAGGCGAACAGGAGAAAGTTATTTGGATCGCCGAGCGTAAGCAACATCTGGCCGACCACGTTCACAAGCAAGGGGATCATGGTGTAGATGCCCATGATCAACCCCCGGTTCTTGTTGCTTGCACGCTCGTTCAGCCAACTTTCTATGATGAGGTCGAGGCCCGCAAAACAGAAGCCTGTCACCAGCCGTAGACCCCACCAGGTGGCAGGTTCACTTGTCAATGAGTGTAGCAGCGCGACGACAGAAGCGATCGACGCAAACGCACTGAAAGCGCGGATATGGCCGGCTCGCTGGATCAGGCGCCGCCGAAGACGCAGCCCAGTGCGAACCCCGCATAGTAGGAAGAACCAAGCAATCCGATTGCGAATGGGCTGAAATTCTCGATATCGGCTCTGACTGGTATCAGCGTCCATTGCAGCCCGTTCCCGGTAATAAGAATTGCAACGGAAAGAAGTAGGGCCGAGATTGGAAATAAGATAACCCTCATGTCGGCCTCTTGAGGTCACCGCCGCCTGCCAGTGCGCAGGAACTTGAGCGTACGATCGAGTTCCTGCCGATCCCCCAGGGCTGATACCTGCTCTGAAAAGACCTCCTCGCAACCAGCGGCTTTGAGGTCACGTATTTGGCCTCCAGTTCCGCGACCTGCTCTTCTGTTGAATTTCGTGCGTAGCGGACCTGCATCCCGCTCTCCAATGTCCAATAGCCTCTCCGATGAACGAGCGGCGAGTCTCAGGATCATCGCAGGCTTGCCGACAACTATTCCTGCTGGAATTGACAGGGCCAATCTTCAGGCCTCGTCAGGCCAGAAGGCAACTCGGTCCGGGCGTCTCCGCAAGCCATGTTGAGCTGCCACTGGGACAGACCCGCCGAATTGGAAAGGTCGAGG
>NZ_JAMYMK010000035.1:0-25678 GCF_040318565.1 Mesorhizobium sp. M1142
AGGACCTGTTCCAGCGCGAACCTCTGGCAATGGCCGCGGTGGGCCTTGCCGTGGGCACCGCCATCGGCGTGATGCTGCCTCACACCGCCGCGGAAGACGCGCAACTCGGCCCCTACCGCGACAAGCTTCGTGACAGTGCCGAGGAAGTCTTTGAAGAAGGCGTGGAGCAAGCCAAGCAGGTCGCCGCCGAGGCATATGAGACTGTAAAGGAAGAGGCTGACCGACAGGGTTCCAGCGGCGACGCCGAGACGTTGGTCGACCGCGTCGAAAAAGTCGTGAAAAAGACGGCAAGCAAAACGGAGCAAGCCATTCGCGATCGTTTGGCGGAGTCGGACGAGCCTCCCAACACTTCGTCATAGCGGTAGCCGGTTTTCGAGGTGCGCTGGCGAAGCTGTTCTTGAGACTCTCTTCACGGCGACGACATGCCTCAGGACTGATCTGGCATGCAACCTCGGCTTCCAGATTTGCTCCTGGCGAGGTATCGAGTTGCTGCTTCCGCGCGCTACGCCTGCCTTGCAAGAAGCGCCGCACAAACATCACTCACGACTTGCTGCAAGACATCGAAAGCATAGCCGATGTGAAGCCGCTCGAGCGGGGTGTGGTAGTCTCGTCCCCACGGGCCGATATTGATGGTAAGAATGTTGGCCAGCCCGCCTTATTTCGGCCAGCGAATGCCGTCGCGCCACATCGGCATGTTGCGGGCGACGACGTCGAGACTGGATGCGGTGGCCTCGCCAAAGAAGCTCATCTCGAGATGCCGGCGAAACAATCCGCACAGCCGATCGCCGAGATCATAGCGTGCGGTTGCGCCGGCTGCGATGTGCAAGGCAATCTCGCGCAACCTCGCCGCTGCCGGCCTGTCGGAAAGGTTCGTTGGCAGATAGGGTGTCGAGCCGAAGCGGGTGACGATTGCCGGTCCCGGCAAGCGGCTCAATCGCCATGCCTCTTCGGTAACCAGCAGGCATTGCTCGGGGCAGCGGGAGATCGCCCGCGCCAAGAGACGCGCCGACGGTGCCAAGCCTTGATGTTGTTACCGCATCGAGACGGTCCAGCAGTGCCTTGTAACGATGCAGCGGAATTGTTTCGACGAGATCGATCGCTGCGCTGCCGTGCTGGCAATGCCGGCGCTGCTTCAGTTCCGGCAGGCAGGCAAAAGCAGCATCGGCGCAAAGCCGGTCAATGCAATCAAGCACCTCGTCCGGGCTCCGTCGATAGCTCAGAACGTTAAAGCCGGCGAACGCCGTAGCCGGCGTCGTTACGTCATAGCGGGACTTGCCGTCGCGCATATTGAGCAAGGTGTGCCCAGAAGGAATTAGGCATTATCGGTAAGCTCAGAGACCCATTCCACACGGGCCGCTATGGCAGCGGCAACAGTCGCGGCGTTCAGCCCATTCAGGAGAAACCGCTATGCGCGGGAACGCCGACGTGGGCCGTCGGAAGCAGCTTGCCGACCGTTCCAAGCGCGATGACGCAACCCTTGTTGCCGTCACCGTCGTCGGCGATCGCATCGAGATTGATCGCCGCCAGAATATGGAGCCCGCGCTCGCCAGCAATCGCTGGCAGCGCCTGCGCCGCCTTGCGCGCTCCGGCAGAATTGTTCTCACCGACACGAACGGCGTCGTGAGCAGTTTGTAGGGGAGGCTCTTGTCCTTATCCAGCGTAGTGCGGCCCTCTGGAACCATCAAAACTGACAATCGTTACGCTGTTCAGCAACGTACATGAGGGGCAACGTCAACGTGAACGAAGATGACGCCTCACCATTAGCGACCGGGGTAGAAGGCCTCGACTATGTTTTGCGCGGGGGTTATGCCAAATTTCGGTCACACCTCGTTGAGGGAAGGCCTGGTTCGGGCAAGACCACGCTCGGGCTTCAGTTCCTTATCAAGGGGGCCTCGCAAGGCGAAAACTGCCTCTATATTACGCTATCCGAAAGCAAGCGCGAACTCATATCCGTGGCAAGCAGGCACGGCTGGACTCTGGGCGGGATAGAAATTCTGGAACTCGTTCCTCCAGAACTCAGCCTTGATCCTTCCCAGCTGCAGACACTCGTGCATTCTTCTGACCTGGAACTCGGAGAGACCGTGCAGGCGGCCTTGGCTGAGATCGACCGTATTAAGCCACAGCGCGTCGTATTCGATTCGCTTTCAGAAATCCGGCTGCTCTCGCAGGGCTCACTACGCTACCGTCGGCAGGTCCTGGCGCTGAAAAGCTTCTTTCTGCTCAACCACGCGACGGTCTTGTTACTCGACGACCTCACGGCCGAGCAGGATGACCTCAACCTGCATTCGATCAGCCATGGCGTGATCCGCATGGAGCAATTGACTCCGATATACGGTGGCGAGCGGCGGCGCTTACGGGTGATCAAGATGCGTGGGGTGCAAATACGTGGCGGTTACCACGACTTCGTTATCCGACCGGGCGGGATCACGGTCTTTCCGCGACTGGTCGCCGCCGAGCACCCTGAAGCCGAGCACGGATCGCCGGCCTTAAGCGGACATGGCGTGGACGCTCTGCTCGGCGGCGGCCTCGATCGGGGCACAAGCACGCTCTTGATCGGCCCTTCAGGTGTGGGGAAGTCGACCATAGCCTGCTCCTACTGTCATGCAGCGCTCGGGCGCGGTGAGCGCGCCCTGGTTCTGCTGTTCGATGAGACTGACCGCATTTTCCTGGGACGTGCAGCTGGTCTCGGTATGGATCTCAAGCCCTTCCTGCAAGACGGAATGCTCCTGCTCGAACAGATCGACCCGGCGGACCTTTCACCCGGCGAATTGTCATCAAAGATTCAGTTCGCAGTCGAGCGGTTTGATGCCCGGATCGTAGTGATCGACAGCCTCACGGGATATCTGAATTCGATGTCCCAAGAGCAGCATCTTGTGCTGCAGATGCATGAAATTCTCACCTACCTCAACCAGAAGGGCATCGTCACGATCCTGCTGCTCGCCAATCACGGGCTGATCGGCCAGACGGCGGCCCCAATCGACATGACCTATCTGTCTGATGCAGTGATGTTGCTGAGGTTTTTCGAAAGTGGCGGTCGCATCCGGCGAGCGATTTCGGTGGTGAAGAGGCGGGTTGGTCCTCACGAGGACACGATCCGTGAATTCATGGTCAGCAGCCAGGGCATAGCTGTCGGCGAGCCGCTCGACCAATTCAGGGGAATACTTACAGGCGTGCCCTTTTTTGAGGGCAAACAAAGCGACCTGCTCGCTGACAAGAAGCCATGACGCCGAAAGAACCCGTCGTACTCGTGCTCGCCCCGGTTGGTCGAGACGCTCAGCTAGCGGCCTCGATCTTAGCAAAACACGGGATCGGCACACGCATCTGTGCCAATCTGGAAGAGGTTTTGGGGTTTCTCGACAGCGCACACTGCCTTGTCGTCGCCGAAGAGGCGCTCATCAATTCCGACCGGAGCCAATTCGCCGCCTGGCTGCGCAACCAACCTGCGTGGTCCGATTTTCCAGTGGTTCTTCTGGTCATGCGGGGAACAGAATTCGACAAGCGTCTTGCGTTTCTAGATCGGTATCTCATCGTTCTCGAAAGGCCTTTCCTGGCCTCAAGTCTGGCCAATTCGGTGAGGTCGGCGTTGCGTGCGCGTGCACGCCAGCTCGAGGTCAAGTCCCACCTCGAACAAAAACAGGAGGTCGCTGACCGTCAAAAGCTGTTGATCCTCGAGCTTCATCACCGGGTCAAAAACACCCTGGCCAATGTGCGAGCGATGATGGGAGCGACGGCCCGGTCCAGCGATAGCGTCGACAGCTTCGTGCGTGATTTCTCCGCAAGAATCGTGTCCCTTGCCAACACGCATTCAATGCTTACAGACGACTATTGGCAGACGGCCTCATTACAGAGATTGCTTGAGACGGAACTGAGCCACTACGAGATCTATGGCGAGCCGCGAATATCACTACGTGGTCCCAATGTGGCCCTCGTCGCCGACCTTGCGATACCTGTGGGCATGGCGTTTCATGAACTTGCCTCCAACTCAGCAAAATTCGGCGCCTTGTCGCGCCCGGAAGGCCGCCTCGATGTGCAATGGTGGATAGCGGATTCCGCAGGTGAGCAGATCCTGCATCTCCATTGGCAGGAGCGGAATGGTCCCATTGTGCAGCCGCCGAGTCGACGAGGCTTTGGAACGACATTGCTGGAAAGGGTCGTTACGGTGCAATGCAATGCGAAAATCGAAATGCATTACAATCCCGGCGGCCTGCGTCTCACTATGGCGTTGCCATTACGCGAAACGAGGCTCGTCCCAGCGTACTCCTGAGTACCTGACGAACGCGACGAAACAGCACGCAGCTGTGGCCGCAGTCGAAGCCACTGTAATCAAAGGGCCGGCTCCGCGACTTTCTTCAGCGGTTCGGGGCCACGATGCAGGTTGCGAGTTGGGGGCCCCCATTGCGGCCGCCAAGCCGCCGCCGCCTGGCTCTTTCACCTGACCTCGCGCGGCAGGATGTAGTGAGCTGGTCGGAGCCACACGTTACCGACAAAACGGCGCGACTACGCCGGCTTCCTGAGCTCCACCTGAACGCCGAGGCGGAACGCCTCACCATCTGCAAACGAGCGCGCGTAGCTCTCAGCTGTGAAAGGGACCGTGATCGTAGCGCCGTTGACCGTCACGCGAACCGACCACTCTTTCGTCCTCACGATTTCAACGGCATGTTGCTCATGGGGACCCATGCATTCCTCCCAGAATGGTACGTTGAAGAAGGGGGAGGATAGCCTCGCAAAACTCGTTCGCATGCAAATAATCCGACACCGCAAGGTCGAAATGTCAAAATAGCGCACAGTTGCCGCCGCGGCTCGGGCGCGTTTTTCAGGCGGTTAAGCAGGCAGGCCGACCTACTTCGGTGTTTGCAAGTCGAACCGCCACGACAGACGACCCCAAACCGGATGCTCGAACTCAACGCCAGCTCGTTTAGGGGATCGGAGACAGCCAAGGCGCCTGCCATATCCCCGCTCGGTGCCCATCCGCGAACGACACTCGTGAACGACGGTTCGGAACGGTTGGCCCTGTCGGGGGTTACCTCAGTCCAACCGGAGAGGAGCCTCCAAAAATGGACCACACCAATCACGTACGGCTTTCGAGTTCTGAACTGCGCGCAGACGTTGTTGAGGGAGCCACCATCTACGGTCGCGACGATGAGGAAATCAGTTCAGTCGACCACATCCATGGAACGGGCGAGCATGCGCAGGTCGTCTTCGATGTTGGTGGGTTCCTCGGCATAGGCTCAAAGCGCGTGGCCTTATATGCAACTCAGCTCGATTTTATGCGGGACGAAGACGGCACCGTGCATGCTATCACACAAATGACGACCGAGCAGTTGAAGGCCCTGCCAGAGCATTTTGATTAAAATCAGCTTCGGTGGTCTCGACCGTCAGATATTGTCATGGGTGAAGGTCGATCCGAGTGCGAGCTCGCTTGCAGCGTCGGCGAAAGCATCGACCTGATCGTCAAATTTTCCATTCGGAAACGAACAGACCTCATCGAGGGATGTTTCGTTCCAGCGGCCGCGCAAGAGCTTCACCTGGGCGGGGCAGGTTTTCCCGTGTCCTTGTCGCCTGAGACCGGAAGGACCTTCACGTCATGGCCGGCGCGTGTTTCACTTTCGTCTGGCTTGCCAGCCGAACCAGGGTCCTGCAGCATGGCGATCGTGACTTCGTGCGTCATGCGTCATGACGTTCTGGAAACGCATCCACGATTTCAAAGTCGCTGCTGTGGAACAGGCCGCCGGACATGGCGCCAGCCGGTGCTGATACCGGCCGGAACGATGTGGTCAGATAGCCCCTCGAGGCGAGACAGGACAGCCCTACTCCGGCCCTCGGAAGCGGTCGTGAGTCAGAGTCGGGGCAGTGTCGTTGTTAGATGGCCGGTATTTCTGCAGCTGGCGGATGATTATTTGCGAGCGCAGGTCTGCACCTGCATCTATTGGCGCGCCTAAACGTTGCCGTCGAGGAAGATGCGACGGACTGCAGTCATGTCGAACAACAAAGCCGAAGATTCCAACGAAAACCAAATGCAACTGGAGCGGCGGGCTGGACAAGCAGACAAAGAGGGCCGCGGACGCAATGCCGAACGGCCATCGCAAATTTCCGGCCGCGGCTGGAGGGATGTACTGTGGCGGGTGTTCGCTGAGGTAATGGAGGACCGCGTCATGTTGATCGCGGCCGGAGCCACGTTCTACCTGCTTCTTGCCCTGTTTCCAGCGCTTGCCGCCTTCGTGTCCATTTACGGCTTCGTCGCCGATCCTCAGACGGTCGCCGAGCACATTTCATTCCTTGGCGGCATACTGCCTTCGGGCGGTTTGGATCTTATCAGATCGCAACTTAACTCATTGGCCGCTCAGAACACTAGCACGCTCAGCTTTGGGTTTATCTTCGGTCTCGCGGTCGCACTGTGGAGCGCCAACAGCGGCATCAAGACGCTGTTTGAAGCAATGAACATCGCTTACGAGGAGACTGAAAAGCGCGGCTTTATCCATCTGAATCTCCTGGCCTTGGGATTCACCCTTGGCGCCATCCTCATTGGCATCGGCCTTATCATCTCGGTCGGGATCGTACCCGCAATGCTTGCGCTGGTGAACCTCGGCGGCTGGACGGAAACCCTTGTGCGGATCTTGCGGTGGCCGGTTTTGCTGATCATGGTCGGAATCGGAATTACGCTGATCTACCGCTACGGCCCTAGCCGCGAAAAGGCAAAGTGGCGATGGGCCACATGGGGGGCATTCCTCTCGGCTGTGGTTTGGATCGCAGTCTCGGTGGGTTTCTCTTTTTATCTTGAGAACTTCGCTAACTACAACGCGACCTACGGAGCCCTGGGGGCGGTCATCGGCTTGATGATGTGGACCTGGATTTCCGTGATCATCCTGATTGTAGGTGCGGAGCTGAATGCTGAGATGGAGCATCAGACAGTCAAGGACACCACCACAGGTGCGCAGCAACCGATGGGGGCGCGAGGTGCCACGGTCGCGGACACGCTGGGCGGATCGGCCGATGCCGCCAACAAGCAGTCACGTTTGGACGAGCGCAAAACCTAGCGCCTTACTGTGCATCTGCTGCAACTTCGCTTGGCGCCAATGACGGTCTTAGATGGCCGTCACCTTACAGGCCTATCGAGCATATATGAGGTTGTCTTGTATCTTCCCATCACGGGAAAGGCAAAGCAGGGTTCAGATGCTGCTCCCTCTTACTGAGGGCGCGCCCACGGAGCGACCGAGCGGCTTCGTCACCGCCGAGCTATACCACTCAGCGGGGCACGACCCGGACGCGACCGCCTTGTATCTAGGTCGTAGGTGCGTAGGTGTGACACGCTTTGCCATTGAACGTGAATCGACAACTCAGATGCTACGTGAGCGCCTGTCACCCGCCGGAACGTTGGGCTGAGTTCTTCAAGACTGTTGCCGCGCCTACCGTGCCCCTGTGCGATTGGGGAATCGGCGCTGGCCTTCCAAAGGCCGCTTCCAGACCTCGCGTCCGAAGTCAGTTACGGGGAGCTTTAAGCGCACGTGCGAGGAGCCGGGCATCATTTAGCTGGATTACGCACGTCTCGAACGCATTGGTCGGGCCGCGCCAGCGCAGCTCTTCGACATTCTCAAAAAGCCGAGCGTCCGTACGCAGCGTGGCGAGATTCTTGAACAAAAGTGCGAGCTCTCTACGCCGGCCGAGGGCTTCAGGCGGAAAGCTTTCAAGAGGGCCATAGCGGCCAAGCAGCCGGGCGGCCGACACCAGGCCGATGCCCTCGAGACCCGGGTAGCCATCCGCGGCATCACCGACGAGCGCTAGGAAATCTGGAATCAGAGCCGGCTCAACTCCGAACTTCTCGCGTACGCCGGTGGCATCGCGAATTTTCTGGGTCCTTCGGTCTACCTGGACCACATGGTCACCTCGCACGCACTGCGCGAGATCCTTGTCAGGCGTCCAGATGCATACCTTCTGCACGCGCTCATCGGCAGCCGCGCTCCGTGCCGCGGATGCCAGCGCGTCGTCGGCTTCTAGGTCGATCATCGGCCAGACCGCCACTCCCATGGCCGCCAGGGCTTTCTCAAGAGGATGGAACTGCGCGAGCAATGCCGGCTCGATGCCATCCCCGGTCTTGTAGCCGGGCCAGAGCTGATTTCTGAACGACTCGATTACATGATCTGTCGCTACCCCAATGTGTGTGGCGCCATTCTCGATCATCTCCAGCAGGGTGTTCAGCACGCCAACGACGGCGCCAAACGGCCTGTCTTGGCCGTTGTTGAACCGGCGTTGGCCATAGAAGTGGCGAAACAACTCGTATGTGCCGTCTACTAAATGAACGATCATCTCAATCCTTGAGGAAGCGCCAGGCCGTGCCCGTACGCCCGCCTCAAGCCATGTCTCTTATCGCAGCAGCTTACCTTCAAGTCACAGGTGCGCGCACTACTATATGGTAGCCCGCTGCGACAGCCCTTTGACAACAACAACGATCTGCGCGTGGCGCTGAACACGTCCTCGACCGAGAAGCGCTCGTCAAGACTGTCCTTGGAAGCTACGGCAAGGTCGGCAATGACACGCCGGCAAATGCAGCCCAATCCTTTGTTTGCGCCGACATTGAGCAGCGTGTCTAGGATCCGGACAAGGCCGCATTCCATTACCGGAATCAGCACATGGCGCATTCGCAACCGGCCTTTACGAGCAGCCCTCCCCTCGGCGGCGGCGAGTCGATGTAGGTGACGCGCTCTCGCAATTTGAACCCCTGACACGCTTCGCTGGCGGCAGCGCTCGACCGCAGTGCGCTTCTACATGGCGTGGTCAAAGCCGGGCGAGCAGCCCATGCCAAGGAAATGCTTCCGCTGCGTCGACAAAGGGATTGTTTCCCAGTGGATACCGTAGCCGTCGCTGATGATGGCCGCAGCGGCGCAGGCCAGCCCCTCGCGCTGCAAGGCGATCGGGTTAGCAGTTTGCTCGTCGCTGGGGGCGTAAGCGTCTGGCGGTCTTCCTGAATGAGACCACGTTTTGAATGAGACCACGTTGGCCATCGGCTGCTCGATCGACACAAAGTCGGGCCTGTTGCCTTGATCATGGCGCGAAGCTGGCAACCGAGCGATCCCCTGCTCCTCGGCGTTCTCGCCGATGGCTTTGATCAGGCCAGTCTTGATCGAGAGCGATGAGCCGGGCTCATACCAAGCGCATGCGATGTCGAGGCCGAGGATTAACATTCTCACCCCTCGGCAATGCCGGCAGGAATGCCCCAAGGGCATGCAGTCGCAAGGAGCTTCTCACCGAATGTTCGCGCACCGGGTCAATCGTGACGCAACGAAATGTGGTGTTCGCCCGTAGGGTCGTAGGGACACCGCGAAAGGAAACCAGAACATGACCAGCGAACGAGACGTCGGCACGTTCGAAAAGCCCGTGACCCTGTTGCTGTCCTCGGGCAAAGTCAGTGTTTCGAGCACCCGCGAGGCCGCCGAAATGCTGCTGTATGATTGGCCCATTGGAGAGACGGGGCGCCGCATCCAGGCACGAATGGCCTGCATGAAGGTGCTCGGCGGTGGAAGCGCCCCGGAGGTAGCCCGCGCGGCATTTCTGACCGCCGCCAAGGAAGCGAAATCTTGAACGCCTGACATCTGCTACTCTGCCGCCGCAGCAAATGCCGGCCGGTCATAGCCATTGTCGAGATGCTTGGCCGCAGTTTCGAACGCGTCCATCGCGAAGTCTGGAAAGCGGCGCTGATATTTGGCGATCAGCTTCGGATCGAAGGTTCCGGCACGGTGCGCGGGATAGTCAGCGTCATCTTCGATGTGCCCGTCAGCACCGACTTCCGCGAATGGCCTTTGCGCGATTGACGTTCCTCTCGGTGCTCTCCTCATCGAAGTGCTCGTCGAGCTCGGCGTTCAAAATGCGCTCCGAAAGCGCCTTCTTCAGGTCGTCAAGCAACCCCCTTGGCGAAAACCTCGTTCGGATCACGACCGGCAAGCAGCTGGTCCAGAAATTCTTTCCCGATAGCCATGTGATGATTCTTTCCTTCCATCGTCATGGCCTCGCACAGAACTCCTGACAGTCCCAGCGCATGACGTGATCCCTGGCTGAGTCTGCGAAGGAAAACGGTGGTCCTGGAGCAAAAAGTCCGACTCTGGGGACATTAGTCCTGCCAGTCTCGATCACGGGGCAACTTCAGCAAAGAGTGCCCCGACGGGCACAAGTCCGGCGGCCGCGCTCGGCCAACTGCTCGGCATTGAGCGCGAGCTTGGCAAGCCCCGCATTCGCCTCTTAATTCGACCCCGAATGATCCGCGAGCTATGGAAACGGGTGCATGAGCATGCCGGGCCGTCGCCAAAGTGCACGAAGCGCCCAGCCACTCAATGGATCAAGCCGGGACTGATTGGCCGCGTAAGCACTGCGCGGCGACGAGGGTCTACGCAACGCCTCGCGGCTGGACTTTTGGGATCAGATTGGGGTGACAGCGCCGTGCCGCACATGACGTTGGGCGAAGCCGCTAGGCTTACCGCAAAGCAGAGTTGAGTTGTCGCAGCGCGCCTCGGGCGGCCGATAGCCTGTGCTTTTCGAAGATTGCTAGCTTCTGCTGATAAGTGATCCGCACCTTGGCGTTGCACCCGTGGCATCTGAAGTGCGCAATCGTTCTTAGTGCAGAGCCTTTCCTTACCGCCGGATGCGAGCAATTCGGACAATTGAATGTGAGCGCAACATTAGACAAGTCTTTGGCTAAACCGGCAATAGACGGCTTCTTGGCCACGCCTGCATCTCCAGCATTCGAACCCTCGAACGAGCAAGGGCTCCGGCCCGGAACATTTGCAGCAAACGTACACATTCAATTGACCCCGATTTTAATCCTCGTCATGAAGTCGGCGCCATCCGTTGCGCTCGTTCTAGCGGCCCAGCGGCTTGCGGTGAGGGTAGACCGCTGGGCCTGACCAGCGAGCCTTTGGGAGTGCTCGCTTGACTGTGAGTATATGAGCTAGACCTAATGTAATGATACATGCGAATGAAGTACGTGGCGGCAATTCCGCTGTGTAGAAGCTGTAAGGCGCCCCGGAATGGTCGATGCGTCTGGCACCGCACGCCAGCACCGGCCGGCTAGAGTTCATTGAGCCTTGATGCCGACCCTGATCGAGAAGCCGCCCCACGGCGATGCTTGGATTCAGGAGGTGGAGTTCGACGGCTACGGGGCCGGCGTCGACCAGAAGCTTGGAACCCGTGCTGATCGACACGTCGGCAACGCGGAACCTTGCTAGATATTACCTGAGCATGTCCTAGAATGCCACATACCTGAGCAACATGATCGCCCATTGCTGTGCGTCTGTGTTCGGTGTTTTATACTTAAGGGTGAATTTCGGCAGATCTGGCATTTTATCGATGGCAAACACCGCCAATCCACTTGATCAGAGTTCCGACGAGCATCGGCGCGAGCGCCGCCCACGTGTGCTAAAGGGCGGGACGATCATCACCGGGATCCAGAATTCCGAGATCAGCTGCACCTTGCGCAATCAGCATGAGGGGGGCGCCGAGCTGAAGGTCGCGCCCGAAGCTCGGGTTCCCGATCGCTTCTTGCTCTACGTGTCGGTCGATGGAGTTGCCTATAGATCGGAAGTTCGTTGGCGTCGCAACGACCGCATCGGCGTCAAATTCACCGGCACCGAGCCCAAACCGAAACTTCACTACGGTTGACCCACGGCAAGACGAACCTTTTCTGACACTCGCCATGAATTTTCAGCACAAGTCGCCCGGCCATTCTCTCCGAGGATAACCCGGACAGGGACGTGAACTACACAGCGCCCTTGACTGCCAAGACGGTCACCCACCCCTGCCCTGGACACCCGTGTTGGAAACGATAGCGGGCGCTACTGTGACGAACAGGATATAAGGCTCTCTGGCAGCAAGCTGGTTGAGGAAAGTCCCACCGTCATGAAGCCTATGAACGAAGAGCACCTGGCCATCCTACGCAGGCACATGGTCGAGATGATTGCAATCCATACCGACCTTGCAAGCGAAGAACTCGGCAAGGCGGCGCTCGATGAACGGGTGATGGCAGCGATGCGGCGATTGCCGCGGCATCTCTTCGTGCCAGCTTCGGTTGCACCTTACGCCTACCAGGACATGCCGCTGCCGATCGGCTTCGATAAAACCGTCTCGCAGCCGTTCATCGTCGCCCTCATGATCGATCTTCTTGCTCCCCAACCGCACGAGGCGGTGCTCGAGATCGGCACCGGCCTGGGCTACCAAACCGCAATCCTCGCGGGACTCGCCGGGCAAGTTTGGAGCGTAGAAATCATCGAGGAATTCGCAAGCCGTGCGGAGGCTCTCCTGCATGACCTCGGCTTATCCAATGTCGGCATTCGTGTCGGAGACGGGTCTCGCGGCTGGCCCGAGCACGCCCCATTCGACAAAATCCTGGTCACGGCGGCGGCTGAGCAGACACCGCCGGCTTTTCTGACGCAACTCAAGCCGGGGGGACGGCTGGTACTGCCTTTGGGATCTAAAGAAGCACAGTTTCTGACTGTCATCGACAAGGATGCGGCAGGGCAGCTCGAGACCCGGAAACTCATTCCGGTTCGGTTCAGCCGGCTCGAGACCGCCTAGTGATGTGCGACAACCGGCGCGCCGCGCTTTTCCGACCCTCAATCAGATGCCAGCCTTCGCGTTTCTTTCGTCCTTGATGAACGGGAGAAACAACCCGTCGCAGATTTTCCAAACACAAGGCAGCTTGTCTTCTGGGCTCTGCGATCCTTCTTGGCCCTCACAACTTGAGCTGATCATCCTCCCCAGCCGCCTCCCCCGCCGCCGCTCCCGCCGCTCCCACCGCTCCCGCCGCTCCCGCCCGAAGGAGGAATGAACACAGGCGCAGGAACAGGCTCCTCCTCAACCGGTATGATCACTTTCTTGGCGGCCCTCCTGGGAGCAGGCTTGACGACCTTTGACGGAGCAACCCTGCGGACGACCTTTGGCGGGGGAACTCTGCGAAGAACCTTTGGCGCGGGCGTGGCGACCAGCGGCGTCGGTTCAACCCTAGGGACCAGGGAGGTGCAACCCATGAGGCCCACCATGATGCCGGATAACGCTGTTCCAAGTATTGCCTGTTTCAATACTCTGCCTGCCATTGCCTCCTCCTCAGTCAAAACAAGTCCCGACGCGGATTGGCTTCTTCCCAAGCCCGTCTGGCCGCGTTAACCAGTTGCGTGTCCAGTGAACCCGACCGGGGAAAATTCGATTTCAGTTCCTGGCGCAGCTGCTTCAAGGCCGCTGTTTTTGGCTTCGGACCGAACTTTGCCAGCGCTCTTTGGGCGTCCGGCAGTTCCTTGCGCACATCGAGCGCAGCCGCAAACGCAAGGAAACGCACGACATGACCCTGATCGGCCTTGTCGCCTTTTTGCATTTCGAGAGCCGCGCGATCGTAAGCTGCGAACGGGTCACCCCGTGCGATCCCGATTTCGAACAATCGCTGCGCTTCCGCGAGGCTCCGTTCCACACCGACACCGTCCCGATACATGCGTGCGAGGCTGCCGGGCGCATAGGGCTGGCCGAGATCGATTGCCTGCTGAAACAGCGCCAGCGCCGTCTTCGGATCCTTCTCAACGCCCTGCCCAGACAAGTAATTGCGGCCGAGCAGGTTCATAGAATACATATCCTGCCGCTGGACGCCGGCCTGCAGGAACGCAACGGCGCGGGCTTGGTCAGCGGTCACGCCGTTGCGGCCCTCGGTGAAGATCGCGGCCAGATCGTTCATTGCATAGGTATGGCCCATCGCCGCTGCCTTGAGCAGCAGGTCCAAGCCCTTGGCCGTGTCGGGCTTGACGCCATACCCATTGAACAAGGCGCGACCCCACGACGTCATGCCGTAGGGATCCCCCTTGTCGGACGCAGCGGCGTAAAGCGCGTTGGCCTGTGCGCGGTCGACGGCCATTCCGGTTCCGGTCGCATACATGTAGCCTAGCTCGAACACGGCACGTACGTGTCCCTTCTTGGCGGCTTGCTCGATGGCTGTCCTGCCCTCATCGACCTTGCCTGCCGCAAGGAGCGCGCGCCCAAGTTCATAGCGGAAGCGCGCAACGTCGGGATAAGCCTTCACGGCGGTCTCGCAAAGCTCTACCGCGCTGGCGCCAATTTCGTTCGGCAGCAGGCCGGGGACGACGCCTTGCAGGTCCAGAGGTTCGCCGGCAGCCGTATCGCAAGGATCGACTATTGGCGAGAGTTTCATCGTGGCTGGCTTTGATGAGCTGCTGTCCGCCCGAATCTCGAAGCCGACCTCGACCGTGGCTTCGGCGCCGATCTGTGGCTCGTAGCGCAGTCGATCGACCTCTGCGGCCATCAGGCTCGACTGGGGCGACAGGGTTCGATCGGGCAGCGAGAGCGTTCCCGTTGTCGGATATTTCGAAACTTTCAGCGTGACAGCGGGATCTTCGGTCGGGAAGTCAAGCTTCAGGAAGACCGGACCGACGCCCATGGGAACATCGATGTCGCGGTTTTCGATCGCTTCTGCCGCACCGGTGATATGAATGCCACGCTGCAATACCTTCTGCTTCTGCTCGGCCTCGAGCGAGGCCATGATCTGTTTACCCTGTGGGCCTTTGCCGCTCTTGACCCGAAACACCAGAATGCCCTGGGTTTGACCGCCCCAATTGTCATGCGTGGCATAGGCCAGCATATCCACCTCTTCCTGCGCAGCGACACCCTTGGGAACGTCCATCTGCAAGCGCGGGAGGTCCTTGCCCTGAATCGGCACGCCCACCCTGACGGGGTTGCCGTCCAGCATCAGGCGCCCCAGGGCAGGCGGTCTTTCAATGCTCAGGGTGATCGTGCCGCCGTCGATGTCTACCGGTTCGGGCAGACCCAAGCCGACGGGTCCAACACCCGACAGCACGACCTTCTCCAGCACCGGCGGCAGTGCGGGGCGACTGCTGCGGCGCATCAGCACGACTTCGTCAATCAGTGATGAGTTCTCCCAGGGAACTTGGAGGCCGTTTGTAGCTTCCACCACATCGCGGCGTACCGCCGCCATTACGGTGCGGATTTCCTGGTTAGGCGCTAGCGCGCGACGGGAAAACGCCGCCGAAAACGGGCTGAGTTCGCCGGCCCCGTCATACGCCGCCGCCCCGGGTTCGGTGGCAAATGCAATCAGCGTGTTCAGCGAGCTTTTGACCTGGGCGAGCCCGGCGTTACCGGTGGCAATGAGCTGGTCTCTCAGCCAGTAGTTCTTGCGCGGAAACGGATTGTTGCGGCAGGCATCGAGGATGATCACCTGGATCTTCGATTTCGAACGCAATTGTCCCAGCACATCGTTGAGCTTGATGGCCTGGACCTCGATGTCCGCCGCCTCCTTCAAGGAGGCATCGACCGGGATCAGGAAATTTTCGCCGCCGATCTGAAAACCGTGACCGGAATAGTAGACGACCGCAAGGTCGGCGCCGTCAACGGCGGCAAGATAATTGCGGAACTGTTCTTCGAATTGCAGCTTCGTCAGATCGCTTGCGACGAAGACCTCGAATCCTGCCAGTCGAAATGTTTTCGACACGTCCTCGGCATCCTTGACCGGGTTCTTGAGCGCGGGGAATTGTCGGTAGTCCGAATTGCCGATGACAAAAGCGACCCTTCGGTCGGCGCAAGCGTGAAAAGTCGTGAAGCTCGCAAGGAGGAAGGCTGCGACGATTGCGCAAAGTCGGAGCATGGCAACCCCATAAACGCTGTTACCTCGCGACCACAAGAACACCGCATGGGGTAGCCAGGTCCGTTAGAGAGCATGCAATCTGCCGGGACAAAAAAGGGAGAAAAGCCGTCGCGGCAGCGGGCATATTTCTCACTTGATCAAGTGCTAAATTACATCAGAGCCCGCATATCTGCAACGTCTGTCAGACGGCGCCGGCTATCCGATCACTGGTCCGCCTCGTCTGGTTCTGGGGATTTACCATTCTCGATTAGGCCTGATCTCGGTATCAGCCCCTCCTGTCGGGTAGATTGCAGGTCCAAAGTGGGCCGTTTCCACGGCCGGGTCCGGAGTTTCTACGCTGATGCACACGCCTGCTTCCATACCGCTGGGCGATGACAGCTTCGAAGATGTTCTGAGGGCAGAAACATGTCGAATCGTCAATCACCAGCGGCTGGAAACAGCGAGGTTCGGGGTAACACAATGCGGCTGCGCGGCCTGTTGGCTGCGGCCGGTGCTACGACTGCCATGGCGTTCGGATTTGGTAGCCTCGCGCTGACATCCGTTTTTATCAGGCCGCTTGAGGCGGAGTTTGGCTGGTCGCGAGCCGATATTAGCCTTGCCTACACGCTGTCAAGCGTCGGCATGGCCTTGGGCGGGCTGTTCTGGGGCCGGTTGTCCGATCGCCTGAATACCAGAAACCTGCTGTTCATCGGCTCGGCAGGTATGGTGATAGCGCTTGCCGCGATGTCCTTCGCAACTTCGCTCTGGCAGATCTATGCCGCCAATTTCGCGCTGGGCGGGCTCGGCTTTGCCTGTCTTTATGCGCCGGTACTTGCGGTAACCGGGCTCTGGTTCGACCGCCGCCGGGGCCTCGCCGTGGGGACCGTCACAGCAGGAGGAGCCCTAGGTCAAGGCATACTGCCGTACGCCGCGAATGCCTTGATTGATGGCGTCGGCTGGCGCTTCGCATATGCGGTGATGGCGGCGGCGACAATGGCTGCGCTGGCGATCCTTCTGCCTGCGGTTCAAAGGCCGCCCCTCGGCGACGTTCTTCCCGTCCCCGTGCGTTTTTCAACAGAGCCAGCTTTCCAAGGTGGCCGGATTTCTCCCGTGGCGCTCCTGTCTGCGGCAGCCTTTCTCTGCTGCGCCTGCATGGGGGTCCCGCTGATGCACCTCACGAGCTTCGTCACGGCCGTGTGCGGATCTTCGGATGTCGGATCGCTCAGCCTGTTGATCGCGATGCTGTTCGGCGCCGCCGGGCGGATCGCATTCGGGCTCCTCGCCGACCGGGCAGGCAACCTTGCTGCCTATGCACTGGCATCTTTCATTCAGACGGCATGCGTTGCGATTTTTCCCGCGCTAGACCAGCAGCTGAGCCTCTTGGTGCTGTCGGCAGTCTTCGGTTTTGGTTTTGCTGGAAACATGACCTGCCTGATCCTCTGCGTACGCCAGTTTGTGCCAGCCGAACGCTTTGGCCAGTCACTCGGCACTGTCATGCTGATCGCCTGGGTAGGCATGGGCATGGCCGGCTATTTCGGCGGCTTCGTCTATGACCACTTCGGCAGCTATAGGCCCGCTTTCCTAATTGCATCTGCCGCGGGCGCAGCCAATCTGGCCGTGCTGGCTGTATTGGCGTCGTTCGGTGCGAGAGCGCTGGCCCCATGCGGCGGCGGACTTCCAGATCCTGCAGTGGGCCACTGATTCAAGCGTTGGAATCGCTGAATTCCACGTTGGGTCAAACGCTGCAAACCTCGGCTTTCCTGCCAATTTCAGAGATCAAAGGGACGGAATGCCGCCGTCGCTAAACAAGGACCAACTGAGATGAGCCCAATCCACGACAGCATTCTCGACACGATCGGTGACACGCCGGTCGTGCGCCTTTCGCGCATAAACAACGGCGCCGCCTCGCTCTATGCCAAGATCGAAGCGTTCAATCCTGGCGGATCGGTCAAGGACCGTTTTGCCGCCGCCGTCATCCAACAAGCGGAGCGTTCTGGATTACTTCGACCTGGCCAGACCGTGATCGAGGCGACGAGTGGCAACACAGGCATTGGGCTCGCCATGGTTTGCGCCACGAAACGCTATCCTCTTGTTATCGTCATGCCGGAAAACGCCAGCCTCGAACGCCGCAAGCTCATGCGTTTCTTCGGTGCCAAGGTCGTGTTGACACCTGCCGTCGAGCGTGGCAGCGGCATGCTGGCCAAGGCGATCGAGCTGGCCGAAACGCACGGCTGGTTCCTCTGCCGGCAATTCGAGACGCCCGTCAACGCCGATATTCATGCCCGCACGACAGCGCTCGAAATTCTCGCGGCTTTTCAGGACCGTCCACTCGATTACTGGGTCACCGGCACAGGGACCGGCGGAACTCTTGCCGGTGTGGCGCGAGTGCTCAAGCGCGAGCGGCCGCAAACGCGAATCATCGTGTGCGAGCCCGATAATTCGGCACTGCTGTCGAGCGGCATTCCCCAAAGCTTTGACGACCACGGACTGCCGACACGAGCGCACACCCGCTTCCGGCCACACCCGATGCAGGGGTGGAGCCCAGATTTCATTCCGCAAATTGTAGGCAATGCCATGGCCGACAACCTTGTGGACGAGATCCTGCCCGTTTCAGGTGCCAGCGCCCTAGAAGTCGCACGCCGGCTTGCGAAGGAAGAGGGAATATTGGCGGGCATCTCCGGCGGAGCAACCTTGAGCGGGGCACTGGAAATCGCTCGGCGCGCCGGCCCGGACCAGAGCGTGCTCTGCATGTTGCCTGACACAGGCGAGCGGTATCTCAGCACGATCCTGTTCGATCATATCAGCGACGAAATGTCGGAGGCCGAGGAGGCGATCTCTCACTCTACACCCGGCTACCGCTTCGACCGGCCGCCATCCTTCGCGCTGTCATCGGCGCCCGCGAACGACATCCAAATCGATCCGTTGGCGCATGAGTTTATTGATGAGGCGATCAATGATTTGGAGCACCCGGTAGTCATGTTCGCTCTGACATGGTGCGAATTCTGCTGGACGGTAAGAAAGCTCTTCGATCGTGCCGGAATCGCCTACAAGTCCATCGACATCGATACCCCGGAATTCCAGAAGATCGGCCTGGACGGAGAAATCCGAAAGGCCCTGAGAGCCCGGATTGGCTCGCCTACAATTCCGCAGGTCTTTGTCGGCGGCGAGCATCTCGGTGGCTGCCTAGATACACTTGCAGCATGGCGAGACGGCACGCTCGGCGCCCGGCTGGAGTCTATTGGCGCAAACTACACACCCGGCGCATGTGCAAATCCCGACAGCCTGCTGCCCCGATGGATGCGGGCGGCGGCGTGAGACGCATCGTCGCTACCAACCCAGAACGAGGCAACACGGACGCCATCCGCTTCCGGTTCGGCTTCATGTAGACTTTTCCGTGCCGACCTCCCCGAAGCGAGGAGCAAGTCAGATCGCTCGCGTTTCTGAAACGAACGGTTTCGGCAGCGGCACGAACTTGATACATTCTACCGCTAATTTAGCAGGCGCACTGGGATCGGCAAAGTGTCGCTCGAAATTCGCCTCCTCGGAGATCTGACCGTCCTTCGCCATGGCGAGGTCGTTTCCTTGCCGCGTTCGAAAAAGACGCGGGCGCTGCTGGCCTATCTTGCGCTTGTCGAGCGCCCGCAGCGGCGCGAGCGCCTTTGCGAAATGTTCTGGGAGGTACCGGACGATCCTCGCGGCGCTCTTCGCTGGAGTCTCTCCAAGATACGGCAGGTCGTCGACCTCGGGCAGGGCGAGATCCTGCAAGCCGACCGCAACGCAGTTCGCCTGAACACCAGCCAAATGACGCTGGACATCGCGCCTCTCCGGGGTCTCGGCGCTCGCGACATAGAGGCCCTTGAACGGGAGCAACTGGAGGCCCTCGCCCGAGCGTTTCGCGGACGTTTCCTGGATGACCTTTCATTGCCGCGCTGTCCGGAATTCGAGGCCTGGCGCATTGCGACTGCCGACGAACTACACGTGACGCGTCTGCGCATCCTTCGCGTGCTCGTCGACCGGCTGGCGGATGATTGCCCTGCTCGGGCGCTTCCGTACGCGCATGACCTGCAGGCGCTGGAGCCCGAGGACGGCGCACTTCGAGCCGACATCCGCCGTCTAAGCGAGGCTGCACGGCAGTCCGCCATGGTCCAAAGCAGCGCCACGAGAACGGACACTCAGATCGCTCCCGCGGGTGAGACCGTCACTTCGACGCAGGTTCTGCCTACGCTGGAGATGCAGCTTGCTTCTCCGCCGGAAGTGGTGCTTGCGCAGGAGATCCGCCGGTGCACGACACCCGACGGCGCGCGCCTGGCCTACGCATTGAGTGGTCAAGGTCCCCCTTTGGTGAGGGCCGCCCACTGGATGTCCCATCTCGAGCTCGAATGGGACAGTCCGGTGTGGAAGCATTGGATCGAGGGCCTCTCCGCGCACTACCAGCTGATACGCTACGACCAGCGCGGCAACGGCCTATCAGACCGGTATCCCGCCGACCTTTCCTTTGATGCCATGGTCGCCGACTTGGAGAGCATCATCGATGCCGCTGGTCTGCGCCGCGTATCCCTGCTTGGCATTTCCCAAGGGTGTGCCGTCTCGATCGCGTATGCCGTATGGCATCCTGTGGGGGTGGCGGGATTGGTTCTGTATGGCGGATTTACCATGGGCTGGCGCAAACGAGGCAATCAGCGCGAAATAGCGCGTCGCGAAGCCATGGGAGCGCTAATACAGGAGGGCTGGGGCCAAGACGACCCGGTATTCCGCCAGATGTTCACCTCCCTCTTCATTCCGGAAGCAACGCCGGAACAGAAGAATTGGTACAATGAGCTGCAACGCAGTACCGTCTCGCCGGAGATTGCCCATCGAATCTTCGAGGAAGGCGCCGTCATCGATGTGGACGACCTGTTGCCCCGAGTTCGCGTTCCGACCCTGGTGATGCATGCCATTGGGGATGCCGTCATTCCGTTCGATCATGGTCAGGCAATCGCTGGGAAAATCCCCGGCGCGCGTTTCGTTGCGCTCGATAGCGCCAATCACGTGCTGCTTGGTCACGAACCAGCGTTCGCAACCTTTGTGGATGAAACGCGTCGTTTTCTTGCGGACCCCGAACAGACGCAGCAACTCGCGGGTCCTCCGGCGTCCTTGGGAATCAACCGCTCTCGGCAGTACATAACCGTGCTTGCCGCGGAAGTGGTCAGTCCCATGCATCTCCTCGAAACAGAAGATCCGGAGGTGGCGATCCGCGAATTCCAGCCCCTCGAGGATCGCTTGATACAGGTCGTGGAGAGCCATGGCGGTACCATCACATCGTCTGCTGACGGGACAATCACGGCAGCATTCGGCCTTGCTCGCGCCACAGAGGATCACGCGTATCTTGCGTGCCGCGCCGCGCTCGCGGCTAAGCTAGCCGTGGAGGAGCTCTCCCACGGCGGCACCCGGTTGAGGGCCGGAATAGACACCGGCGAGGTCATCGTGCGGCAACAATGGACGAGCGAAGGCAGCAAGGTTGAACTGGCCGGCGCCGCGCCGCGTGCAGCCAACCGGCTGATGCGTGCCTTGCACCGTGCGACGATCGCCGCAACGGCCCGGGCGCGCGCAGCCGCCGGAGGCTATGTGCAGATGCACCGCTTAGCGCATTCGGAGCATCCGCAACTTGGCCGTGACGAACGTATTTACGAATTGTTGGGCGAGAACCACGCTCTGTCGCGCTGGCACCTGAGGGCCAACCGCGGCCTTACCGGATTGGTGGCGCGCGAGCTTGAGCTCAAAATGCTTCTTGCAACTTGGCGCCGGGTCAGGGAGGGCCACGGCCAGATCATTGGCATCGTCGCCGATCCCGGCATGGGCAAGTCGAGACTTGCCCACGAATTTCTCTCCCTCGACGAGGTTGCTGGTTTTACTGTCCTTGAATGCGGCGGTCTGGAGTTTGATTCATCGGTCGCTCTAGGCACTGTAAAGAAGCTGTTGCTCTCGGCTTGTGGCATTCGCGGCGAGGACGGCTTGGCGGACGCCCAGCGCCTGTTTGCCCTTAAGCAGGCGGAACTGGACCTGGATCCACGTCATGCGGCGCCGCTTTCATTCCTCGCGGACCTGCCGGTCAACGATTCTGCGTGGCTGCATCTCGATGCGCGGGAGCGGACCTCACGGGTATCCGAGGCGATGAGCGCTTTTCTGGTTGCCTTGAGCCGAGCCTCGCCCGTCGCCATGCTTATAGAGGATCTGCACTGGATCGATGCTGAGAGCGAGGCCGTGGTCAACAGGCTGGTCGAAGTGATGGGCGCCAACCGCATCATGCTTCTCGCCACCTATAGGCCGCAGTACCGGCATGAATGGAACCGCCGCGGCTATTTTCAGCAGATGAGGCTGGAGCGGTTCGCGCGGGACGAGATGGACCAGTTCCTCACCGAATTACTGGGATCCGATCCCAGCCTGGGTGAACTGCGGAAAACACTTGCCGAGCGGGCCGAGGGCACACCGCTCTTTCTGGAAGAAATGGTGCGCGGACTGGTTGCGGACGGTGCACTTGTCGGCCATTCGGGCCGCTACGAGCTCAAGACGCCGGTGGACTCCATCACCATCCCCTCGACGGTTCAGTCGCTCATCGCCGCACGTATCCAGCAGCTGGGTGACTCGGAAAGGCAGGTACTCCAAGTCGCTTCGGTTATCGGTAAGAATGTTCCATATCCGCTGCTGAGCGCGCTCTCGCCGCTGCCGGATGCCGAACTGGAATCATGCCTGGCCAAACTGCAGAGTCTGGAATTCCTGTTCGAGGTCCAGAGCTATCCTAACGTGGAATATACGTTCAAGCACGCCTTGACGCTCAAGGTGGCCTACGAATCCCTGCTGGCGGAGGACCGAAAAAGGCTGCATCGGGGTGCACTGCTTGCGATGGACACGCTCTATGCCGGATCGCTGAACCATCACGTCGAGGAAATGGCGGAGCACGCGCTTCGTGCCGAGGCGTGGGAACCTGCCGCGGACTATCTGCTGCAAGCGGCGGGTCGGGCTGAGGAACGCTCGGCCTATTCCGCCGCCGTCCAGTTCCTAGAACGCGCCCGCAAGGCAGTCGCCGCGTTGCCGCGAAATCCGAAAACTCTCGCCCAAGCAATAGCCCTGCGGGTGCGGATGCGGCCTGCCTACGGCGCCCTGGGTGCCTATCGGAAGGCGCTGCCGCAGCTGTTGGAAGCGCGCGAACTGGCCATGGAACTGGGCGATCCGCAACTCATCTCCGAGGTGCTGCTCCATTTGAGCTATCTCAACAGCTCCCATGGCCGCTACGAGGAGGCGCTGGAACCGGCCGACACACTCAAGCGCGGCGCCACGGCAAATGGCGTGCAGCGCTGCATAAGCGAGTCGGATCTGGCCGCCTCACAGGCGCTTCTGATCCGCAGCGAGGCGCGGCAGGTGCTCGAGCGGCTTGTTCCGCATGAGGAGAGGTTCACCAAAGCTTGGCGTCTGGAGCGTTTCGGACAGCTCGGTGCGCGAGCGGTTTGGTACCTGGGGCATCGCGCGCAGGCCGAAGCGCGCCTTGGCCGTTTCGACGATGCGGAGCGTTCGCTTGCCGAACTCCAGAAGGTCGCGGCCGAAGTGGCGCGCCCGATCGACAGCTGCGCTGCCGCCTATTTCACCGGTGTGGTGGGTGTCCTGCGCGGGCCCGAGCCGGAGCTTGTCGAGGCGTTGCAGTTGTGGTCCTCCGAAGCTGCGACCAGCGCATCAATCCTTCTGCGGCCATGGCTGTTGACGATGCTTGGGCACGCGGAATTCCTGCTCGGCCGCAACTACGACGCGGGCGCCACCTTGGAAATGGCGGTGACCGAGGCTGAGCGGCTCGATCTTGCCCAGTTCGAATGTCACGCGCGCGCGGTGCTCGCATGCGTGCGTGCGCGCCTGTGTGAGCCGGAAGCTGCGGCCAATCTGGGCCATGCGCTCGAGCTTGCACGGGGACGTGGCGATCCGTGGAGCGAGATCATCGTACTGCGCGGTATTGCCGAAGCAAGCGCGTGGAGAAGATATTCGACCGGCGTCGGGCCGTTGTCGGCGCCGCACAGGACCGCTGGATGGTCGCTATCAGCCTGGTAGGCCATCACGTGGGACTGCTCGACGCCGGCTCCGAAGAAGTTGGTCATCGTGCTGCTGCTGTGGGTGCCTGCAATCCACCGGCTTTTGGCACGGAACTGGAACTTGGCAAGCTCCGGCTGGCCCGCGACGGCGTTGATGGTGGCCAGAAGGGTGGGCGTATCAACGCCGTTCCTCGGCTCCCGCGGCGCCTTCTTCATGGAAGCCTTTTCCATGACCATTGTATCGTCCTGCATGTCATTCACTCCTGAGTTCGGATTTTGCGCGACCGGGATAGCCCCGCACGGCCAAACCTCGGCCGTCAGCGTTTGATGTGCAGTTGGAACGACAGTGGGAATCGAGAGGTTTTTTGCACCAGCCAGTCGTGAACAGCGCCAGATCCGCGATCCAGCGAAACGACGGGCCTTCAAACGCTTGTTTCCCGCAAAGCTGCGATCACCAGCAAGCGCTGAGAAGGCGTGCCAACCGAAACCGCAGGAGATCGGACCATGTCTCGTTCATTTGGGATAGAGACCCGGCCGTGCTCAACCGGTTGGGCAGTCATCGTTCGCGGACCAAACAAGGCTGAGGTGCCTGCCACATTGCGAAGATCCACACGTATGCGGGCACCTTAAATCGCCCCGATCAATGTGGACGCAACGGCGCCCTTTAAACTGATACGTGTTACTCTGGAAGTCCCGCCCTACGAAGGCCCTCGGTATACCTATTCCGATCGTCCAATCGCCGGAACGGCGGCAATACGTCGGCAAGATTCGAAAGCCGCAGCGCCGGGTCGAACGCGCATAGCGGGCGATCATTTCCCTGGCTTCCGCGAGCCGCCCCGCCCAGGCATGGCCCGCCGCCACTACGCGCATCGCGCTCGCGTAGTTTGGTTGGTGCCGCAACGACCTTCCAGCCCACGCGACGGCATCGCCGTAGCGGCCAGCACAGAAATGAGCGAGCCCAGTGTTGAACTGCCAAGCGAACAGGCGCGGATCAAATGGGCTCAGCCGCATCGCAAGCGCGGCGTGTTCGACGGCTCTGTCTGGCTCGCCCAAGCAAACCTTCACCCAGCTGTTGAGGCCCAAGGCAGCTGCCAAGTTCGGGTTGAGAGCGAGCGCGCGATCGAGGCAAGCTGCGCTCTCATCGAGGTCACCACTTACATAGCCGAGGACGTACCCACCGTGGGAGAGCGCGACCGCATCGTCCCTCCCAAATTTCAACCGCTTTCCTGGCTAGTTGCCATTGGGGGAGTAACGTCCCCTCCTCTTTTGCAGCAGCCAGGAATGCCTTGCGGGCCTCCTCAGCTTCCATCTCGTCGAATATACGGCCATGCAAACGCGCACCGCGAGGTCCCACCCAGGGCCACGCTTCGTCCACTTCACCAGCTCCTCGCCGGCTGTCTTGGCGTTGTCGACGTTGCGGATGATCCGGGACGCTCGGTTTTTGACGGGGGCCGGAGGGCTGAACCAGTGACGAGACGTGAGGGGCCTTAGGGGCGGCTAGCGAGTTTCCTCTCCACTAGCCCGCTAGCGATGAGATGGTTAACCTTTTGTTAGCCATGTGTGGGACCGTGATGGGACTGTTTCCAAACGTTCGTCGACCGTTGTCTTGGCGGTCGGTACGAAGCCGTTATGCATCATCTTCCAGTATTTGTCGCCCTGGCCATTTCGCTTGTCGTGGGTTTAGCCGTGGCGATGGGTTTAACATGAACGCCAACACGCTCCCAAGCGAGGCTATTCGTGGTGGTCGAACGCAACTGACAGTCCGAAGGCCGGGGCCGCACCGACTATAAGGTAGACCAGCTTATCGTCAGTAACCAGCAGATGCGGAGCGCCCCAGCGCACCGGCGGCCTCCCCGCTCGCAATCCAAATAGACGTCTTTCAGCTGTTTGATTGGCATGTCAGCGTAAGCGAACGCGAGGTCCTGAGCGTCAGAAGCCGACAATGAAGCCGGACTGATTGCGATCAGCACGGTGCCGAGCGTCACAGGCGCGAGGGACTTAACAACTGACA